>NZ_CP024311.1:1723863-2036136 GCF_002944315.1 Rhizobium sp. NXC24
TTCAGTTCGCGCGAGATGATGGCAGCGGGAACGAGGCCGCCGCGGGTGATGCAGACGATCGCCTTGAACTCGCGATTGAGTCCGGCAAGTCGCCAGGCAAGGGCGCGGGCATCGCGATGGAACTGATCCCAGGATACGGGAAAGGCTTTATCGGGCAGGGACATGGCTCTAAGGCTCCGGGAGGCAGAGGATAACAACGCACCGGCGCTGCCGGCGACCCTGAGCAGACCCCGCGACGGGCGCGGACCAAGGACCAAATCCTGAAACGCGATTCGCTGGCTCTCCGATCGAAGATGATCCCACCCAAACCATTTTGGACTTTAGGGATCACGCTCCGTGGACCACGCGAATGGGTTCCCTGGCGGGAATTCTCTCATCGGTCGCTGCTTTCTGCTGGATTTGCGCTCAAAAGGCAAGAGCGCCGCTGCACCGCACATCCGGCAGGCTTATGGGCATCAGCGCGCAAGCAGCGTCATCGCCGTCATCGATTGCAGCAGCGTCCGCGTCGTGCCGCCGAAAATCAACTGCCAGAGCCAGGAATGTGTATAGGCACCCATGACGAGCAGATCGATGCTATCGTCGGCGAGGCGATTTTCGATGACCTGCGATGGCGTCTTGCCGCCGCAAGTCGCCGTTTCCAATCTGGCACGAATGCCATGGCGGACAAGCGTGGCCGTAATCTCCACGCCGGTCTCTTTCGGCGAATGCGTCGAGCTGTCAGAGGTGTCGACGGAAAAAACCTCGACGGAATCGGCAGTCCGCAGGAACGGCAGGGCGTCGAAGGTCGCGCGGGCGGCTTCCTTCGATCCGTTCCAGGCAATCAGTACGCGATGGATCGGCTTCGGCTCGGTAAAGATGTAGGGAATGAGCAGCACGGGACGACCGCTTTCGAACAGGAAGCTTTCGACATCGACATGCGAGTCCGAAGATTTGGCCGGATCGGGCTGCACGGCGATCAGCAGATCGGCGCTACGCGCACTTTCCATCAGCGGCTCCGAACCATAGCCGACGGTGCTTGCAAAGTTGCGCCATTCATAGGCAAGTCCTTCGCGCTCCATTTTCGCGCGGAACAGCCGCTCGATCTCCACGGCTTGGCTGTGCGCCATGTCCTGCAGAGCCTGCACGGCGACCGGATCGGGGATCTCCATCGGCGCCACCAGCGGCACGGCCGAGACGATTTCCGCATGCAGACCCACGATATGCGCGCCATGCTCCTGAGCGAACGCGGCGGCGAAATCGACCGCCACCCGCGTATTGTCGGGGGTATCGAGTATGACCAGGATGGTTTTATAGGGCATGACGTGATCTCCCATGAGGAAAGGTCCTTATCGCTCCATTATATCAGTGTTCCGTCCGATAATAATGCGCTGATATGGCCGCGGTTCCCCAACGGGTTAAAAGCATTTGCTGAACGTCATGCCTCAGCGGACTGATTTTCCTTTGCTTTTGCCTGTCTGATTATTTCGATCATGGCGCGCACTTCGGCCGCGACAGTTTCAACCAGCTCGGCCGAGCGGCCCCGCACGACGATCTCGGTCGAGAAGGATTGGCCGATATAGCGCGGGTAGGATCCGATGCTGGTATCAGGATGGGCTTTCTGGATGGCGCCGAGCGGCGTGCCGATCTCGCCTTCGCCGTAAGGGCAGGAAATCGCCGTCGAAAGCATGCGGGTGCCGGTGCGCAGCGTCGGGACGACGTTGTCGAGCATCGCCTGAAAGACCTGCGGCACGCCGGCCATGACGTAGACATTGCCGATGTTGAAGCCCGGCGCGGTCGAAACCGGATTGGCAATATGTTTGGAGCCGACCGGCATGCGCGCCATCCGTTGGCGGGCCTCGGTGAATTCCATCTCGCGCCGCGCATACATCTCCGCCATCAGCCGCATCGCTTCGGCCTCATGTTCGCAGGCCACGCCGAAAGCCTTTGCAATGGCATCGGCGGTGATGTCGTCATGCGTCGGGCCGATGCCGCCGGAGGTGAAGACGTAATCATATTGCCCGCGCAGCGCGTTCAGCGCGGAGACGATGGCGTCTTCGTCGTCGGCGACAATACGGACTTCCTTCAGATCGATGCCAGACAGCAGCAAGACATCGGCGAGATGGCCGATATTCTTGTCTTTCGTCCGGCCCGAGAGCAGTTCGTCGCCGATAGCCAGCATGGCGGCGGTGACAATGGTTTCATTGGTCATGGAAATATCCGTGGAATTGCGCAGTAACGCGTTCGAAAAAACGTTTGAAATAGGTAGCGCCGTTTGCGGCGAATGCAAACTGACGTTTTCGTTTGCTTGGCGACGGTCGAAAAAGCAACTGCAAGTGAAATTTCGTCTTCATCGGGTGAACAGTGCGTTCCAGTTGCTGGGGCTGCGCCTTCGTTTTAGCGCTGATAGAAATCAGCCCGAAAATCAACGCGTCCAACAATTAGGAGACGTTCATGGCTAAGGTTCTGGTTCTCTATTATTCCTCCTATGGTCATATCGAGAAGATGGCCTATGCCGTCGCCGAAGGCGCAAAGTCCGCCGGCGCCGACGTAACCGTCAAGCGCGTACCGGAACTGGTGCCGGAAGAGGTGGCCAGGGCTTCCTACTTCAAGCTCAATCAGGAAGCTCCCATCGCATCGCCGGAAGAACTGGCCAACTACGACGCCATCATCGTCGGCTCCGGCACCCGCTTCGGCACGGTGACATCGCAAATGCGTAATTTCTGGGATCAGACCGGCAGCCTGTGGTTCGGCGGCAAGCTCGTCGGAAAGGTCGGCTCGGTGTTCACCTCCTCCGCGACCCAGCACGGCGGCCAGGAATCCACCATCCTCGGCTTCATCCCGACCCTGCTGCACCACGGCATGGCCGTCGTCGGCCTTCCCTATGCTTTCCAGGGCCAGATGGGCACGGAAGAAGTCAAGGGCGGTTCGCCTTACGGCGCTTCTACGATCACCAACGGCGACGGCTCCCGCCAGCCTTCGGAAATCGAACTGGAAGCCGCAAAATACCAGGGCGCCCACGTCGCCAGGATCGCGGCCAAGCTCGTCGCCTGATTTGATTTTCGACATTGCATGGAAACGAGGCGCGGCGAGAGCTGCGCCTTTTTTGTGTGCAGCAGTGCTTCGTCCTTGCCCATGGGTCTTGGAGGAGCTGCCTGCCGGACGCCGCCTCGGTAGCGCAGATAAAAATGAGGACAAACAAGCTTCTGCGAAAGGCAAAGTGTGATTTCACTTGCGGATTCTAAATCAAAATTACAACAATGACGTGAAATTAAACTGGAGTTTAAAATGTCGCGTCGATTTAAGCATGAAGTCGCTGCCGTAAATATACGCATCAATGACAAGGATCGGCGTGATTACCCGAAATTGATTGAAACACTTGCTAATCTCAAGCGGGGAGTGCGCGTACTAGGCAAGACTAATTTGGCGATCAATTACTTCGACAAAAAAACTCTTAGGGGGATCATTCTGAAATACGATGAACTTCCATCTGATGACGAATGGTTCAATACTGAGAATTTTGACGGCGCGTCGGAAGCCGATTTAGAGGAAATCGTTATTCCTGAAAGATTGAAACCAAATTACGCACGCTTCTATTTCGCCCTCGATGCTACGTTACACGTGGTGGCTTTCCAAACTTACGGGCGCTCCAAGGGCCTCAGCACGCTGGCGGTCGAAAAATATTTTAAGGGAGCTCTTCAGTTTATGGAGATCATAGACGCATTCGGTGATGTCGACGCGGATATCATGTCAGACCACGGCGCGGTCGACCGCATCCTCAATCTCGAAAATTTGAAAGAGCTGGAACTTATAATTCGTCCGCCCAATTCCGACGATATAGGGGAAACACTCGCTCACGTAATCGAAGAGCGCCTTCGTGAGCAAAATGCAGACGAGTATCGCGAACGCCTGAAGACCAAGGGAAAAAAGCGTATTGAGCCTAACGAACGTACTCGTGCTCTCGCGCACGTGGCAGCGCAAAACGGAGAGGTGAAAGCGAAAAACCAAGAAGGTGGCGCGCAGGTGACCTACAATTCAGATGAGTCACCGTTGAAGGAAATGAGAACCACGGCAGAGAGCGGTCAAGACCTCACGATGTTTAACATCCTCTCGAAATTGATTTTTCAAACAGTCGAGGCTTTCCGTCAAAGACAGAAAAGTGCAAATCCATGAGTAGCGGAACGGGGCTGATTGAAAATCTTAAGATAGTCTACGAAAGCTATGGGCGCTTTAAGAGCTTCTATCGCTCCGGCTACACGTGGGTCGCACTTGTCTTTACCGCGCTATCATGGCGCACAGCCGTCGATGGAACATGGGTTCAACTGGCCTTTCCAATTCTGCCGACGCTGGCGGGCTTTTCGATCGCTGCCTATGCCGTTTACTTCTCTGTGCTATCGGAAAAAGAACGAGCGGCACTACAAAAGCCGGATCCTAAGCTGAATAATCGGTCGCCGCTTTTGATCCTCGCCAGTGCTGTGTCACATGCGGTTTTTGTCCAAGTCGCTGGCATCCTTCTCGCGATAGTTTTCAACGCAAAACCGTTTCCAACACCTACCGGCTACGCAGATTGGGCTCGCTATACGAATGTAGTGATTTCATTGATTGGCCTTTTCCTGACGATTTACGGAATTCTACTGATATTGGCGTCAGTGCTTTCGATCTTCCGTATTCTGTATATCAAAACCAACGTGAGCAATCAGGATCATTAGCGCGTCCCGTCGCGTTGTCCCTCCGCGGCCCCGCACGTAGGCCACCGATGTGCACATATAATCGGTCGCTTGAAGGATAAAGTTTCCATTTGATTTCAATATGGTGCGGACGACGGGGGTCGAACCCGTATAGCCTAAGGCCGAGGGATTTTAAGTCCCTTGCGTCTACCAATTTCGCCACGTCCGCGTTTTCGCGATTTCAATATCTTGCACGGTCTGATTTGGGAAGCTTCGGAACACAGATTTTTGAATTCTGAGCGCGAACGCATCCCATCAGCCGAATACCTTGATGAGGACTGGCGTCAGCATCCGCTCTATATCTGAGAGTGTGGCTCACAAGCGAAGCCCGCCGGCACCGGGGAAACCGGATTGGAGCGGGCCTCTGACCATCATCATGATGGCTGGCTTGCATTGGAGGCGGGCCTTTGCTTCCTGTCAATTCGAAGATTTTGCGTTGCGACCGGATGTAACACGGTGGCGCGAAATGTAGCAGTTGCGCGTTGGATGGTCGTAGCTGTCGATTTGTGGTGTGGCAATGTCGCTTGGGCAGGTCGGAAAGCGTAACAAAGAGGCTTTCTTTACTCATCTTTCCTGTGTCATAGCGAAGGTGGATTGAACAGGAACGGACCAAGACCGTGGACAAGCAGGATGTTCTCGACGCCACCGAGGCCATGCGTGGCCTTTTTTCCGCAACGCCGCTGCAACTGAACGAGCATCTTTCCGCTCGCTACGGTGCGGAGATCTGGCTAAAGCGCGAGGATCTGACGCCGGTGCGCTCCTACAAGATCCGCGGCGCCTTCAATTTCTTCCGCAAGGTGATTGCCGAAGGTGGTACGGGCAAGACATTCGTCTGCGCTTCGGCCGGCAATCATGCGCAGGGTTTTGCCTTCGTCTGCCGCCATTTCGGAGTGCCGGGCGTGGTCTACATGCCGGTGACGACGCCGCAGCAGAAGATCGACAAGACCCGTATGTTCGGCGGTGAATTCATCACCATCAAGCTGTTCGGCGATTTCTTCGACCAGTGCTACCAGGCGGCGCGCGAGCATGTGCAGCAAATTGACGGCGTCATGGTGCCGCCGTTCGATCATGCCGATATCATCGAGGGGCAGGCGACGGTTGGTGCCGAAATCGCCGAGCAATTGCCGGAGGGCGTCTTGCCCGACCGCATCGTGCTGCCCGTCGGCGGCGGTGGATTGGCGGCTGGTATCACCGGCTTTTTTGCCGATCGCCTCGCCAAGGACGCATTCGTCTTTGCCGAGCCGGCGGGAGCACCGAGCCTCAGGCGCAGCATGGAGGCGGGGCAGGTGGTGACGCTGGCGAAGGTCGACAATTTCGTCGACGGCGCAGCGGTCGGTCGCATCGGCGACCTGAATTTTGCGGCCCTGAGAAGTTTTGCGCCGGAGCAGGTCATGCTGATTGCGGAAAATGCCATCTGCGTGACGATCACCGATATGCTGAATGTCGAAGGCGTCGTGCTGGAGCCGGCTGGCGCGCTGGCGATCACCGCGCTTGAGCAAATGGACCGTGAGAGCATCCGCGGCAAGACGATCGTTGCGGTCGTCTCCGGCGGCAATTTCGATTTCGAGCGCCTGCCCGATGTCAAGGAGCGCGCCATGCGCCATGCCGGGCTGAAGAAATACTTCATCCTGCGGCTGGCTCAGCGTCCCGGCGCGCTACGCGATTTCCTCAATTTGCTCGGTCCGGACGACGATATCGCCCGCTTCGAATATCTGAAGAAGAGCGCCCGCAATTTCGGTTCCATCCTGATCGGTATCGAAACCAAGCATCCCGACAATTTCAAGCAACTGGTCGAGAATTTCGAGCGTGCCGGCATGGGCTATCAGGACATCACCGAGAACGACATTCTGGCGAACCTGATTATTTAACTTTGCCACCCCACGTCCTTCATGCTAAAGGCGATTCATGGCTTCGATCTTGTCGAATATTTTCTCGATCTTCACCGGCGGCGCTTCGACGACGAGCGCCGAAAAGACCGGCGGTCCCTCCGTCACCGCGGAGCCGCAGGAGCACAACGGCTGCACGATCTATGCGACGCCGCAGCGCGAAGGCAATCAGTTCCGCCTGATGGGCCGGATCGAGAAGGAAGTGAACGGCGAGGTGCTGGTGCGCAATTTCATCCGCGCCGATGTTTTCACCTCGTCGGACGATGCGCTTGAATCGACTTTCCGCAAGGCGCAGCAGATCATCGACCAGAACGGCCCCTCTCTGTTCGGCGACGGCGAAAAGGTTCGTCAGGTCTGAGTTCAGGGACTGGCTCGAACGACAAAGGCCGGATGGCCTGGCCTATCGGAAATGCGGAACTAAAGCAGATATTGATGTCGAACCGCTTGCAGCACAGACACTGCGGGCGGTTTTTCCATTCGACTGACGGCATTCTCAAGCGTTCGAGTGGCGACGGACTGATTTTCTCGACAAGCCCCCCGCGACCGCCATTCGTCTTCGACACCGGCACCATGAAACCTTTCGATTTTTAAGCCGTTGTTGCGCTATGACCGACGCTAAAATCAATCCGAAATCGGTCGACGGCACTCAACCGCACGGTGCCGAGAAGTCGCGCCAAGGGGAGGGATCGACCGTCGAGGTCGCGCCGCCGCCAGATGTGATCGAACCAGATCCAGAGCTCACGCCTGAGGAGGCCGAGCAGGCGCGCAAGCGGTATTTGCTGAGGCGCTTCTGGATCAGCGCGCGTGGTTACTGGGGTCGCGGCGGCGACCGGCTCTCTTGGCCGTGCACGATCGTGCTATTGGCCCTGATCGGCATGAATGTCGGCTTCCAGTATGGAATTAATATCTGGAATCGCGCAATTTTCGACGCAATAGAGCAACGCAATGCCAGCACCGTCTATTTTTTGAGCGCCGTATTCCTGCCACTCGCGTTGGGAAGCATGACCCTCGTCGTTACACAAGTCTTCCTTCGGATGGCGATTCAGCGCCGCTGGCGTTCCTGGCTGACGACCGCAGTCATCGCGCGCTGGCTCGCAAACGGCCGCTACTATCAGTTGAACCTCATCGGCGGCGACCACAAGAACCCCGAAGCGCGCATTTCGGAGGACTTGCGGATTGCTACCGAATCCCCCGTCGATTTCATTGCCGGCGTCATTTCCGCATTTCTGTCGGCCTCGACCTTCATTGTGGTGCTTTGGACGATCGGCGGTGCCCTGACCCTGACGATCGCCGCTACGACGGTCACTATTCCCGGCTTTCTCGTCGTCACCGCGGTCCTCTACGCCGCGATCACGTCTAGCTCTATGGCGATCATCGGCCGCCATTTCGTCCACGTTTCCGAGGTCAAAAATCAGGCGGAAGCCGAATTTCGCTACACGCTGACACATGTGCGGGAAAACGGCGAGAGCATCGCATTACTCGGCGGTGAGGAGGAGGAGCGTAGCGACCTCGACAAGACCTTCGCCAATGTGCTCGGGCAATGGGCGCTCCTTGCCCGCCAGCACATGCGTACGACGCTTGTGTCGCAGGGGTCGAGCCTGTTTGCGCCCGTCGTGCCGATTTTGCTTTGCGCTCCAAAGTTTCTTGAAGGCAGCATGACCCTTGGGCAGGTCATGCAGGCTGCCTCTGCCTTCGCCATCGTCCAGAGCGCCTTCGGATGGCTGGTCGACAACTACCCCCGTCTCGCCGATTGGAATGCCTGCGCACGGCGCGTCGCTTCGCTGATGGTATCGCTCGACGGGCTCGAGCGCGCGGAGCAGAGCGACGCTTTGGGACGCATCAAGCACGGCGAAACTGAGGGCGATGCGATGGTCAGCCTGAACGATCTCTCCGTGTCGCTTGACGACGGCACCGCCGTGGTCAAGGAAACACAGGTCGTGATCGAACCGGGCGAGCGGGTGCTGGTGGCCGGAGAATCCGGCTCAGGCAAGAGCACGCTGGTGCGGGCCATCGCAGGTCTCTGGCCGTGGGGTGACGGCAGCGTCGATTTCCACGCCGACAGGCGGTTGTTCATGTTGCCGCAGCGGCCTTACATCCCTTCCGGGACACTTCGCCGCGCCGTTGCCTATCCCAGCGCCGCCGATAGCTGGACGCTGGATGAGATCAAGGCGGCCCTCGACAAGGTGGGACTCGATTATCTGAACGAGAAGATCGAGGAAGAAGCGCCATGGGACCAGACGTTGTCGGGCGGCGAAAAGCAGCGGCTCGCCTTTGCGCGTCTCCTGCTGCACAATCCCGATATCATCGTGCTGGATGAAGCAACGTCAGCACTCGATGAGAAGAGTCAGGACAAGATGATGGAGACGGTGATCAAGGAATTGCCGAAGGTCACCATCATCAGCGTGGCGCACCGCGCCGAGCTGGAAGTCTTCCATAGCCGCAAGATCACGTTGGAGCGGCGCGAGGGCGGCGCAAAGCTTGTGAGTGATATCGATCTTGTCCAGCGGGCAAGAAGACCGAATGTGCTTTTGCGCCTTTTGGAGAACCCGCGCTCCCTCCCGAAAGGCAAAGCGACTTCAAGCAAAACGGCGCCGTCTTCGAATAAAAATTGAAGTCCGCCCGGTTGGGGGTTCCAAAGGCTTGGGCGAGGCTCAGTTGGAGGAAGTGCCTGTCGCACGCTCGAAGCACGGAAGGGCTTTTGTCAAAAAAGTCGGTCGCATAACTTTGAGTTCCGCGACCGATTTTCTGCGACAGCAATTACCAGTGGCCGAATATAGGCCTTGCTTTCTCCGATCCGTTTACGCCGTGCGGAAAAGCTTGGCACCCGAGGGAGCGCTGGTCGCGCCGCCGTCGACGGTGATTTCGATCGCCGTGACGTTCCGGGAATCGTCCGATGCGAAATAGAGGGCAGCGTTGGCGATCTCGTCGGCTTCGCTCATGCGGCCAAGCGGGCTCAGGCTACCGAAACGGGCTTCGAGGGCATCCTTGGCATCTTCCGTCATCGCCCGTGTGTTCCAGATCGGCGTCTTGGTGGCGCCGGGCGTGACCTGGTTGACGCGGATGCCGCGCGGGGCGAGTTCGGATGCCAGGTTGCGGGTCATGGCGCGGACGGCACCCTTGGTGCCGGCATAGGCGGAGTAGCCGGGGATGCCGAGAACAGCGTGCACGGAACCGTTCAGGATCACCGAGGCGCCGTCGTTCAGATGCGGCAACGCAGCCTGCACCGTAAAGAAGACGGCGGTGAAGTTGGTGCGCACCACCGTCTCGAACTGCTCAAGCGTGGTCCTTCCAACGGCGGTTTCGCCGGCAATCCCCGCATTGGCGAAGACGATGTCGAAATTGCCGAGCTTCTGAGCCGCGTCGGCGAAAGCTTTCTCGGTGGCTGCAACGTCGGTGACATCGACCTGCAGTGCCAGCACATCGCCGCCAAGCTCTTCAACGGCGGCGGCAAGGGTCTGTGGATTGCGGCCGGTGATGGCGACCTTGGCGCCTTCGGCGAGGAAGAGGCGGGCGGTGGCCAGCCCGATGCCGCTGTTCCCACCTGTGATGATGGCAACCTTGTTCTTGAGACGCATGTTCGTAGCTCCTATTGGCTTTGATCACGATCTGGATTATGATCGTTCTCTATAAGGATTATGATCATAATCTACATTCGTCAAGGTAGATCGAGGAGATTTTTCGATGGGTCATTCTCAGTTGGAGAAGCAGAAGACGCATGAGCGCATCGTGACACTTGCCGCCAAGCGCCTGCGGGAGGAGGGGCTGGAGGGTATTGGCGTTGCCGATCTGATGAAGGAAGCCGGCCTGACGGTCGGCGGATTCTACAAGCATTTCGCCTCCCGTGACGAACTCGTCGCTGAAGCCGTCCAGGTGGCGGTGGAATCGTGGCGGCGGCAATTGGAGGGGAAGGGGATCGATCCGGCGGATATTTCTCTGGAGGACTATGCCGACGATTATCTCAGCACGCTACATCGCGACCACCGCGGCGAAGGCTGTGCCTATGCAGCGTTGACGGCCGATATCGCGCGCAGCGGCGATGCCGTGCGAACCATTGCAACGGAAGGGATACGGAAAAACTTCGAAACGATGGCCGCGCGCCTGCCGCACCAGGATGCCACGGAGATGCGGCGCAATGCCATTGTCGCCTCATGCTTGATGAGCGGCGCGGTCGGCCTTGCGCGCATCGCAAACGACGAAGAGCTCTCCCGTGAAATTCTGGAGGCTGCGAAGAGCTTCTTGAAGGAACTGGCGACAGACGGCCGGAAATAAAAAATGCGGCCGGTGGGGGACCGGCCGCTCGCAGGGAATTGCGATTGTTTTGAAAGCTTAGGCGGCAAGTGCCAGTTCGGTTGCGCGGGCTTGGGCAGCGCCGATCGCCTTTTCAGCGGCTTCCGGACCGAAGGCAAGGCCTTCGACATAGACGGTCTCGACTTCGGTGATGCCGATGAAGCCGAGAACCGACTTCAGATAGGGAACGGCATGATTGAGCGGGGCAGCCGGACCTTCGGAATAGACGCCGCCGGAAGCGAGCACAATATAAGCCTTCTTGCCGGTCACCAGACCCTTGGGGCCGGTTTCCGTGTAGGTGAAGGTGCGGCCGGCGCGGGCGATGTTGTCGATCCAGGCCTTCAGCGACGAATAGATGTTGAAGTTGATGAGACCGGTGCCGATGACGACGGTGTCGGCGGCAAGCAGCTCGTCCACGAGTTGGTCGGAAACCTTGACGGCTTCGGCCTGCTCGGGCGTGCGAGCCTCGACCGGGGTGCGGATGGCGGCGGTGAAGAGTTCATCGATATGCGGCAGCGGCGCAGCGGCCAGATTGCGATGGACGATCGTCTTGCCCGGGTTCTGGGCCTTGATCTTGTCGGCAAGCTCGCTGGCGATCTTGGTGGAAAGCGAGTCGCTGCGCGGGCTGGACGTCAAAAGCAGAATAGAGGACATGGTCGTGTTCCTTTTCAATGAGTTGCGAGAGCCAGGCAGGGAGGCCAGCCATCGTTCGAGAAAAGAAATAAGTCTGCAGTGCCATCGAAAAAACTGTGATAATATGGATTGGAATTATCGATAGAATGGATGGCCCATGCTTCCCAATCCGACCCTCGACCAGTTGCAGGTCTTTCTCACCGTTGCCGAATCCGGCAGCTTTTCCGCCGCATCGCGAACCTTAAACCGTGCGCAATCGGTCATCAGCTACACGATTGCCAATCTCGAGGCCCAGCTCGAGGTACCGCTATTCGAGCGTTCCGGCTCCCGTCAGCCAACATTGACGGACGCGGGCAAAGCTATGCTGGAAGATGCGCGTCGTATTCTCGGCGATCTCGAAGTGATGCGTGCGCGCGTCAAAGGTTTGAAGGCGGGACTTGAATCGGAAGTGGCGGTGGCCATCAGCGTCATGGTGCCGATACATGCCACCGTCGACGTGTTGAGCGAGTTTCGCGAGCGCTTCCCGCTCGTCTCGCTTCGGCTCGACACCGGCGAACTCGGCACGATGATGGAACTCGTCGCCAGCGGTAAGTCTACGATCGGTATTGGTGGCGCGGTGTTCAAGAAGGATGATTCGCTGGTCGTCGAGCGTATCGGGCACTCCTTCATGCTTCCGGTCGCGTCGCCCCATCATCCACTCGCTCAGATTGGGAGGCCGTTGACGCTTGCCGATGTGCGGGAGGAGGTGCAATTGGTCGTTACCGATGCCTCCGGTCTCACGAGTGGCAAAGATTTCAACGTCCTCTCCTACAAGATCTGGCATGTCAGCGATATCGCGACCAAGCATCAATTGATGCGCGGCGGCCTCGGCTGGGGCGGGCTGCCGGCTTCGCTCATCATGGAAGACCTACAGAAGGGACGGTTGGTGCCTCTGGCCCTCGATGCGTACGACCAGAGCGAATATCCGATCTACGCCGTCCACAAGCTTGCCAGTCCTCCCGGTCCCGCCGCTGCCTGGATGATCGAAGCCTTCAGCTCGCGCCTTTCGCGATGCCCGAACCAGGCGGATTTCAAGGCGGCCGTCGAAATGTGTCATCCGAACGAGAAGCCGTTGGCGGCGGAGTGAAAACCCTCCCCCGCGCGGGGGGAGGGTCAACGGAATCAGAGTACCAGCCGGTAATTGCGGAAGCCGTCGACACCTTCGCCGGCGTCCTCGATCTTCACGCTCTTCACATCAGCGAGGAAATCCTTAGCCTTCGGTGAGCTCTGGAACAGAACGGTCGTGCCCGGCAGCGGCTTGAAGGTCCAGTTGCCGTCAGCGGTCGGATTGATCGTGCCCTGGTCATGGACATAGCGGACGATAACGTCGCGGTTAGTATCCGGAGCCTGATAGACGACCTTATCCGAAGCGATTTCCGGGAAGTTGCCACCACCGCCGGCGCGGTAGTTGTTGCTGACGACCAGGAATTTCTGAGCCGGATCGATCGGTTTTCCGTCGAACTGCAGGTTCCGGATGCGATTTGCGTCGGCATTCAAGACCTTGCCGTCATCGCCGAAGCGGCGCGGCTGCGAGAGGTCGATCTGGTAGGTGACACCGTCGATGACGTCGAAGTTATAGGACGGGAAACTATTGTTGATCAGATCCGCATCCTTGGCGCCCGGTTGGACCTGATTGAACATCGCTGCGGACATTTCCAGCCAGTTCTTGACCTGCGCGCCGTTGATGACGACCGCCTGCACCGTATTTGGATAGAGGTAGAGGTCGGCGACGTTTTTGATGGCGATATTGCCGGCGGGAACGTCGGTATAATAGTCGGCGCCGTTGCGGCCGCCGCATTTGAAGGGCGCAGCCGCCGAAAGCACAGGCAGATCCTTATACTGCGTCTCCTTCAGCATGTTCTTGATGTACCAGACCTGCGCCTGGCTCACGATCTGCACCGACGGATCGTCGGCAACGAGAGCAAAATACGAATAGAGCGGCGCAGAGGTCTTGCCGACGGGCGTGCGGACATAGGTCAGCGTCGCCTCATGCTCGGCCTTTGCCGCTTCCACCACTTCCTTCTTGTCGGCGACATCGGCGATGACCTTCTTCTTGTCGTCGCGGTGATAGATCGGCCGTGCTTCGGAGGTGAAGTCGACGATCTTCCAGCTCTTGCCGTCCTTTTCGAGCAGCAGGTCGATCAGACCGAGATGCGAGCCCCAGAAACCGGCCATGACGGCGGGCTTGCCGTGCAGCGTGCCCTTCACCGGATCGGCGCCCTTGATACCGTCCCAGGTCTTCGGGCCAGGGAAGACGAGATGCTGGTGGCCGGTGAAGACGGCATCGATGCCGTCAACTGCCGCAACGTAGAGCGAGGCGTTTTCCATCTTGTCGCTCGGGCCGCTGCCGTCGATGCCGGAATGCGAGAGGGCGATGATGATGTCGGCGCCTTCTTCCTTCATGACGGGTACCCAGGCCTTGGCAGCCTCGACGATGTCGCGCGTCCGTGCCTTGCCTTCAAGGTTCTTGATGTCCCAGAGCATGATCTGCGGCGGCACGAAGCCGATGAAGCCGATCTTGATCGTGTTCTCATTGCCGGCGCCATCTTTGATCTTCTTGTCGAGGATCAGATAGGGCTTGAAGAACAGGTCGTCCTTCTTCGGGTCGGAGGCAAGCTGGCCCTTGGTCAGATTGGCGCAGACGAAGGGGAAATTCGCTCCGCCCAGAACCTTGAACATGAAGTCGAGGCCATAGTTGAACTCGTGATTTCCGAGCGTGCCGACCTCATAGCCGAGCGTGTTCATTGCCTTGATGACGGGATGGACGTCGCCGTCCTTCATGCCGTGCTGATAGGCCATGTAGTCGCCCATCGGATTGCCCTGAAGCACGTCACCATTGTCGATCAGCAGCGAATTGGTGGCCTCGGCACGGATGTTGTCGATGATCGTTGCCGTGCGCGACAGACCCATCGTGTCGTTCGGCTTGTCGGCGTAATAGTCGTAGGGGAAGACGTTGACGTGAATGTCCGTCGTTTCCATGAGACGCAGATGCGCCTGATTGCCGGCGGCGCGGGCGGCAAATGGATGCAGCACGATCAGCGCGGCGGTGGCGCTGAGGCCCTGCAGCAAAGAACGGCGCGACATGCTGGGCAATTCCAGAATGGAAGACATGAAACACTCCTTCAACAATGAATCCATGATCCCTCGATCACCTTTCGGGGCGAGGGAGATTAAGACGATTTTTGAAGGTGTGCACTAGTAATATGACAGACTTATTGTGGCTTCGGCGCCAAGGAGCGAAGAAGCCGTCAGCGTTTCAGAACCGGCTGTATGTCCTTGTGGAAAAAGCGGAAATAGGAAGCAACCTGCGCCGACGCATTGGAGGAGGGGTCGAACTCGATACCGATCCGGCCGCTATGGGTCCAGCGCACGATGCCATCCAATACGCCGATGTCGTCGCATTCGACCCGGACCTTGCTGCCGGCGGCGGCATGGATCGGCGATTGCAGGTCGAGCGCGATGCCGCCGGTGGAAATATTGACCACACGGCCGGTAACCGCCTTGGCGAAATATCGGACCCGACCCATCAGACGGGCATACTTGCGCGGCGAACGCCTCGCTTTGATTTTCAGATTGTTTTCAGTAAGCGGTTTTGAAATCGGCTGCATAACTGACCTCGATGCCTGTGTCTGACAATTCCGGATAGCAGGTAGGCGTTGAAAGGTGCTTAGGACGATCGGTAAAATTGACAGGATCCGTTCCGAATCGGGACCTGTTGCTTTTAATGTTTCAACTCCGGACTTTCTTATGGAGGTCGAGCGGGAGTTTTGGAGAAAGAAGAAATGGCGTTGCGCATCGTTTCGCTGAATGTGTGGGGTGGCCTATTGCATGAACCGCTCATGCAGTACCTAGTCGATGTCGACGCGGATGTTCTGTGCCTGCAGGAGGTCACGCGCACCAAGGATGCACCCTCCGAATGGCTGGTCTATCGCGACCACGGCGTCGAACTTCCGCAACGAGCCAATCTTTTTGAGGAGATCGCCGCTGCCCTGCCCATGCACGACGCCTTCTTCTGTCCGACAGCGCGAGGCGATGTCTTTGACGGTGATCGGCGGATAGCCTCCGAATTCGGCCTAGCAACCTTTGTCCGTAAGTCCTATCCGGTCATCGGCCAGGCGTCGGGCTTCGTACATGGGGAATTTTCGGCCGACGGCTGGGGTCCGCACCCGCGGTCGCGCAACGCCCATTGCATCCGCATCTTCGATTACGAGGGCGGTTTCCCCGTCACCATCGCCCATATGCATGGCCTGCGCGATATCGATGGCAAGGGCGACACACCGGCTCGCCGTCATCAGGCGGACGCGTTGGTGGAGCTCATCCGGCATGTTCACAAGGGCAATGAGAGGCTGGTCGTCTGCGGCGACTTCAATGTCCTGCCGGGGAGCGTAACCTTCGATTCCCTCGGAGCATTGGGGCTTTCCGACCTCGTCACCTCGCGCGGTCATCGCGATACACGGACTTCCTATTACCGCAAGGAGCCGCGTTTCGCCGACTATATGCTGGTGACGTCCGCGGTGGAGGTGATCGAATTCGACCCCGTCGCCGAGCCGGAAGTCTCCGATCACCGCGCCTTGCTTCTGGGTATGCGATAGCTCGACCAGCCGCAGCTCAGAGCCCGACATTCGGCCGGTCGATAATCTCGCGCAGCGCGAAGCTGGAATTGATCTTCACCACATGCGGCAAAGCGGAGAGCCAGTCGCGGTGGATGCGTTCGTAATCTTCGAGATCGCGCGCCGCGACGCGCAGGATATAGTCGTATTCGCCGGACATAAGGTAGCAGACGAGCACGTTCGGGCAGCGTTTCACCGCCGTTTCGAACTCCGACAGCGTCTTGGCGAACTGGCCGGAGAGCGAGATATGGACGATGGCGATCATCTTGTAGTCCAGCGCCTTGTGCGACAGCCGGGCATGATAACCGCCGATAACGCCATTTTTCTCCAGAATGTCGAGCCGGCGCGAGCAGGCTGAAGGCGACAGGCCGACCTTTTCCGCAAGCTCGGCATTGGTGATCCTGGCGTTCTGTTGCAGTACTCCCAAAATCGCACGATCGATGGTGTCTATATCCGGCATTCGAAGATCTTTCGAAAAAATTGGCTTAAACGCAATAATCCACGAAAAATGCTTGTTCGGCAAATTGTCTTTGCAAGGACATTTCAGGGCGAAAGTGGTCTCATCCGTACCGGAACAGTTGCAAACCGGAAAAGCATTCAGGAGGAGCAAATGCGCGTAGGTTGTCCGAAAGAGATCAAGAATCATGAATATCGCGTCGGTCTGACGCCTGCATCCGTTCGCGAATATGTGGCCCATGGTCATGAGGTCTGGGTCGAGACCAAGGCGGGCGCAGGTATCGGGGCCGATGACCACGCCTATATCGCCGCCGGCGCCAAGATCGCCGCCACCGCGAAGGATATTTTCGAAAAGTGCGACATGATCGTGAAGGTGAAGGAGCCGCAGCCTTCCGAATGGTCGCAACTGCGCGATGGCCAGCTTCTCTATACCTATCTGCATCTCGCGCCCGATCCGGAGCAGACCAAGGGCTTGATCGCCTCCGGCGTCACCGCCATCGCTTATGAAACCGTCACTGATGAGCGTGGCGGTCTGCCGCTGCTCGCGCCGATGTCGGAAGTTGCCGGCCGTCTGTCGATCCAGGCGGGCGCCACCGCGCTGCAGAAGGCCAATGGTGGTCTTGGCATCCTGCTTGGCGGTGTGCCCGGCGTTCTGCCGGCCAAGGTTGCCATCATCGGCGGCGGCGTCGTCGGCCTGCATGCGGCCAAGATGGCGGCCGGCCTCGGTGCCGATGTCAGCATTCTCGATCGTTCGCTGCCGCGTCTGCGCCAGTTGGACGATATCTTCAACGGCCGTGTTCACACGCGCTATTCCAGCATCCAGGCGCTGGAGGAAGAGGTCTTCGCCGCCGATCTCGTGATTGGCGCCGTATTGATCCCCGGCGCGGCGGCGCCGAAGCTTGTCACCCGCGAAATGCTGTCCGGCATGAAGAAGGGCGCCGTTATCGTCGATGTCGCCATCGACCAGGGCGGTTGCTTCGAAACCTCCCATGCAACCACCCATTCCGAACCGACCTATGAGGTCGACGGAATCGTGCACTATTGCGTCGCCAATATGCCGGGGGCGGTTCCGGTCACCTCGGCGCAAGCGTTGAACAATGCCACCATCTATCACGGCCTCGCGCTCGCAGATCGCGGCCTGCGCGCCATTGCCGAGGACAAGCACCTGCGCAACGGCCTCAACATCCACAAGGGCCGTGTCACCAACAGACCCGTCGCCGAAGCGCTCGGCTACGAGGCCTTCGCCCCGGAAAGCGTCTTGAACGTGGCGTAAATCCCATCGCGCTCACGTCAGACGGAAGCGCCGGCGTCACCGTATGCCGGCGCTTCTTTTTTATTGATCCGGCACTGATAGCAATTATTGCGCGCCGAGCGGACATGCACATAGGCGATGCCTTCGCGGCTCAGGAGTTCGCCAGCATAGGCCTCGATGTCGCCGATCGGTGTCACGGCACCGGTGCCGTAGACGATGCGGTTGTTTTCGCCATAGCCGCGCACGATGAAATCCGGACTGGTGGTCAGCACGGGCGGCAGGACTTCCTCGGCTTCGTAACGCCGGCAAGGCACCTTATGCAGGAAAACCGGCCCGGTCTCGGCGTAGGGCTGCAGATCCGGAAACGGCCGATAGGCGAAGACATAGAGCTCTTCGCCCGCATCGATATTTTGCAGGCAGTGGCGACAGGGATGGCCGGGACCATCCGAGATCATTGTCTCCGGCCGGTGACTATAGGCGTCCACGCCGCCGTTCCAGAGAGCTTCGGCATCGGACGTGGGCATGGCGGCAAAAGCAATCGCAGACATGGCAAATCTCCTTTTTAGGGTTTGTCATGTGATGCGCCCCGATAGAGGGAGAAGCCACCCGATTCCTGCGGCTAGCTTTTCTTTGCCAGCTCCAGCAGTTCCTTGTCGCTCAGCGGCCTGACGATGCCTTCGCCGGTTGAAACGGGGGAGAAGCCGAACATCTGGTAGAGCTGAAGCGCCCGCGGATGGTCGAGATTGTTGGTGGTCGTGGTGATGCGTTGCGGGCTCAGCGTCCACATGGCGTAGAGCGCCTGCAACAGGAACCATTTGCCGATGCCGAGCCCGAGAGCGTGCTCGATCAGGCCGAAATGGCTTAGCTCGATCGTCTCCTCATCCTCGCGGAAATATTCGAAGAAGCCGGCCGGCGCGCCGTTGACATAGAGCACGCTGATGTCGTTGCGCTGGTCGTGCAGGACGGCCGTCAGTTCCTCGTCACGCAAGCGAAGCCGGTCGACCCAATGCCAGCGGGCACCGACCTGGCGATAGAGATAGCGGTAAAACGGCAGGGGAATGCCGGGCGAGCGCATGATTGCCGTCTGGATATTGACAGGCACGGGCAGGCTCGCCTTGGGAGGCGCGGTCATTTCCAACCGGGTGATATGGACTTTGAGAGACGATGGCGTTTTCACGGGGTCTGCGCCGCTCAATCTTTACCGGTGACGATGCGCGTATCCGGCCGGCTGCCCCATTCCGACCAGGAGCCGTCATAGAGACGATTAGCGCCATGGCCGAGCGATTCCAGCGCCAGCGTGATAATGGCGGCAGTGATCCCGGAGCCGCAGGTGGTCACCACAGGCTTTTCAAGATCGATGCCGGCCTTCTCGATCGTTTCGCGCAGTTCCGGCAGGGACTTGAACTTGCCGTTCACCGCGAAGCTGCCGGACGGAAGGCTTTTTGCGCCCGGCATATGGCCGGAGCGCATGCCTTCGCGCGGCTCCGGTTCGGTGGCGGCGAAACGACCGGCACTGCGGGCATCGGCGATCTGCAGCGAGCCGCTGTCGACGATCTCGCGCATCTCTTCGAAGGGGACAACACGGGCTGCGTTGAAATTCGGCTTGAAGGTGGCCGGTGCAAATGCGGGCAGGGCGGTTTCCAGCGGCCGTCCTTCGGCCTTCCAGCCATCCAGGCCGCCGTCGAGCACGAAGACATTCGCGGCGCCCATGACGACATGAAACAGCCACCAGACCCGCGGCGATGCGAAGACGCCGGGACCATCATAGACCACGATGCGATCGGTCTCGCTGATCCCGAGCTTGCCGACCTCGGCCGCGAAGAATTCCGGCGAAGGCACCATATGCGGCAAGTCGGTGGAGTGATCGGCGATCTTGTCCTGATCGAAGCGGATGGCGCCGGGAATGTGGCCGCTGGCATATTCGGCATCAGCATCGCGCTTCTGCGCCGGCAGGTAGAAGGATGCGTCGAGGATACGCAGGTCCTTGGCGCCCAATTCGTTCTGCAGCCAGTCGGCGGATACGACGAAACGGCTCTTCTCCGCTGTCATGATGATCTCTCCCTGATTTATATCGGGCCTTGTTTAATCCAGGAACCGCCGGGTCAAACTTCGTCGGCGGGCGTGCCGAAACGGATGCGGAAGCGGCGGTTCTCCTTGCCCTTCTTCTCGATCTTGGCGATGTAGATTGCCCCGACTTCCTGCGTTTCCGACACATGTGTGCCGCCGCAGGGCTGGCTGTCAATGGCGGAGTTTTCGCCGATGCAGACAAGGCTGACGCGGCCGAGTCCGATCGGCGGACGCACGTTCTTCGATTTGACGATACCCGGATTGGCTGCAAGCTCCTCATCCGTAATCCACTGGACGAAAACGGGATGGTTCTCATTGACGAGCGCCATCATTTTCGCCGTCACCTCGTCCTTGTCGATCGTCTCGCCCATGTCGAAATCGACGCGGCTTTCATCCTCGCCGACCGCCGCACCCGTGATCGGATATTGGCAGACGACCGAGAGCAGATGACAGGCCGTGTG
The DNA here is from genome assembly GCF_002944315.1 of Rhizobium sp. NXC24. Classification (NCBI taxonomy): domain Bacteria; kingdom Pseudomonadati; phylum Pseudomonadota; class Alphaproteobacteria; order Hyphomicrobiales; family Rhizobiaceae; genus Rhizobium; species Rhizobium sp. NXC24. The sequence continues at coordinate 1,744,258 of NZ_CP024311.1, forward strand.
CATGCGCATCAGCCTATAGCGGCGCGGCCAGTCGACATGCAGCACCAGTTTTTCACCGACGGCAGGCTTTGCTTCTGCCTCAAGCGGCACATGGACGATGATGTCCTTCGTCGCTCCATGCTTCGTCTGGCCGAGCGTGATTTTCGAACCATCCGCGCGCTCGAAGAAACCGGTATCCCCCGGCTGCCCGCCGGAGGTCGCGTAGAAGCAGGTTTGATTGAGCTCGATGCCCCCATCCTCGTGAATTGCGGTTACGACAGCCTCGGCGGTCGAGAGATAGAAATCGTCACGATAAAGGGCATTCACCGACATAAGATCACGCGAGGTTTTCGTAAGGAATAGGAATATCGGAATTCGTCGTCAGATATGCCGGCAGCGGCAGACCCTTCGAATTCAGGAAATCCGGATTGAAAAGCTTGGATTGATAGCGGTTGCCATAGTCGGCGAGGATGGTCACGATCGTATGGCCGGGGCCGAGATCCCTAGCAAGGCGTACGGCGCCGGCAATGTTGATGGCCGTCGAGCCGCCGAGGCAGAGACCTTCGTGTTCGACCAGATCGAAGACATAGGGCAGGGCTTCGGCATCACTGATCTGATAGGCGAAATCGGGCGTAAAACCTTCCAGATTTGCCGTCACGCGGCCCTGGCCGATACCTTCGGTGATCGAAGAGCCAGAGGATTTCAGTTCGCCGTTCTTGTAGAATTCGTAAAGTGCCGCCCCTTCCGGATCAGCGATGCCGATCTTGATGTCCTTGTTGAAGGCATGCAGGCCCATGGCGACACCCGCCAGCGTGCCTCCGGAACCAACGGAGCAGATAAAACCGTCGATCTTGCCGTTGGTATCGGCCCAGATTTCCTTGGCGGTGGTTTCAATATGCGCCTGACGGTTGGCGACGTTGTCGAACTGGTTGGCCCAGATCGCTCCGTTCGGATCGGTCTTTGCCAACTCCGCAGCAAGCCGGCCGGAAACCTTCACGTAGTTGTTGGGATTTTTGTAGGGGACGGCCGGCACTTCCACGAGCTCGGCGCCGAGCAGCCTCAGGGCATCCTTCTTTTCCTGGCTCTGCGTTTCGGGAATGACGATGACGGTGCGGTAGCCGAGCGCTTTGGCGACCACCGTCAGGCCGATGCCGGTATTGCCCGCAGTCCCCTCGACGATGACGCCGCCGGGCTTCAGCAGGCCTTTCTTTTCGGCATCGCGGATGATGTAGAGCGCGGCGCGATCCTTGACCGACTGGCCGGGGTTCAGGAACTCCGCCTTGCCGAGGATGGTCGAGCCCGTCGCCTCGGAGGCACCCTTGAGTTTGATCAGTGGCGTGTTGCCGATCGCTTCTAGGACGGAGGGATGGACGGTCATGGAATCTCTGCCTTCTGTTCAGGACTACTGTAAGAACGGTCTTTTCCCTTCACAAGGCGGCATAGGCAAGAAATTCTGTTCCTTGCTGCTTGTTCAAGCCGCAAAATTCGACTTGGCAGCATTCGTTTGCCTAAGTCTTTCATGGGGTGCCTAGTCTCCAATTGGTGACATTGTTTTCCGCGCGGAGCCGCTAAACCGGCCGAAAGCGGCCACAATGATACGCTATTGCTAAAATGCCACGGTCGGTCGCGGCTAAGCGTTTGATGTAGACGACCGCCAGCCAAGGAGAAGAACCATGAGCCCGTTCATCGCACGTCCTGAACATGGAGTCGTCTGGATCACCGGCGCCAGTTCCGGCGTCGGCCGCGCTCTCGCGCTGAAACTGGCGGAAGAAGGATACAAGGTGGCCGTTACGGCGCGCAGCCACGAAAAACTCTTGGCTCTACAGGCCGAGGCAGGCGCTCTTGCCGGCAGCATCGTGGTGCTGGACGGCGACGTGACCGATGCCGAGGATATGGAGCACACGGTTGCTGCAATCGAATATCAACACGGCCCCGTCGCCTTGGCGGTTCTGAACGCCGGCATCTATTTGCCGGCGCGAGGCGAAGATCTCAATCATGAGGTGTTCGAGCGCAGTTTTGCCGTCAATCTCCATGGCGTCGTCAACTGCCTCGTGCCGGCGGTCCGGCATATGCGCGCCCGGGGATATGGCCAGGTTGCCTTCGTGTCGTCCGTTGCTGGCTATGGCGGCCTGCCTGGTGGCGCCGCATATGGCGCGAGCAAGGCTGCCCTTATCAACATGGCCGAAAGCCTGAACTTCGAGCTCGAGCGCATGGGAATTCACATCCAGCTCGTCACCCCCGGTTATGTCGATACGCCAATGACTGCGCAAAACAAATTCGAGATGCCGGATATGGTGTCGGCACAGCAGGCGGCTGACGCGATATCAGCCGGATTGAAATCATCGGCTTTCGAGATCAGCTTCCCGAAGCGCCTGGTCTTCCGGGCAAAGCTTTTGAAGTTTTTGCCCTACAGCCTCTATTTCCGCGTTCTCAGATATTTTCTCGGAAGCGGCCGCAACGGCCGGTCGATGGGGACGCGTGCGACTCCGTACCCTGCCGAATAAGGTCTTATCCATCATTTTTCAGCGATGCGTGCGCGTCGAGCGCGCGTTGCCGCGCGGCGGCATGATCGACGATCGGGAGAGGATAGTCCTTGCCGAGTTGTATGCCTGCACGTTTTAGCACGTCGGCCGGCGCTTCGAATGGGCGATGGGTATATTGGCTGTCGAGATCGGCCAGCTCGGGTACGAACGCCCTGATATAGCCGCCATCCGGATCGAATTTCTCGCCCTGTAACACCGGGTTGAAGATGCGGAAGAAAGGTGAGGCATCGGCGCCGGAGCCCGCGACCCATTGCCAGTTCGCAGCATTGGCCGCTGGATCGGCGTCGACGAGCGTATCGCGAAACCAGGCTTCGCCCTCCCGCCAGTCGATCAACAGATCCTTGATCAGGAACGAGGCCGTGATCATGCGGACGCGATTGTGCATCCAGCCGTGACGCCAAAGCTGCCGCATACCGGCATCGACGATCGGATATCCTGTTTGGCCGCGACGCCAGCTATCGAAAAGCTTGACATCCGCATGCCAGGGAAAATCGTCGTAACGCTCGTTCCAGTTGACTGAGTTCAGCTTCGGAAAGTGGAAGAGCTGGTGATAGCAGAATTCTCGCCAGACAAGCTCCTTTCGAAAGCGAACGATGTCGTCCGTGCGCACCTTACCGGCCAGCGCTCGCGTCGCATGCCAAATGCGGGCAGGCGAGATTTCTCCGAGTGCCAGATGTGGCGAAAGCAGGGAAGTTGCCGGCTTGTCCGGGAAATCGCGATCGACCGCGTAGCCGTCGAGCGCGGTCTCCACGAAATTCTCCAGCTTCTCATGCGCGGCAGCTTCGCCCGGTGTCCATATGTCGGGAAAATCCGACGCCCAGTTCGGCTTGCTGGGAAGTAGCGACCAGGAGTCGAGCGAATTCGAATGAGGCCAATGGCCGGGAGCCGGGAGCTGTTCGGGAGCCACGATAGGAAACGGCTGCTCGCCGGACTGCTCCAGTGCGCGCCAGAACGGCGTATAGCTCTTGTAGTGATTGCCGGTGCCCGAGCGCAGGCGCGTTGGCTCATGGAGCAACTGGCCCGCAAAACTATTGGCCTCGATGCCGTTGTCTCGCAGCGCCCGTTTAACTTGCGTGTCGACCGCTATGCCGGCGGGATCATACCGCCGGTTCCAGACGACGGCTTCAGCCCCGGTCTCCGCAAGAAGTTTTTCAAGTACTGTCTGCGCATCGCCTTGTCGGAGGATGAGCTTGCTGCCAAGGGCATGCAGAGCTTTCTGTAGTGCGACCAGCGAATGATGCAGCCACCACTCCTGCGCTGCGCCCAGCGGCCCGCTAGCCTTTTCTCCGCGCTCACGAATGTAGACCGGAATGACCGGACGGTCGGATGTTGCGGCGGCTTGCAGGGCGTGATTGTCGTCGAGGCGGAGATCCTTGCGAAACCACAGCAGCACGGGATTGGGCTCATTTTTCGTGGTCGTCATCGTCCTTGCCTTTGACCAGGCTTCCTCTTCCTTACATGCTTCTTCGCTGCCGGAACCAATATACGAAGCCGTCAGCACAATAGTTCCGCCACCCGCACATTTCATGGTGAATAGCGCACATAACTCTTGTGAGGGAATCTCGATGCCGCCTGTGATATAACGGGGCCCTTGTCACCTTTTTGTAATGCAAGTTCGCTAGCAGTCCAGCGAACTTAAGGCCCCAGAATTGACAGGCAGGAAAGCGCAAGATGGCAGAGATCCGGATCGAGCAAGTTCGCAAGGCCTATGGACGCAATCAGGTCGTGCATGGCGTCGATCTGAACTTCCGCTCCGGCGAATTCGTCGTCATTCTCGGCCCTTCCGGCTGCGGCAAATCCACCCTGCTGCGCATGATCGCCGGCCTTGAGGATATCACCTCGGGCGAAATCATCATCGACGGCAAGGTCGTCAATCAGCTCGAGCCCCGCGAGCGCGGCTGCGCCATGGTCTTCCAGAACTACGCGCTTTATCCGCACATGGATGTCGCCGCCAACATGGGCTACGCGCTCAAGGTGGCCGGTGTACCGCGCGAGGAACGTGACCGTCGCATCAAGGAAACGGCCCGCATCGTCGGTCTCGAAGATTTCCTCGCCCGCAAACCATCAGAGCTTTCAGGCGGCCAGCGCCAGCGCGTCGCCATGGGCCGCGCCATCATCCGCGAACCGAAAGTCTTCCTCTTCGACGAACCGCTCTCCAATCTCGATGCCAAGCTGCGCGTGCAGATGCGTGTCGAAATTCGCCGCCTGCACAAGCGCCTGGCGGCCACCTCGGTTTTCGTCACCCACGATCAGGTTGAGGCCATGACGCTCGCTGACAAGCTGGTGGTCATGTACAAGGGCAATGTCGAGCAGGTCGGCACGCCGCTCGAGGTCTACAATACGCCGCGCACCCGTTTCGTCGGTTCCTTCATCGGTTCGCCGGCAATGAATTTCCTTGAGGGCTCCTTCGCGGCAAATGGCGAGCAATTTATCTTTGATGGCCTGCCGATCGCTGTCGACGCCAATATAGGCAAGCGTCATGCCGGCCAGCCGGTCACGCTCGGCATCCGCCCGGAACATGCGCGTCTCGTGCCGGCCGGCACGCCGGGTGCCGTTCCCGCCACGGTGGATTTCGTCGAAGAACTCGGCGCCGGCCGCGTCATCCATTGCGACATCAACGGCTCCAACTTCGCCGTTGCCGTTGCGGACCATACCACGGGACAGACGGGCGACAGCGTCGGCCTGGAGCTTCCTCAGCAGCATACGCATCTCTTCGCCCAGGACACCGGCCTGCGGCTCGATACCATTGCCTCCGTCACACCCCTCAAGGTTGCCGCAAACTAATTTTCAGACATCAATTTTCAGCAAGAGTGCCCGGAAATCCCTACCGATTTCCGGGCTTTTTATTGCCTGGGCCAAAGGCAGTTGCTGTGGCCCGAAGCTGGCTCTGTCCTGATCGGCGGGAGCACATTCCATCGACGTCGCAATATCGCGACGACGTCCGGTTCTGTCACGCGCCACTATCGCCGCAATGATCCGGCCTCGAAAGTCTGCCGCATTCCCCGGGGAAGCGCGGCAGGCAATCCAATCACTTCTCGGTGGCGATCACTCCGCGAACGACCCAGCGCTGCATCAGCACGACGACGGCGAGAGGCGGCACCATGACGATCAGCGTGCCGGCCATGGCGATGTGCCACTCGGGAAGACCGCCTACGTTCGGGATGAGCTGCTTGAGCTCGGTCACGGCGGTTGCATGCGACGGATCCGTGGTGACGAGCAGCGGCCACAGGTATTGGTTCCAGGCCCAGAGGAACATGATGGTGCCGAGCGCGGCCATGTTGGTGCGCGACAGCGGCAGCAGGATGTCGATGAAGAAGCGCAGCGATCCGGCGCCGTCCATGCGCGCGGCCTCGGTCAGCTCATCGGGTATCGTCAGGAAGAACTGACGGTAGAGGAAAGTACCGGTCGCCGTCGCGACCAGCGGCAGGATCAAGCCGGGGTAGGAATTGAGCAGCCCCAGATCCAGCGAGACCTGAATGCCAGAAATCCTTTCGATGAGCCAGGTGATGCCGGTAACGTCGAGGATCGCCTGGTAGGGCGACAATACGTTGGCGGCGACCGCATAGGTCGGTACGATACGCACTTCGAGCGGCAGCATCAGCGTGACGAAAATCAGCCAGAAGATGAAGCCGCGGCCAGGATACCGGAAATAGACAAGCGAAAAAGCTGTCAGCGCCGAAACGATCACCTTGCCCGCCGCGACGCCGCCCGCGAAGATCAGGCTGTTCAGCAGCTTGGGGCCGAGATTGGCCGTGGTCCACGCCGTCTTGATATTGATCCAGAAATCGGTGCCGGGGACCAACGACATCGGCACCTGGTTAACCTCGGAAAGGTTGTGAGATGCGGCAATCGCGACGATGGCCAGCGGTCCTACCGCCACTATGAAGCCGAGGAACAGGATCACATGGGTGAAGAAATTGAGAATTGGGGTGCGCTCGACCATGTCAGCCTCAACGGTAATGCACGCGCCGCTCGATGAAGCGGAATTGGAAGATGGTGAGCACGATGATCAGCAGCATCAGGATGATGCTCTGCGCCGCCGCGCCGGAATAGTCGAGACCTCTGAAGCCGTCGAAGACGATTTTGTAGACCATGAGGTTCGTGGAATTGTGCGGGCCGCCGGATGTCATGATGTCGACGATGCCGTAGGAGTCCTGGAAACTTTCGGTGATGTTGATCACCAGCAGGAAGAAGATCGTCGGCGTGATCATGGGGAACTGAATGTCCCAGAAGCGCCGGATCACGCCCGAGCCGTCCATTGCCGCTGCTTCGATCAATGAGCGCGGAATGGCCTGGAAGGCGGCAAGGAAGAAGATGAAGCTGTAGCCGGTATATTTCCACGAGAAGGCGGCAATGATGGAGGCCATGGCGGCAGTGCCGTCGAGGCCCGGGTCCCAAAAGCCCGGCCAATAATGGTTGACAACGGACATGAAGCCGGCTTCGGGCGCCAAGATGAAGCGAAAGGCCATCGCCGAAGCGGGAGCCGCGATGCCATAGGGCCAGATAAGTACGACGCGGTAGAATTTCGAACCTTTGAGCTGCCGGTCCGTGAGAGCGGCCAGTATCAGCGCGACCCCCATGGAAATGCTGGTGCTGATCGCCGCGAAGATGATGCTGATCGTCACCGAATTCCAGTAATCGGCATTGGCGAGAATGGATTTGAAGTTGTCGAGTCCGACCCAGATATTGCCGCCGCCCCAGGGTTGCTGCAGCGTCAGCGACCAGAAGATCGCCTGGCCGGCGGGCCAATAGAAGAAGGTGAAGATGAGGAGGAGTTGCGGCACTGCGAACAGGATGCCGACGCTCCACTTGCTGAAAGTCGTACGCTTTTCCATTGCTTCTTCCGGCTTGGACCCCCGAGCGCCGTGCGGTCGTCTGAACGCACACAGGACGCTCTACCGTTTGAATCGAGAATACCTCGTCCGTTTCAGATGATTCCAACTGAAAGCGGGATATTCTAATGCCATTCGCGGTCATAACGAACGTCCGCCGGGAAAGCCCGGCGGACGTCGTCTATTCACGGGCGAACTGCTTACGGCAGTTGCTTGCCCTTGTAGGTGGCTTCGAAGCGATCGAGAACAGCATTGCCGTTCTTGACGAGGTTGTCGATGCCTTCCTGGACGCTGACCTTGTTGGCGAAGATGGCCTGCATCTGGTTGCCGAATTCAGCACGGATCTGCGTGAAGTTGCCGAGGCGGACGCCGCGGGTGATCGGGGTTGGCTCGGAAGCGGTCAAGCTGGCGATGGCGACTTCGCGGCCCTTATAGGGAGCCTTGTCGTAGAAGCCGGAGGACTTCATGAAGTCGAAGCCAGACTTCTTGACCGGGATGTAGCCGGTGTTGGTGGACCAGAACAGAGCGGTTTCGGGCTTGCCGATGAAGTCGAGGAACGCTGCAGCGCCCTTGTATTCGTCAGACGACTTGCCGGAGAGAACCCAGAGCGAAGCGCCGCCGACGAGCGAATTCTTGCGCTCAGTACCGGCGTAAACCGGAAGCTCGGCAACATCCCAGTTCATGCCGGCCTTCTGCGTCTTGCCGACCGTGCCATGGTCGCCGACCGAGGTCATGATCATCTGGCAATCGCCCGCTGCAAAGGCCTGGACCATATCCTGGCCGAGATCCTTCGACTTGATCTTGATGAGGCCGGCGTCGTACCAGCTCTTGAGGTCGGTGACGTACTTGACGAACTTTGTCTTGTTGACGGTCAGGCGGGCGTCGAGGCCGTCATAGCCGTTGTTCTGGGTAGCGACCGGCTCGTTGTGGATGGCCGAGAACTGTTCCATCAACTGCCAGCTCTCGTTGCCGGAGATGTTGATGGCCATCGGGCAATCATAGCCAGCGCCCTTCAGCGCCTTCATGTCGTCGGCGGCTTCTTCCCAGGTCTTCGGAGCGGCGGTCTTGCCGATCTTTGCGAAGGCGTCCTTGTTCCAGTAGAGCAGGGCGGTCGAAGAGTTGAACGGGAAGGAAAGCAGCTCGCCCTTCGAGGTGGCGTAGTAGCGAGCGATGCCGGGGAAATAGTCGTCCCACTTAACCTTGTAGCCGTTTTCCGACATCAGCTTGCCGACCGGATAATAGGCGCCGGAAAGCATCATGGTTGCGGTGCCGACGTCATAAACCTGCACGATGGCCGGCTGCTTGCCAGCACGGAAGGCGGCAATGGTGTTTTGCAGAGCGGCGTCGTAGTTGCCCTGGCCGGTGCAGACGACCTGATAATCGGTCTGCGAATTGTTGAAGTTCGTGCACAGGGTCTGAACAACACGCTCCAGGTCGCCGGACAGGCCGAACCAGAAATCGAACTTGATCGGAGCAGCAGCAGCCGGCAGGGCCAGCGCTAAGCTCATGACGCCGGCGGCAGCCGCCGAAATGCAGTTATAAAATTTGGACATATCCCTATTTCCTTTTGAAAGCGCGGAACCGGTGGGCCTTGCGCAAGTTCGCGGCAGCGGCGTTATAGACAAGCTGTGTGACAGTTTGTTGTGGGCGGAAACCTCTCGTCCGCCGGCAGTTTTGCGCCTTTGCGAACGCTTTTAAAGGGCTATCGCGGATTAATCCTTTAGGAGGGGAAGACGGCGTCTTATGTATCGCATAAGGTGCATCTAATATTTTGATATGGAGAGGAGTCGCGCATGGGTCGCAGATCCCCGCGCCTCATCAGAATGGAACGATATATAATGAGGGAGCTGCTTCTGATCATGGCGGCGCTCACCTTAATGGCGCTCGGCCCTTTGACGCTGCTGATTGCAGGATATTGAGGGGCGCAGACTGAGCCGTGAGCTCCCCTTGCCGCCCGCCTGGATCGTGTGCATGATCACCCCGATATGGTGACGGAGGCGTCGGGGGAGCGGATCAATGGGCAGAAGCGAGCGACAGAAGATGGCGGCGGGAGAATGGTATCGCTGCCTCGATCCGGAACTTGATGCCCTGCGCGCACTTGCCCGGGAGGCTGTGCATCAGCATAACACCATGCCGCCGGGTGAGCGCGGCGGTATTGGTCCCGCGCTGTCCATGCTGTTTGCCGATGTGGGCGAGGGCGTGTTCATCGAAGCGCCGTTTCATTGCTCCTATGGCATGAACATCTCGCTCGGCCCGCGCGTCTATTTCAATGCCGGATGCACTATTCTCGATAACGCCCCGGTGCGCATCGGCGGCGGCAGTATGCTGGGGCCGGGTGTTCACATATATTGTGCCGAGCACCACAAGGATCCGGTGCAGCGGCGCGCAGGGTTGGAAATCACGCGGCCGGTTGAGATCGGCCGGGATGTCTGGATCGGCGGCGGCGCCATCATCCTCGGCGGGGTAACCATCGGCGATGGAGCGATCGTCGGAGCAGGCGCCGTCGTTACCAAGGATGTCGCGGCAGGTACGACCGTGATAGGCAATCCTGCGAGGGCTTTGCACGCCAAATAGGCGACGGACATCAATCCGTCGGGCGCCGCCGTTTTGTCCACCACACGGCAAGGCGTCGTCGCCACCGCCTTACGAGCGGCAGATCATGTGACAACAGGATGAAGCCAAGCGGCAGCATCCAAAAGCCGAGGATGGGTAGGAAGCCGAGAAGGCCGCCGAGGATCAACGCAAGGCCGATGCCAAGCCGGGCAAGCCTCGATTGCGGAAGCGGAATACGAATTGAGCCAAGGACGAGCTCATGTGTGGTATGATCTATTCCGAAACGCCGCGCCTTTCCGTTGCCGTTGCGATCGGTCTTTTCTTTGGTTCTGGCTTGATCGGTCATCCACAGGAAATGGTAAGGCGACGAAATAATACAAGGGAAATGGATTTTTTTGAAAAAACCGCTTGGCAAATCGGGAAAGCATTTGTATTACCCCGCTCACACCGCGCCAAGCGGTATTCCCTGGTAGCTCAGCGGTAGAGCATTCGACTGTTAATCGACAGGTCGCCGGTTCGAATCCGGCCCGGGGAGCCAGTTTATTCAGCTTAGTAGCTGACTTTATTGTAGGAGCCGGTTCTTGATTGAACCGGCTCCTAATTTTATTCTAATGGTTCTTTCGCTAAGCGATTGTTTTTCCTCGAAAGATTAAGTGCTTCCTCGTCATCAGCTTCCGCGCTGCCCCGAGACGGGCGGAGCGAGGTCCGGCCTGGTTTAGCTGAATCGCTATCGAGCTAGGCGTATTAGCCGAGCGCTCGGACGGTTGTCCTACTCCGATTTACCTATTGCAGAATTTTGCAGCCGCGCCATATTCTAGTTCATGGACCATTTCGATCGCTGACCGCGGAGGTACCGGCAGTGTCGAACTGGAGCATGAAAGGCCGGCGCGAGGCATCGCTCGGCCTTTCTGTTTTAATGGAGCGCGGCCTTTCCGCTCGGGTCGCCCAATCTGTCGCCAAACCGCTCGATCACGAGCGTAGCGAAGCCATGAAGCAGGCGACGGAACAGGATCATCGATCAGAAGAAATCATGCGGCGCGTGGCCGGTGATAGCCTGGGCTGAAACGGGCTGTCGCGGCTTTCTCTTCGCGCCCAGCGTGGCGTTCTCACGCACTCTTCCCGCAGGTTCGGCTGCTCTCGAAAATGTGAGGATACATTCATGTAGCGTTAATCTGAACGGGCGCAAAAACGTCGTGCGCCTATCGCGCAGCATATTCCCCCAAATGCTTTAGAGGTTCGAAATGAAAAACCTGATTCTTGCTTCCGCCGTTGCCCTAGCTTCCTTCGTCGGCATCAGCACGCAGTCTGAGGCGGCCACGATCGTGCATGTCGACGATCATCATCACCATCATTGCGTTGTGAAGACCGTACGGCACCATGTTCATGGCCATTGGGTTGTCCGCAAGGAACGCGTCTGCCGTTGATCCTGTCGCTGCTTCGAACTGCCGGCCGTTAGCGCCAGAAAAATAGGCCCGGCCGTTGCCGCATATATCGTCGGCAACGGCCGGAATGTTTTTGGGATATGGGCACAAGCATCCGCTCTTTGCGGCAATCGCATCCGCCGCTTTGACGCGTAACGAATTCGGCACTTGTCGCTATGGATTACCGGAATTCGAAGTAGATGCCTCCGTGGTGCCGGTGATGGTAGCGGCGATATCGCCAGTCATCATCATCATAGTAACGGCGGCGATCCCAGCGGCTATCGCGCCAGTAGCGGTGGTGGTAGTGGCGATCACGCCAATATCGCCCATCGTACCAATCCTGGTTTCGTCGGGATCCGCGCTCCTGAACCAGAATGACGCTGGAAAGGCTAGGCGAGGGCGAGCTTGTCAACGGCATTGCCGTTGCCGGAACCGCGGCGGCCAGCACTGTTCCCATAGCAAGTGAGGCTGCCAGGGCTATCGAAGCGAAGTGTCTCAAAGCATCGACTCCTTGTTTGGACCAACGTCCCTTCAGGACTTAACGCTGCGATGGCCGCAAAGTTCCCCTTTAAGTTACCTGAGTGTCAATTGCAACGTATGGTATAGTGGTGGCAATAAGAATGCCGCCTGCCGAAAGTAGTGTCTTCCGCTGTCCCGGTGGGGGATCAGGTGGGGCCGAGGTTATATATTCGGGAGGCGATCGGCATAGAAAAGGGGCCTAGCAGGGAAAGCTAGGCCCCTCTCTTCTCTGATCGGAGGTCAATTCAGATCAGGTCAGAAGTTGCGCTCGAAGCGGAGGATGCCGGAGACGGTATCGTCCTTGGCATAATCATAGTGAACGTAAGTCACTTCCGGCTCGATCAGCAGATCCTTGACCGGATTGAACTTGAGGTTCGAGGTCGCTTCGAAGATCTTCGAGTCAGTGTAGGCAAGCTGCACGTTCCACTTCAGCTTGTCGTTGATCGGAACGCCAACGCCACCCCAAACAGCCCAATCACCCCAACCGCATTTGGATTCGTTCACAGTGCCGTTCGGCGCCGTGCAAGCGGAGATATCCTGGTTGGTACCGGCATACTTGTTGAGCTTGTCGCCGTCGGTGTTCCAGCCGCCCATCAAGAAAGCCGAAAATGCACCGAAGTCCGCATCGACGCGGGCCTTGACAGCACCTTCTTCGACGATCGAGTCATAACCGCCGACAACCTTGAAGGACCATGCACCGGCTTTGTAACCAGCACCGGCCACGACGTCCGGCGCGTAGTGATCGGCCTTGTCATCCGTCCACCAGCTTGCGCCGTAAGAAGCGCCCGAGCCGCTGGAATTGGAATCTTCGAGCGAGATGACCGCCGTGAAGCCGTTGCCGGCGTCATAGTTGTAGGTCAACTGGTTCAGTTCGTACGGACCGTCATAGATCACATCGTCGTTGATGACGTCGCCGGCGTAACCGATGTAGAGGTTGTAGGCCGAGTCCTTCTTACCGACGGTGAAGCCACCGAGGCTGATGTAGGACCACAGCAGGTTGGTGCTGGTGGAGTTGCCGTCGTTCCAGTCCCAGCGAACGATGGTTTCTGTCTTCAATGGACCGTATTCGGTGTCGGTCGCGGTATCGACGTTCAGCTCGGCGCGGGTGTGCCAGAGCGTGCCCTGGTGGCTGTCACGGTTGTAAGCGTTGTACCACTCACCTTCCGTACGAACCTTGCCGCCAACCTTGAGGCAGGTTTCGGTGCCCGGAATGAAGAAGTAGCCTGCACCGTATGCGTCGCAGATGCGAACGTATTCGAGGGGCTCCGGCTCGGCGGCGACAATGGCGTCGGCCGCGTGAGCGCCGGATGCTGCTGCAAGCGCGGCAGCGGAGCCGAGAAGAAGGCTCTTGATGTTCATAATAACTCCAATCTTTTCCTGATTGGGCATGAGATATCGCGCCGAAAAGACGACGTGCCCAACCCCATCCCGTTCATGTTCCCTATCAGTAGGTGCGAAGTAATAAGCCTCGCGAACTATTTCCTGAACCCGTCTCAATGATTTGACAAGATACTAAGACTGACGAACTATTCGCACGCTACTCGAAAAAGAATCTTGTCGCAAAAATGACGCAATCCGCCAATTGGCGGCCTTCGGAGGTTTAGTTGGTGCTTAATAAATCGTTAAGCTTTGCCGCGCCTTGCCGAGTTCATAGGCTGGAAATCAAGTTATTTGATCATCAGCCGCGATAGGTCTTGCGCTCCAATAAGATTCGTTCTAAACGCCCGCCATCACTCGCCTTTACAAATCGGATGGCCTCGTGGCGGAGTGGTTACGCAGAGGACTGCAAATCCTTGAATCCCGGTTCGATTCCGGGCGAGGCCTCCATCCTTCTCCTATCTCATCTCTAATTGGTTGATTTCGGCCCGCCTTTTGGAAGATGTGGCAGTTTGTTCCTGCTTTAGCGTCCATTGGCTTCGGGTTGAGGCATCGATTTGACTGGCACAATAGGGAACGCCTGTTGTTGCGCCGCGACGCCATGCCATGAATCTCTGCGCCCGACGCTGCGATGCCTTGAAAGCGTAGCCGCACGCGATTAAGACACGCTGAGCATACAGCAACCCCGGCTTTGCCTTTGGGCGCGAGAGGATATGATGGATTTCGAAGCAGCACGCGTGAAAATGGTCGAGAACCAGATCCGCACGACGGATGTCACCTCCCATTCCGTGTTGAACGCGTTTTTGACGGTACCGCGCGAGAATTTCGTGCCGGAGAAGTCGAAGCTCCTGGCCTACATCGACAATGACATTGAGGTCAGCCCCGCAGCTTCCGGCAAGCCGGCGCGTTTCCTGATGGAAGCCTCGCCGCTGGCAAAGCTGCTGCAGCTCGGTGAAATCACCAAGGAAGACAAGGTTATCGATGTCGGCTGCGGCACGGGTTACGTCTCGGCACTCCTGTCGATCCTTGCAGGCACCGTTGTCGCACTTGAATCCGATGAGGCGCTGGCTGCAGAAGCCAAGGCCAATCTCGCCGCGCTCGGTCAGGCAAACGTGACCGTCGTTACCGGCGAGTTGGAAAAGGGCCATGCCGGCAGCGGTCCCTATGACGTGATTTTCGTCGATGGTTCGGTCGAAGAAGTGCCGCAGGTGCTTCTTGACCAGCTTGGCGAAGGTGGCCGGTTGATCGTCGTCCTCGGCTATGGCCACGCCGCGCGCGCCACCGTCTTCATACGCGAGCGTGGCGCCCTTTCCGAAAACGTCTTCTTCAACGCTTCGGTCAAACCGCTGCCGGGCTTTGCCAAGGCCAAGGCATTCGTATTCTGACCGCTTAAGCGGTTGAACCATCCTTTTGAGACGGGCGCTTCGGGCGCCCGTTTTTCGTTGGGCATTTGGAGAGAGAAGTCCACAATATCAGGTGATTCGCAGCCACCGTAACAAAACTGTGCATCAGGTGGCTTAGTGCTATCGCGGTGATTTTTTTCCCAAGGGTAGTATTCTACGCTGGCGCTGATTCGGGCGCTGCTTTGGCGGGAATCCGGTCGTTGTCTGGGAAAACGGGGATGAATATGGCTCAGCCAAGTGTAGTGCGTGAACCGTCCATGGAAGAGATTCTGGCGTCGATCCGCCGGATCATCGAGAACAACGAGCCCGGCGCCGGCAAATCCATTTCGCCGTCTCTGCCTGCTGTTTATACCCTTGCCGATGATGAGCAGGATGACGATATCCACCTGACGGTCGATGATCAATTTGCTGCTGCCGAAATGGATGACGTGCCGTCGGCCGCAGCCGCTGTCCCCGAGCCGCGTTTTGTCGCCGCCAATTCGCAGATTCCGATGCGCGAGCCGGAAGCGCCCGCCCGCACCATGTCGCTCGCCGATGTCGCCGCGCGCGTTCGTGCCGCTTCCGAGCGCAATGCCGCACAACTGAATTCGGCGCGCGAAACGCCGCAACCGCGCGAATTGCCGCCGGCCATGGCCGCGCGTCTTGCCGAGCCGCGTGTCGATCCGGTCGCCGACGTGCCCTTGCGTAGCGCGATCGCCGAAGCGCCTGCACCGGCAGTGACCTCGCCGGTCGTGGCCCCGCCCGCCGCTGCCCTTCTCGCCGAAGCTGTGGTTGCACCAGCCAAGATCGAACCACAGCCTGAGTCGATCGAAGAGCGCAAGGCTGCTGCCATTGCTCCTACTGCGGCCGCTTCAGTTGAGATGCCGGTTTTCAATCAGCCGCCATCTACGACAGCCGCGGATCGCTACCTGCCGCAAGTGCAGGCTGAGCTTACATCCTCGTTGATGTCGGAAGCGGCCGGTGCGCAGGTTGCCCGTTCCTTCGGCGAGCTCGCGGCTGCCATCGACGGCAGCGAGCGCCGGTCGCTTGACGAAATCGCCCAGGAGATGCTGCGGCCGATGCTGCAGGAATGGCTGGACGATAATCTGCCGACTCTGGTCGAGCGTCTCGTGCGCGAGGAAATCGAACGAGTGGCCCGCGGCCCGCGTCGCTGACAGCCTGAGCCCCGGGTAGACGATCCGCCGCTCCGGCTTCCGGGGCGGCTTTTTTATTGACTTGCCCGCGACCATCCTATTTACAACCCGCATCACCGAACCCTCCAGATCCGGTCCCCAAATGCTCGACAAGACCTATGATTCCGCCGCCGTCGAACCGAAGATCGCCCAGAAATGGGATGAGGCCGACGCCTTTCGCGCTGGTGCGAACGCCAAGCCCGGCGCGGAAAGCTTCACCATCGTCATCCCGCCGCCGAATGTCACCGGTTCGCTGCACATGGGCCATGCGCTGAACAACACGCTGCAGGACATTATGGTGCGGTTCGAGCGCATGCGCGGCAAGGATGTGCTCTGGCAGCCGGGCATGGACCATGCCGGCATTGCCACGCAGATGGTTGTCGAACGCCAGTTGATGGAGAGGCAGCAGCCCGGCCGCCGCGACATGGGTCGTGACGCCTTCATCGAAAAAGTCTGGGAATGGAAGGCGGAATCGGGCGGCCTGATCTTCAACCAGTTGAAGCGCCTGGGCGCTTCCTGCGATTGGTCGCGCGAACGCTTCACAATGGACGAGGGCCTGTCCAAGGCTGTTCTCGAAGTCTTCGTCACGCTCTACAAGGAAGGACTGATCTATCGCGACAAGCGGCTGGTCAACTGGGATCCAAAAATGCTGACGGCGATTTCGGATATCGAAGTCGAGCAGCATGAGGTCAACGGCCATCTCTGGCATCTGCGCTATCCGCTCGAAGAAGGCGTCACCTATCAACATCCGATCGCTTTCGATGAAAGTGGCAAGCCGACGGAATGGGAAACGCGCGACTATCTCGTTGTCGCCACCACCCGCCCGGAGACCATGCTCGGCGATACCGGCGTCGCCGTTCATCCGAGTGACGAGCGCTACAAGGCGATCGTCGGCAAGCATGTTATCCTGCCGATCGTCGGCCGGCGCATTCCGATCGTTGCCGACGAATATCCGGATCCGACCGCGGGTACCGGCGCCGTCAAGATGACGCCGGCGCATGATTTTAACGACTTCGACGTCGGCCGGCGTCGCGGCCTGCGCGTCGTCAATATCCTGACAGCCGATGCCCATATCACCATCAAGGATAACGAGGATTTCCTCGAAGGTGTCGACAATCCGGCGGCGTTGCATGGCGCCTGGGATGAGCTTGAGGGTAAGGATCGTTTCGAAGCCCGCAAGATCATCGTCCGCATCTTCGAAGAGGCTGGTCTGCTCGATAAGATCGAGCCGCACAAGCATACCATCCCGCATGGTGACCGTGGTGGTGTGCCGATCGAACCGCGCTTGACCGAACAATGGTATGTCGATGCCAAGACGCTTGCCGAACCGGCAATCGCCTCCGTTCGCGAAGGCCGCACCAAGCTCGTTCCGAAGAGCTGGGACAAGACCTATTACGACTGGATGGAGAACATCCAGCCCTGGTGCATTTCCCGACAGCTCTGGTGGGGCCACCAGATCCCGGCATGGTATGGTCCGGACGGTCAGGTCTTCGTCGAGAAGACGGAAGAAGAGGCGCTGCAGGCCGCCATCCAGCATTATCTTTCGCATGAAGGGCCGATGAAGGCCTATGTCGAGGACTTGCTGGAAAACTTCAGGCCGGGCGAAATCCTGACGCGTGACGAAGACGTGCTCGATACCTGGTTCTCCTCGGCGCTCTGGCCGTTCTCGACGCTCGGCTGGCCGGATGAGACGCCGGAACTGGAGCGCTACTATCCGACCAATGTGCTGGTCACCGGCTTCGACATCATCTTCTTCTGGGTTGCCCGCATGATGATGATGGGCCTGCATTTCATGCAGGACGAAAACGGCGAGCCCGTCGAGCCTTTCCACACGGTCTATGTTCACGCCCTAGTGCGCGATAAGAACGGGCAGAAGATGTCGAAGTCCAAGGGCAACGTCATCGATCCGCTCGAACTGATCGACCAGTACGGCGCCGATTCCCTGCGCTTTACGCTGGCGATCATGGCGGCGCAGGGTCGCGACGTGAAGCTCGATCCGGCCCGCATCGCCGGCTACCGTAATTTCGGCACCAAGCTTTGGAACGCTACGCGCTTTGCCGAGATGAACGGCGCGAAGAGTGATCCGCATTTTGTCCCGGAAGCAGCCGAACTCACTGTCAACCGCTGGATCCTGACGGAGCTTGCCCGCACTGAGCGTGATGTTACCGAAGCGTTGGAGGCCTATCGTTTCAATGATGCCGCCGGCTCGCTCTATCGCTTCATCTGGAACCAGTTCTGCGACTGGTATCTCGAACTCTTGAAGCCCGTGTTCAGCGGTGACGACGAGAACGCCAAGGCGGAGGCGCAATCCTGCGCCGCCTACGTTCTGGAAGAGACCTATAAGCTGCTGCATCCCTTCATGCCCTTCATGACCGAAGAGCTGTGGGCGCATACGGCAGGCGAGGGCAGGGAACGCCATGGCCTGATCTGCCATGCGGACTGGCCGGCGCCCTCCTATGCCGACGATGTCGCTGCCGATGAGATCAACTGGTTGATCGATCTCGTCTCAGGTTTGCGCTCCGTACGCTCGGAAATGAACGTGCCGCCGGCCGCCACCGCGCCGCTGGTGCTCGTCGGCGCCAACAGCCTGACGCGCGAACGCCTGTTCCGCCATGACGCGGCGATCAAGCGGCTGGCGCGTGTCGAGAAGATTTCGCTCTCCGACACCGCGCCGAAGGGTGCGGCGCAGATCATCGTCGGCGAAGCGACAGCCTGCCTGCCGCTCGGTAACCTCATCGACCTCGCTGCCGAAAAGGCGCGTCTCGAAAAGGGGATCGCCAAAAACGAACAGGAAATGGCCCGCATCGTCGGCAAGCTCTCGAACGAGAAGTTCGTCGCCAATGCTAACCCGGATGTCGTCGCCGCCGAGCGCGAGCGCTTGGGCGAACTCGAAGGCCAACTTTCGAGCCTCAAGGTTGCGCTTGACCGGGTCAGCGAAGCCGGCTGAAGAAGCTGTAACAATCTGAATGTAAGGGTACGCAGCGAAGGCAGCGTGCCCTTTTTCTTTGCGCGGCTGATTCGATGGCAAGCGTCAGAAAAATGTGTCGCTTTTCAAGACACTCCAGCTTCGCACAGGCAAGAAAGGTTACCCCTAAATTGGTAGGGTTTATTGAAAAGCCGGACTGTTGTCAGATTGTAACAGAATTGTTGCAGTGTGGAATGAAAATCTAACCGGGGCCCATTATAGAGATTAGAGAAGCAAAAAATGCCTAAACTTGGCTATGATTGGGCGTGCAGATCACTTTCTTACGTAAGTCAATCAATATCTCACAACATTGTGGATTGCCGGCGCCGCATTGCCAATTCGGGTGATCGTCGCAACAATCGGATTAATGAATACGAAATCGGGGGAGACACAATGGCATTTCGTATTGCGCTGAGGGGCGCATTTGCATTCATTATCGGCTCGTCATTCGCCAGCGCCGCTTTTGCGGGCGGGCTTGATCGCGCCGGCTACGATATTGACTTACTTTTCGATAAGGGACGTTACGTTTTCGAGTCCGGCGTGACCTATGTGATGCCCGACCGTAAGCTGAAGAATGCAAAGGACATCGATCCGACCGATGGCAACCTCAATGGCCGTCCGCATTCGGTCGATGCCGGCGAGAATTTTGCGGTGCCTTATATCGGCTTCAAGATCGGCATTACCGATGACATCGACTGCATGGCCGATTACTCCGAGCCGTTCGGCGCACACACCAATCCGGGTCTGAACTGGGCCGGCGCCAACAATGAAATCGAGACCAAGGTGCGTACGCACAATTATGCGGCGACCTGCTCTTACAAGTTCGATGCGGGTCCGGGTCAGCTACGCCTGATCGGCGGCGGTTTCTATCAGGAAGTCAGCGGCTACAAGTCCCGTCTGGTCTCCGTCGTTCCCGCTCCGTTTTCCGCCGTCTATGACGGTGTCGGCTCGCTGGATGTCGACGGTCATGGCTGGGGCTGGCGCGCCGGTCTTGCCTATGAGATCCCCGAATATGCCCTCCGTACCAGCCTCGTTTACAACAGCCGGGTCAAATACGATAACCTCAAGGGCACCGTCGATCTGACGGAACTGCCGCCGGTCCGCGCGTTCTTCGGCAAAGCCACGTCCGTCTTCGGTTCGGCCGATGCACCGGACTCCTTGGAATGGAAGGTGCAGAGCGGCATCGCGCCGGACTGGCTGGCCTTCGGTTCGGTCAAGTGGACCAACTGGAGCGTTCTGCAGAGCATCGCGCTTTGCCCGACCTCCACGCGTGGCATATCCTGCCATACGGGCGGCGCGACCGAGCTCACCTCGCTCGATCTGCTTTACCAGGATGGCTGGACGGTCACCGGCGGCATTGGTCATAAGTTCAATGACCAATGGAGCGGCGCGCTCAGCTTGAGCTGGGATCGCGGCACAAGCCAGGGTTATGGCTTGAGCTCGGATACTTGGACGCTCGGTGCTGGTCTTTCCTACAAGCCGACCGAACATGTCGAGTTCACCTTCGCCGGCGCGCTGGGCCTGCTGACCAGCGGCAAATCCGGCACCATCACCTCCAACGGCATCACCTACGGCAATGACGCGACCTACAGCTACGGCAATGATCTCGTCGCGGCATTGTCGACGTCGATGAAGGTTAGATTCTAAGCATAAATCATTGAACTGAAGCAGCTTTCGAGGTCTCGTCCTCGCCGCTTCAAGCGATTCCCGCGCCGCGAGCCCTTTTTGGTCTCGCGGCGTTTTAATTCCAAGTTTGGCGCCAAGCCGTTTTCAGATCCGACCGGCAAAACCGTCTCACCTAGCGTTTCGTGGTTAACGAAACCTCAAGATCGGCAAACTCTTTGTGACGAATCAGCAACACTTTATTTCAACAGATTACGGGCGTGTATCCGGCGCCCAATTTGTCCATTTCCCGCCACAAATGGGGAGCAGCGATTATACGGGCACAGGGGAAGGCCTTAGTAGAAAGTGCGTAAACGGTTGATGGGTCAGTTTACACTTCGGAAAAAAGAGCAATTCGGGATCGGAACGGTGACGTTCACGACGCAGCCGGAAACGCATTATTTCCCGAAGGAATCATACACCCGTTCGATCGTAAATCTCTCTCTTTGGACAGCGAAGCGGCGGGCTGTTTCAAGGGCGACATGTGACCGCGTCAGCGTGGATGCTCGTTTGGACATAATTTCAGACTACGCTCGGAAATGTGGCGAACGGCGTTGGGCTGGTGTCCTGCAGACCTCCTCAAAAGGGGATCTCGCTGGTTTGCGCGCCGGTAGGGAATACATTCGCAGGCCTTACGGTGCAGATGGGATCACCGTAGCGGATGCGAATGGAGCGAAAGAAATCGACTGTTATGTTTAAGTCCGAGTTCATATCAGCGAGAATGATGATGCTCAGCCTGTCGCTTGCCACCTCTGTGGCACTCGCAGGCCAAGCCCTGGCATTCGATATCAATGCGGGTGTCACAAAGGAATCGGGGCCCTTCGATCTCTTCAAATTCGGCTTCCGGGCCTACAAGAATGGCCAGAAGGAAGAGGCGGTCGAAGCCTATCGTTACGCCGCCGAGAAGGGGCACACTGGCTCGCGTTGGGCGCTGGCCAATATGTATGCCGACGGCGATGGCGTGACCCAGGACGATTTCGAAGCCTTCAAGATCTATAGCGAGATCGCCCAGCAGGGTGTAGAGCCCGGCTCCGAAGATACCGGCTTCTTCATCAACGCACTGCTTGCGCTCGCCAATTACTACAAGACCGGCATTGCAAACAGCCCGGTCAAGGTCGACCTCAATCAGGCGCGCCAGCTCTATTTCCAGGTCGCATCGACCTTCGGCGTTCCCGAGGCGCAGTTTCAGCTCGCGCAGATGATGCTGGCAGGTGAGGGCGGCTCGGCCAATGTGCAGCAGGCCAAGAAGTGGCTGAACCAGGCCCGTAAGAGCGGCCATCCCGGCGCAATGTCCGTCTTTGGCAATATTCTCTTCCAGGAAGGCCAGTCAGTGCGCGGCCTCGCCTTCATGACGGCGGCGCTCGAAAAGTGCAAGCCGAAGGATTGTCCATGGATGCAAGACCTGCAGGAGCAGGCCTTCTCGATAGCCAGCGAAGACGACCGTCGCGTCGCCGTTTCCATGGCGCATCAACTGGACGTCGCCGGCGCCGAATAATCCCCGATCTCAGCCTTGAAAATCGAAATGCGCAATGACGGGAACGTGGTCCGACGGCTTTTCCCAGGCACGCACGTGCTTTTCGATTGCAGCCGACGTCAGGCGATCGGCCGCTTCCGGCGAAAGCATTAGGTGATCGATGCGAATGCCGTTGTTCTTCGGCCAGGCGCCCGCCTGGTAATCCCAGAAGGAATAAAGCTTGGTCGCGTCCGTCGTGGCGCGCACCGCATCGGTGAAGCCGAGATGCTCGAGCTGGCGGAAAGCCTGGCGGGTTTGCGGCAGGAACAGCGCATCGTTTTCCCAGACTTTCGGATCGAAACAATCATGCGGTTCCGGGATGACGTTGTAGTCGCCGGCGAGGATGATCGGCTCCTCAAGCTCCAGCCGACCGACGGCGAATTTCCGCAGGCGTTCCATCCACGCGAGCTTGTAGGGATATTTTTCCGTATCGATGGGATTGCCGTTCGGTAGATACAGGCAGCAGACACGAAGCGCGCCATGCCCCGGCACAGAGAACACCGCTTCGATGAAGCGGGACTGCTCATCGGCGTCATCGCCAGGCAGGCCGCGCGTCACTTCGTCGGGCTTCATCTTGGACAGGATCGCCACGCCGTTGAAACCCTTCTGCCCATGCGTCTCGGCGTGATAGCCCAGCGCTTCAATCTCAAAGCGCGGAAAGCCTTCGTCGACCGTCTTGATCTCCTGCAGGCAAACGATATCGGGATCGGAGTCCTTCAGCCACTGGCACAGGTTCTCGATACGCGCCTTGACGCCGTTGATGTTCCAGGTGGCGATCTTCATGAAGGGACGGCTCCTCTGCTTCGGTTTTTCTTTTATCCGCAGCAAACGACCTTGGCCACCCGTCCAAATGAAAACCGGCCGTAAGCAACAGCTTCCGACCGGCAATCAATCTGTGGAAAAATCAGCAGAGTCAGATCGAAAAACTCGTGCCGCAGCCGCAGCTTGCGACCGCATTCGGATTCTTGATCTGAAAGGACTGACCGAGCAGATTATCGACGAAATCGATCTCGGAGCCGGCCATATAGACCAGCGACAATTGGTCGATCAGTACCGTAGCGTTGCCCTTTTCGACAACGATATCATCTTCTTGCGGTCCGTCGGCAAGATCGAATTTGTAGGAGAAGCCGGAGCAGCCGCCGCCTTCGACGGCGACGCGAAGCGCTCGCTTGCCGGTTTCGGCGCTGACGATGGCGGCGATTCGCTTTGCCGCTGCATCCGATAGGGTTACACTCGTCTCAGTCATGCCTTCCTCCTGCCGGGGTCAAGATCCGGAGAGAACCAATGAGCCGTCCGCCTTTCAAACGGCTGATATCCATAGCCTTTATCATGAAAGTGCGGCCGTTGACAGCTATGGTTTCATGGTTGAGCCATGTGCCATTTTGCTGTTTTTCTTTGGTATAGGTATGAAGGCCGTGAAGCGGCGTCAATGGGCCAGAGCATCCCGCGTTTGAATGGCATCATCAAAATGCGGAGAAGATGCTCTGGATTGGAAGGAATGGGGCGACTTTCACGCGTTCAATCGAAAGCGCGGGCGCTCTAACGCCGGAATGGATGGATAATGACGATCGACAGGCATGCATTGGGTTTCGGTTATGGTGAGCGGGCTATCTATGCGACCGATCCCCGGGAATCGCGTGGACGGCTTTATGAAGAGGGATCGAGCCCGACGCGCTCCGATTTCCAACGCGACCGCGATCGCATCGTGCATACCACCGCTTTCCGACGGCTGAAGCACAAGACGCAGGTTTTTATCGCGCAGGATGGCGATCACTATCGTACGCGCCTGACGCACACGATCGAGGTGGCGCAGATCGCCCGCGCCTTGGCGCGCGCCCTGAAGCTCGACGAGGATCTTGCCGAAGGCGTGGCGCTCGTCCACGATTTCGGCCACACCCCCTTCGGCCACACCGGTGAAGACGCGCTGCATGAGGTGCTGCTGCCCTATGGCGGCTTCGATCACAACGCGCAATCGCTGCGCATTGTGACGAAGCTCGAGCGGCGTTATGCCGAATTCGATGGTTTGAATCTCACCTGGGAAACGTTGGAGGGGCTGGTCAAGCACAACGGTCCGCTGCTGACATCAGATGGCAAGGGCACGCGCGGCCCCGTGCCGCAGCCGATCCTCGACTATTGCGAAATCCACGATCTGGAGATTGCGACCTTTGCGAGCCTTGAGGCGCAGGTGGCGGCAATCGCTGACGACATCGCTTACAATACCCATGACATCGATGACGGCCTGCGCTCCGGCTATCTGAATTTCGAGATGCTGGAGGAGATTCCATTTCTTTCGGCGCTGATGGCCGAGGTGAGGGCGCTTTATCCGCATCTGGAGCCGAGTCGCTTCACGCATGAGATTATGCGCCGGCAGATCACCCGCATGGTGGAGGATGTGATCTCCGTTGCGCAAAAAGCGCTGGGCGAGATCAGGCCGAGCAACGTTGCCGATATCCGCGCTGCTGGCCGCATCATCGCCACCTTCTCTCCGGAAATGGCCGAGACGGACAAGCAGATCAAGCAGATGCTCTTCAAACGTATCTACCGCCATCCGGATATTATGCGCATCCGCGCCGGCGCAGCACAGATCGTCACCGATCTGTTCCGCGCCTATATGGACAATCCCCAGGAGATGCAGAGCCATTATTGGGTCGACCATATCGCCGGCCTCGCCGTTGCCGCCAAGGCTCGCCATGTCGGCGACTATCTAGCGGGGATGACCGATACCTACGCCATCAGCGCCCACAGGCGTTTGTTTGACCAGACTCCCGATTTGCGATAGGCAGCGGCGGCGTCGGGCCGACAGGGCCCGCCCAAGCTATGCGTGGACACTATGATGAACCTTTTCACCGATTTCGAAGTCAGAATTAAGAACGCTCTTGAACAAATTGATATTGTGAAGGAAAAGCGATCCGAACTCGACTTTGGACGCATCGGCGTGGAGCCGCCGCGAGATCCCAGCCACGGCGATGTCGCCACCAATGCGGCCATGGTGCTGTCGAAGCCGCTCGGCACCAATCCCCGCGCGCTCGCTGAGATCATCATCGGCAAGCTGAAGGAAGATGCCGATGTTGCCGAGGTTTCGGTGGCTGGCCCCGGCTTCATCAATATTCGCCTTTCGGTTGGCTATTGGCAGCGCCTGCTGGCGACGATGATCTCCGAAGGCCAAAAATTCGGACGCTCGACCCTTGGTGCAGGCCAGAAAGTCAACGTCGAATATGTCTCCGCCAATCCGACGGGGCCGATGCATGTCGGCCATTGCCGCGGCGCCGTCGTCGGCGATGCACTGGCGAATCTGCTCGGTTTTGCCGGCTATGACGTTACCAAGGAATATTACATCAACGACGCCGGCTCGCAGATCGATGTGCTGGCGCGGTCGGTCTTCCTCCGTTACCGCGAGGCGCTTGGCGAGCAGGTCGGCGACATCCCGGCCGGTCTCTATCCCGGCGACTATCTCGTTCCGGTCGGTGAGGCACTGGCGAAGGAATTCGGCACCAAGCTGCGTGGCATGCCGGAAGATCAATGGCTGCCGATTATCAAGGAACGCGCCATCGACGCGATGATGGCGATGATCCGTGCCGATCTGGAAGCGTTGAACGTCCATCATGACGTCTTCTTCTCCGAGCGGACGCTGCATGCCAATGGTGCCGCCCTGATCCGTACCGCGATCAACGACCTGACCTTCAAGGGATACGTCTACAAGGGCGCGCTGCCGCCGCCGAAGGGACAGTTGCCGGAAGATTGGGAAGATCGTGAGCAGACCCTGTTCCGTTCGACGGAAGTGGGTGACGACATCGACCGTCCGCTGATCAAGTCGGATGGCTCCTATACCTATTTCGCCGCCGACGTCGCCTACTTCAAGAACAAGTTCGACCGAGGCTTCAACGAGATGATCTATATTCTCGGCGCCGACCATGGCGGCTACGTCAAGCGGCTGGAAGCCGTGGCGCGTGGTGTTTCGGACGGTCAGGCGAAACTGACGGTGCTGCTGTGCCAGCTCGTCAAGTTGTTCCGTAATGGCGAGCCGGTGAAGATGTCGAAGCGCTCTGGCGACTTCGTCACGCTGCGCGACGTGGTCGAAGAAGTCGGCCGCGATTCTGTACGCTTCATGATGCTGTACCGGAAGAATTCCGAACCTCTGGACTTCGACTTCGCCAAGGTGACCGAGCAGTCCAAGGACAATCCTGTCTTCTACGTGCAATACGCACATGCGCGCTGCATGTCGGTTTTCCGGCAGGCCAAGGAAGCCTTCCCCGATCTCGATATTGCCTCGCTCGATCTGGCAAAAGCGGTCAGCGGCGCGATCTCCGATCCGACCGAATTACAGCTCATCGCAAAGATTGCGGAATTCCCGCGAATCATTGAGGCTGCAGCCCAGTCGCAGGAGCCTCACCGCATCGCTTTTTATCTTTACGATCTGGCAAGTTCCTTCCATGGACATTGGAATAAAGGTAAAGATTTACCTGAATTACGATTTGTTAACGATAAGAACCGAGAATTAAGCATTGCCAGACTTGGGCTGGTGCACGCTGTCGCGTCGGTTTTGAAGTCAGGTCTTGGTATAACCGGGACCGCAGCACCGGATGAAATGCGATAAACGTCACCATTTACCCACATTGCGCTGGCATTTATCTGTAGCGTTTGCGAGTGGATTGGGTGATGGCAGAAAAACAGTTGGCGTATCGCGCAAGCGGAAACGACGAGTTCTTTGCGGATGATGATCCGCTTGCCGAACTCGCCCGCATCGTCGGTTTCGAGCCGCGGCCTGCCGCCCAGGCGGCGCCCGCAGCCCAGCGGCAAGAGCCGGCCTTCGATCTCGAAGATGAGCTCTTGCGGGAGTTCGAGCGTTATGATGCGCCTCGTTTGAGTCCTGCTGATGACATTCCGGTCTCGCCGGAAGATCAGCCTTTTGCCGGCGAAGCCCAGCTCTCGCATCCGGTCGAGCCGGTGCGCAGCGAACCTCAGTTTGCCGAGTTGCCGCAGCCAGTGGCTCCGGCCAAGCCAACCGTCGGTGCACGCGATCTGATCGACGAACTGGAAATGTCGATCGCGCCGGCCTTGCAGCCAGCTCCTGCTCCGCAGCCCGTTCCGGCACCGCAGGCGGTAGCTCCGGCTCCGAAGCCTGCGCCGCTGCCGCAGTCCGCTGCCGCCACCGTGCGGCTGCCGCTTGCTAATTTCACCGTTGCGGCTCCGACGCAAGCAAAGCCTTTGGCTCAAGCTCCGGTCGCGCCGCCGGTTGTTCAGGCGCAGCCGCCCATCGAAACGGCGCTCGATTTCGATCTGCCGATGATGCAGGACCTGCCTCAGCCTCGGCCCGCCGTGGCTCAACCGGATGCGCCGGTCGCCAGGGCGCCGGAGCCCGTCCAGATGGACGCTGCGGCTCTTTCCGCCGAAATCGACGATCTGCTGGCCGATGTCGACCGCTATCCGGTTCCCTCCAGGGGTGCCGCGCCGACGGCGAAGGTCGAGCCGAGCTTCGATATTTTCGGCTTGGAGCCCAAGGCGCCGGCAGCACCTGTTGATGCCCCCGTCGCTGCTGTGACTGCGCCCGTTGCTGTGCCTCCGCAGCGCGAAGAGCCAAAGCCGATCGCTCTGGAAGCCGAAGATCCCTTCGCCGGCCAGGACTTCGAGTTCGATCTCGCAGATATCGAGATGGAACTTGCCGAGCTCGATTTTGCCGAAACGAACAAGTCCGCACCGATCCCGCAGCCTGCGCCCGCTCCGGTGGTTGCGCAGCAGCCTGCTCCGATTGTCTCTCGGGCAACCCCGGTAGCGCCGCCTCCGGCTGCTCCCGTCGTCACTGTGGCAGCGATGACTGCCGCAGCTGCTGCGCCCAGCGTCATGCAGCCTCCGCGTCAGGAGCCGGCTCCGCAGCGCCCGGCTGAGCCCGTCGCTGTTGCTACAGCTCCGATGGCCCGCAAGGCTGCGCCTGTTCTTGATGCCGATCAGGCTCTGCCATTCGATCCGTCCGAAATCTCCGATACTGAAGATCGTGTCGAGAACTTCGAAGGCTCGCATGTTCCAAACCTGCCGCCGGTCGAGCCGGAAGAGCCGATCGTAGTGCCGCCGGAATATGATTTCGACATCGACTCGGAGATGGCGAGCCTGTTCGGTACGCCCGCCAAGGAAGCGGCCCCCGAGCCGATCAAGCCGGCTGCCGCAGCCGCCCTCGGCGGCGCCGCGATGGCCGCATCCTGGTCCAAGAATGCGGCAGCAAAGCCTGCTGCTGTGGCCAAACAGCCTGCAGAGGAATTCGACGAGTTCGAACGGGCGTTGGAAGAGGATTTCCGCCGCAGCTACCGTGAAGCGTCCAATCCGGTCGAGAACGTCGCCCGCATGACGCTGAACCCGGCCGCTGTGGCCGGCCGTCGTCCGGCGCGCTCGTTCCGTGGCATGGCGACCGCCGCTGCCGTCATCGCAGTTCTGGGTCTTGGCGCCTATGGTATCTACGGCTGGGTTCGTCACGGTTCGCCGATTTCGACCTTCTCCGGCGAGCCGCGCGTCATCACTGCCGATGCCGATCCGGTCAAGGTCGCTCCGGAAAATCCAGGCGGCACGGTTGTTCCCAATCAGGACAAGGCTGTCTACGACCGCGTGGCCGGCGACAGCACTGCGGCGCCGAAGCAGAAGGAACTGGTTTCCTCCAATGAGCAGCCGGTGGATGTCGTCCAGAAGACGCTGATCCCCGAATCTGTATCGCCTGACGACGGCAGCGACGATCAGGTCACTCCGACTCCGGTCGGCGAAACTGAGGATCCGCGGCTGTTGCCGAACCAGAACGGCAACAATGCCAATACGGCCGCCAACGATGATTCGCAGGTTCCGTCGGTATCGCCGCGCAAGGTGCGCACGATGATCGTCAAGCCAGATGGCTCGCTGGTTGCCCGCGAGGAGCCGGCTGTCGACAACACCACGACGGCCGCCTCTCCGGCTTCGACACCGAAGACGCCGGCTGCAAAACCGCCGGTCGGCAATCAAGTCGCCTCCGCCGATCTTCGCCCCTCGACGGCAGAGACGCAGGCCTCGCAACCGGCTGCGGACCAGGCCGACGACGGCGACTCAGCCAGCGCCGAAAGCACGCCGATCCGTGTCGTGAAGACGACTCCGGTTCCGACCTCGCGTCCGGCACAGCAGCCGGCCAAGGCCGCCCCCGCCGTCCCTGCCGCTGCCACAAATAACGCCGCCGCCGCGCACCCGGCTCCGGCTCAGCCGAAACCGCAACAGGTCGCGTCGGCGAGCCCGGCTGCGGCCCAGGCTGCTCCGGCCGCGTCGGCAAGTGCAAGCGGTGCTTACGGCGTTCAGATCGCTTCGCTGCCTTCCGAGGCGGAAGCGCAGAAGTCGCAGGCCAATCTGAAGGTCAAGTTCGCCAGCGTCATCGGTGGTCATCCGCTCGAAATTCGCAAGGCCGATATCGCTGGCAAGGGCACCTACTATCGCGTCCGCGTCGTCGCCGGCTCCAAGGATGAAGCTGCCGACATCTGCCAGCGTTACCGCGCCGCAGGCGGCACCTGCCTGATCTCTAAATAGGAGATCGAGGCCCCAAGATTGTTGAAAGCGGCGGGCCGAGGCTCGCCGTTTTCTTTTGTGTATCTCGGTTTGAGGTTATTCGCATTTCGCGAGGTGGCCTTTATGATTCGAACATGACCGAATCAAAATCCATGATCCTCGGCTGTAGCGGCCATTCCATCACGCCCGAAGAGCGTTCCTTCTATCAGTCGGAACAGCCATGGGGCTTTATCCTGTTTGGACGCAACATTTCCGAGCCCGCGCAGATAGCCGATCTCGTCGCTTCGTTACGCGATAGCGTCGGCCGTGATGCACCGGTATTGATCGATCAGGAGGGGGGCAGGGTGCAGCGCATCCGTCCGCCGATTCTGCCGCATTATCCGTCCGGCCAAGCACTGGGCGATATCTATCGCAAAGATCGCGAACAGGGCCTGCGCGCCGCCTGGCTGATGTCGCGGCTGCATGCCTTCGATCTCCTGAAGTTCGGCATCAACGTCGATTGCCTGCCGGTGCTCGACGTGCCCGTCGAAGGTTCGAGCAATGTTATCGGCAACCGCGCCTATGGCGGCGATCCCGCGACGGTGACGGAGATGGGGCGCGCGGCCGCCGAAGGTCTGAAGGCTGGCGGCGTGCTGCCGGTGATGAAGCACATGCCCGGGCATGGCCGCGGCTTTGCCGATTCGCATCATGAATTGCCGGTCGTCACGGTTCCGCGTGCGGAGCTGGAGGCGCATGATTTTCCGCCCTTCGTGGCGCTCAAGGACGAGTTGATGGCAATGACCTGCCACGTCGTCTTTACCGACATCGACCCCACCAATCCGGCGACGACGTCGCGCAAGGTCATCGACGAGATCATTCGCGGCCATATTGGCTTCCAGGGGCTGCTGCTTTCCGACGATACCTCGATGAACGCTCTAGCCGGCACAATCGGCGAGCGGGCGGCGAATATTGTTGCGGGCGGATGCGATATCGTGCTGCACTGCAATGGCGTCATGGATGAGATGCAGCAGGTGGTGCGTAATGTTCCGGTGCTGGCCGGAGCTTCTCTGGCGCGTGCGAAAGCGGTCGAGGCAGCCTTCGGCCGCAACGACGGTGCCGACGAGGCTTCGATCCGCGCTGAATTCGACGCGATATTTGCGGTGGCGTAAGACCGAACTCTACAGCGCCGCGCGTCTTTTAAGACGCGCTAAGGACGCTGTAGCGCTTTGAAATGCTGCATAATTCCTTAAATCGGTACCGATTTAAGGAATTATGCAGTAGGGATCTGAAAGGTGAACAAGGTGGACGGCACGGAAAACAGCCTGCAGGCGGCGGCGCCGATGGACAAGCTGTGGCAGGACAATAGTGCCGAGCGCGGCATGCATGAGCCTGCCCTGGTCGTCGATATCGCCGGTTTCGAAGGCCCGCTCGACCTTCTGCTGCATCTTGCCCGCAACCAGAAGGTCGATCTGTCGCGTATCTCCGTGCTGGCGCTCGCCGAGCAATATCTGTTGTTCATCGAGCGTGCCCGCCGGATCCGTATCGAGCTTGCCGCCGATTACCTAGTCATGGCCGCCTGGCTCGCCTATCTCAAGTCGAAGCTGCTCATTCCGCAGCAGAGCAAGGAAGACGGTCCGACCGGCGAGGAAATGGCCGCAACGCTTGCCTTCCGGCTGAAGCGTCTGGAGGCGATGCGGGATGCGGCAACCGGCCTCGTCAACCGCAATCGTCTCGGCCGCGACGTCTTCGTCCGCGGCGCGCCCGAACATATTCCCGACCGGCGCCAATCGGCCTATGACGCAAGCCTCTATGATCTCTTGACTGCCTATGCCGGCCTGCGTCAGCGCCAGGCGATCACGCAGGTAACGATCGAGCGTCGCCGCGTTTGGTCGCTGGTCGACGCCCGGACGATCCTCAACCGCATGATCGGCGAGATCACCGACTGGACTGCCTTGGAACACTATCTGCTGCGCTATATGACCAGCGCGAGCGAGCGTGTCACCGCCATCGCCAGCGCCTTTGCCGCCTCGCTGGAACTCGTGCGCGAGGGCAAGCTGGAAATCCGCCAGGAGGGCGCGTTTCAGCCGCTCTATATGCGTCGCGGGCCGAACCATATAGAACTCGAAGCGGCGGAATAGAGCAGGAGCGAGCGTGACCGGCCCGGACGACGACCACCATATGGACGATGAAGCGGCTGCGCCGACAGAGCCGGCCGTCGACGAACACCTCATCCGCGAGGCCGAACGCATCGCCGAGGCCTTGGTCTTCGCCTCCGCTCAGCCGGTGTCCGAAGGTTTTATCGCCGATCGCGTTCCCCGCGGCATCGATGTGCGCTCCATCATGCAGCGTCTGAAGGCCGATTATGCGACGCGTGGCGTCAATCTGATACAGGTCGACGGCGCCTGGGCTTTTCGCACGGCCGCCGATCTTTCCTTCGTAATTCGCCGCGATGACAACGAGGTGCGAAAACTGTCGCGTGCAGCACTCGAAGTCCTGGCCATCATTGCCTATCACCAGCCGGTGACGCGCGCCGAGATTGAAGATATCAGAGGCGTGCAGACCTCCAAGGGGACGTTGGACGTCCTGATGGAATCCGGCTGGGTTCGGTTTCGCGGTCGCCGGCGCACCCCCGGCCGTCCGGTGACGCTGGGTACGACGCGGGATTTTCTCGATCATTTCGGGCTGGAAGAGCTGCGAGACCTTCCCGGTCTCGAGGAATTGAAGGGGGCAGGGCTGCTTTCGGGCCGTATTCCCGCCAACTTCAACATTCCGTCGCCATTGATGAGCGACGAATTGACCGAGGACGAAGATCCGATCACGCAACTGGATCTGGAGGAACTCGGCCTTCTGGCGCCAGGCGGCGCTTCGGACGAATAAGCGGGTCGTTGCAGGCCGATTGGCCGCGCAAAGCTTTTTTCCAGACAGTGACAGCAAGTCTCGGTTTTGCCATTAGCGGCTTCTAATATGTGGGCCGTTCTCCTCATTTGGAGATGTTCGACTGCGGCTTTGGCGCTCGCTATCCCCAAGTGCGCCGGTGCAGCACATTTTGGTGTTTGAAAAACGTCCGTAAACGTCTTACATCGGGAAGACGTTGAAATTGGGAGTTATCGCAATGGGTTCTCTAAGCATATGGCACTGGCTTATCGTCCTGGCCATCGCGCTGTTGTTGTTCGGCCGTGGAAAGATCCCGGAGCTGATGGGTGACGTTGCCAAGGGCATCAAGAGCTTCAAAAAAGGCATGAGCGACGAGGATGAGACGCCGTCTCAGACGACAGCGTCCCGCACGGTTGAACACAAGGCCGACGAATCGAAATAATCATGTCGGGTGCGCAGGGAGTTGAGACGCTCGCTGTCGGCCCAGGAGCCTTTTCATGTTCGACGTAGGCTGGTCTGAGCTGCTGGTTATCGCCGTCGTGGCGCTTGTGGTCATTGGCCCTAAGGAACTGCCGGCAACGTTGCGGACAATCGGCAAAATGACGGCGCGGGCCCGAAAAGTGGCGGGCGAGTTCCGCGCGCAATTCGATGAGGCCATGCGCGAGGCGGAGCTGGACGATGTGCGCCAGACGATCTCCGATGCGCAAAAGCTCAATCCGGTCAATTCATTGCGGGAAGCAATGAACCCGCTGCGGCAGATGGGCAACGAGATCAAGGCCGACTTGCAGCGTTCGACGACCGCCGATCAGCCCGTCGCGGCAACATCGACACCGGCCGAACCTGTGTCCGAGCCGTCCATGGGGCTGCCGGAAATGCCTCCAATCGTTCCGGCAGCTAACGAGGCCGCACCGGCCGTATCGTCCGCGCCGCTTATGCCGCAGCCGGCCGCCGTTGCTGGGGAAGCGCCTGCTAAGCCGAAAGCTGTTCGCAAGCCTCGGGCAAAAGCACCGGGCAAGACGGACGAGGTCGCTGCTGCGCTGGTCGACACATCGGTTGTCGCGGAAAAGCCGAAGCGGGCGCCTCGCAAGGTTGCAGCGGCCACGGCCGATGCTCCAGCCGCCGCGGCCTCTCCCAGGAAGCGCCCTGCAGCGAGCAAAACAACGCCTAAGAAGAAGGACGAGGCATGACGGGTGACATCGACGATAAGCCGCAGCCGCTTATCGAACACCTCATGGAATTGCGCACGCGGCTGATCTGGTCGCTGGTGGCGTTTTTCATTGCCTTCATCGGCTGTTTCGCCTTTGCCAAGCACCTCTTCAACTATCTGGTCTACCCATACAAATGGGCTGTCGTCTGGGCGCATCTCGATGTTACCAAGGCCGAGCTGATCTATACCGCACCGCAGGAGTTTTTCTTCACGCAGGTGAAGGTCGCCATGTTCGGTGCGCTGGTGATCTCTTTCCCGATCATCGCTGCACAGGTCTATAAATTCGTCGCGCCCGGGCTCTACAAGAACGAGCGTTCTGCTTTCCTGCCGTTCCTGATCGCATCGCCGATTCTGTTTTTGATGGGCGCCGCACTCGTCTACTTCTTCTTCACGCCCATGGTGATGTGGTTCTTCCTGAAGATGCAGCAGGCACCGGCCGATGGTCAGGTGGGCATTGCGCTGCTGCCGAAGGTCTCGGAATATCTCAGCCTCATCATGACGCTGGTCTTCTCCTTCGGTCTCGTCTTCCAGCTTCCGGTCATCACTACGCTGCTGGCGCGCGTCGGCCTGCTGACATCGGCTTGGCTGGCGCAAAAGCGCAAGTTCGCGATCGTCTTCGCCTTCATCGTCGCCGCCGTGCTGACGCCGCCGGATCCGATGTCCCAGATCGGCCTTGCACTGCCGACGATCCTTCTCTACGAGATTTCCATCTACGCGGCGCGACTCGTGGAACGCCAGCGTGCCCGGCAAGCGCTCGAGGAGAGTGACGAGACGTCCGATGTCGCCAAGACGGATAGCGTCTGAGCGGCAGGTCCGCATCGTCTTTCCATAAGGTTCTGCCGGTTTAATCTCCGTCCGAAATCTCGGGCGGAGTCATCATCTTGTGCAACGACCTGGAACGACGATGCTTGATATCAGATGGATTCGTGAGAATGCCGAGGCTTTGGATGCAGCGCTTGCTAAGCGCGGAGCCGAGCCTTTGTCGCAAAGCCTCATTGCGCTCGACGAGAAGCGCCGCTCCGTCATCCAATCCGTCCAGGATATGCAGTCTCGCCGCAACGCCGCTTCGAAGGAAATCGGCGCGGCCATGGCGCAGAAGAACACCGAGCTTGCCGAGAAGCTGAAGGCGGAGGTCGCCGAGATCAAAACGTCGCTGCCGGCCGCGGAAGAAGAGGAGCGCGTGCTGACGGCCGAGCTCAACGACGCCCTGTCGCGCATTCCCAATATTCCGCTCGACGACGTGCCGGTTGGCAAGGATGAGCACGATAATGTCGTCAAGCATGCCTGGGGCGCCAAGCCGACCTGGAACCATCCGCCGAAGGAACATTACGAGATCGGCGAAGCGCTCGGCTACATGGATTTCGAGCGCGCTGCCAAGCTCTCCGGCTCGCGTTTCACCGTGCTGACCTCGCAGCTTGCGCGCCTGGAACGGGCGCTCGGCCAATTCATGCTGGACCTTCATACAGGTGAACACGGCTATACCGAAGTCAGCTCTCCGTTGATGGTGCGCGACGAGGCCATGTTCGGCACCGGCCAATTGCCGAAATTCGCCGAGGACCTGTTCAAGACCACGGATGGCCGTTGGCTGATCCCGACTGCCGAAGTAACGCTGACCAACCTCGTCTCCGGTGAAATCCTCGATCAGGAGAAGCTGCCGCTGCGCTTCACGGCGCTGACGCCGTCTTTCCGGTCGGAAGCAGGTTCGGCCGGTCGCGATACGCGCGGCATGCTGCGCCAGCACCAGTTCTGGAAATGCGAACTCGTTTCCATCACCGACGCAGAAAGCTCGATTGTCGAGCACGAGCGGATGACCGCCTGCGCCGAGGAAGTGCTGAAGCGTCTTGGCCTGCATTATCGTGTCATGACGCTGTCGACCGGCGACATGGGCTTCGGCGCCCGCAAGACCTACGACCTGGAAGTATGGCTGCCGGGGCAGGACACCTATCGCGAAATCTCCTCCTGCTCGGTCTGTGGCGATTTCCAGGCGCGGCGCATGAATGCCCGCTATCGCGGCAAGGACGACAAGGCTACGAAATTCGTCCACACGCTGAACGGCTCCGGCACTGCCGTTGGCCGCTGCCTGATCGCCGTTGTCGAGAATTATCTGAATGACGACGGCTCAGTCACTGTTCCGGACGCACTGCTGCCATATATGGGTGGTCTGAAGAGAATCGAGCGGGCAGCCTGATTTGACGGGACATGATTTTGTCCGAAAACCGCTTCGCGCTATTCGGGATCATGTTTTTGAGCGGTGGGGGCAATGCGGATACTTCTGACCAATGACGACGGCATTCATGCCGAAGGACTGGCCGTGTTGGAGCGCATCGCCCGCACCATGTCCGATGACGTCTGGATCGTGGCGCCGGAGACGGATCAAAGCGGCCTTGCCCATTCGCTGAGCCTTTCCGAACCGTTGCGTCTGCGCAAGGTCTCCGACAAGCATTATGCGCTGCGCGGTACGCCGACGGATTGCGTCATCATGGGCATCCGCCAGGTCATGGACATCAAGCCGGACTTGGTGCTCTCAGGCGTCAATTCCGGCTCCAACGTTGCCGACGATGTCACCTATTCGGGCACGATTGCCGGCGCGATCGAGGGTACGCTGCAGGGCGTGCGCTCCATCGCGCTGAGCCAAGCCTATGT
This sequence comes from Rhizobium sp. NXC24, assembly GCF_002944315.1. Classification (NCBI taxonomy): domain Bacteria; kingdom Pseudomonadati; phylum Pseudomonadota; class Alphaproteobacteria; order Hyphomicrobiales; family Rhizobiaceae; genus Rhizobium; species Rhizobium sp. NXC24. The sequence continues at coordinate 1,780,403 of NZ_CP024311.1, forward strand.
GCATGAGAACGGGACACGGGTCGTTCCCTGGGAGGTGGTGGAGGCGCATGCGCCCGCGCTTCTCAGCAAGCTTATCGATGTCGACATGCCCGACGGCACCTTTCTCAACTTGAACTTCCCGAACTGCCAACCGGACGAAGTTTCGGGCACAGAAGTCACCGCGCAGGGCAATCTCGCCTTCAATCTCCAGGTCGAGGAACGGGCCGATGGCCGTGGTTTCCCGTATTACTGGTTGCGCTTCGGCGAACGCAGCGGCATCTTTCGCCCCGGCACCGATATCCATGCCTTGAAACAAAATCGTATTTCGGTAACTCCTTTGAAACTCGATTTAACGGATTATTCGGCGCAAGACCGCGTGGCGCGGGCGCTCGGGTACGGAGTAGCGGATTGACATCTCGTCTGGTCGAGAAGGAAGGCTTTGCAGCCGTCGTGCTGCGGCTGCGGGCCGAAGGCATATTGGACATCGATCTGATGACGGCCGTCGAACAGACGCCGCGCCTACCCTTCGTGCCGCTGCAATTTGCCGATGATGCCTATTCCAGCCGAACGATCCCGATCGAATGCGGTGCCTTCATGGAAGGCATCGATCTCGTCGTCCGCATTCTGCATAGCCTGAAGATCAAGCCAGGCCATCGCGTTCTCGAAATCGGAACCGGCAGCGGCTTCACTGCTGCCGTCATGGGCCGCATTGTCGAGCGGGTGCTGACGGTCGATCGCTACAAGACGCTGACGACGGCAGCGCAGCAGCGCATGGATACGCTCGGCCTGCGCAATGTCATCATCCGCCAGGCTGACGGCAGCGTCGGTTTGCCGGGCGAGGGGACTTTCGATCGCATCCTGGTGACCTCCGCCTTCACCACCATGCCGCGCTTCTTTGCCGAGCAATTGGTTTCCGGCGGGTCGATGATTGCGCCGTTGATACTTTCAGACAATGTCTGCCGCATGGTGCGTCTCACCAAGACCGGCAGTCGCTTCGAGCGCGAGGAACTCTTCGATGTTCCTTATCAGCCGATCGTGCCGATGCTCGCCTCTTATCTTTGAGGCCTAATTTAGATTGAAATCCTTGGAAGTATCCCGCGAACGCGGGGTTTCATCTTCTATGGTTAGCAATTCCTCAAAAAAACACATGTGACGCCAGTGCTTTAACCGCATGGTAAGATTAACGCGCTTTAATCGACCCATAATCGGTTGCGTCTCAAGTGGGTCGAGTCATGGGTTTCAGTCTTTCGTCAAACTTCGGTAAATCGGCAGGGAAAGTCTTGGTGGCCGTTCTCCTGGCGAGTACCGCGACAGCTTGTAGTTCGGACACGACGCGCTTCGGCGGGCTCTTTGCGGGCTCTCCGGATCAGACGACGACCGGCTCGATCAATCGTCGCGGCTTGAATGGGGCAGATGGCGATCCCGTGCCGCGTGCCGATCTCGCCCAGGGCGGCGGTTATCAGCAGCAGGATTATTCGCAGCAGAACGCACCGGTGACGAGGCCATATCCGAATTCTCCGGCCCGTTATAATCCATCCTATTCGAGTGCTCGCGTATCAAGCGCTCCCGTCGCGATCCAGCGGACCGAGCTTGCAGCGCCGACTGCTTCCGCAGCGCCGGTTCGCTCGCATGTCGCCTCCAAGGGAGAAAGCGAAGCGCTTGCCCAGCCGTTCCCCGCATCGCGTGGCAAAGCTGCGGTATCCCGCGCAGAACCGGCTCTGGCTCCGGATACGATGTCGACCGGCACGATCAAGGCGCCGACTGCCGCAGCACCTTCATCCGGCTGGACGGCAGTCAACGCGCCAAGCGTCACGCTGCGTCCCGGCGAAAACATAAGCCTGCTGTCGCGCCGCTACGGCGTTCCGGAAAAAGAAATCCTGCGCGCCAACGGCTTGAAGAACAGCGCCAGCGCTCAGCCCGGCCAGCAGATCATCATCCCGACCATGAACGGTGCCGGTGCTCCGAGCCCGGCCAAAGTGGCCTCGGAAGCGACCGACCTTTCCAAGGGTGGCAAGATGCCCGCGCCGGTCAAGGCTCCGGAGCAGGATGCCGTGGTGCTGCCATCCAACGGTCAGATGCGTGGCAAGTCGCAGGCCGGCCTCGCCGATCCCAGCAAGCTCGCTGCCGGTAACGGCAAGGGTCCGCAGCCGAAGGGCGATGGCACCTATGTCGTCAAGCCGGGTGACTCGCTTGCCAGGATCGCGAAAAACGCCGGCGTCAGCGTCGATGCGCTCAAGCAGGCAAACCACATACAGTCGGGCGGCGGCGTCCGTATCGGCCAGACGCTGAAGCTGCCGCACGGTGCAGTTGCCGAGGCCGAACCGGTGAAACCCGATCCGGTAAAAACCGCCTCGATCGAGCCGCAAAAGTCCGCCGTGAAGTCTGTTGCAGTGCCGGCCATGGAGCCGAAGCAGGCGGCTGCTGAGCCGACCGTAAAACCGGCTGCGAAAGCCGCCGCGACTAAGACTGCCGCCGCAGAGCCGGCAGCAAAGGCAGCGCCCAAGGCCGTCGCCGCAGCGCCGGCCGCCGATGCCGCCAAGCCCCAGGCGGTCGCGGCCGCAGCGCCGACCCAGTCCGTCGGCGACGCCGCCGCCAAGGCCGACGTGCAGGCGGATGCTCCGGAAGCGACGGGGATCGGCAAATACCGCTGGCCAGTCCGCGGCGCGGTCATTGCCGGCTATGGCTCCAACGTCAACGGCAGCCGCAACGACGGTATCGACATCTCGGTTCCGGAAGGCACCCCGATCAAGGCCGCTGAAAACGGTGTCGTCATCTATGCCGGCAACGGCCTGAAGGAACTCGGAAACACCGTCCTCGTCCGTCACGACGACGGCACGGTCACGGTCTACGGCCATGCCGATGCACTTAGCGTCGCCCGTGGCCAGAAGGTTCAGCGCGGCCAGACGCTGGCCACGTCCGGCATGAGCGGTGACGTCAAGCAGCCGCAGCTTCACTTCGAAGTCCGCAAGAATTCGGCCCCGGTCAACCCAATGACGTTCCTTGAATAGGTAGTGCGTCTCAAGGAGTCTGCAAAAAGCCCGGCTACCACCGGGCTTTTTGTCGTTCTAAAGCGCATCGCGATCTCTGGGATCCGCTCTTTGCGCATTAGGTTCTTAATTTTGCGCATGTCGTTGTCGCACGGCCGCTGCGCGACATGATTTGGAAGGCGATGGTCAATCCCGCTCCAGCACGATCCGCTGCCGACCGGCAAGATCCTGGATATATTGCCACGCCACGCGCCCGGAGCGGGCGCCGCGTGTCGTTGCCCATTCCAGCGCCTCGTGATGCATCTGGGCGCGATCAAGCGTGAGCTTGAAATAATCGGCATAGCCGTCGATCATCTGCAGATAATCTTCCTGACTGCACTTGTGGAAGCCGAGCCAGAGACCGAAACGGTCGGAGAGCGATACCTTTTCCTCCACCGCTTCCGAAGGGTTGATGGCCGTCGATTGCTCGTTTTCCATCATATGCCGCGGCAGCAGGTGGCGGCGGTTCGATGTGGCGTAGAACAGCACATTGTCCGGCCGGCCTTCGACACCGCCGTCCAGCGCCGCCTTCAGCGATTTGTAGGCGGTGTCGTCGTGATCGAAGGAAAGGTCGTCGCAGAAGACGATGACCCGATGCGGCGTGGCTTTCAGGATATCGAGCAGTACCGGCAAGGAGGAAATATCCTCTCGATGCACTTCGACCAGCTTCAGCGAGACGCCGGTGGCGCGGCGCACATCCTCATGCACGGCCTTGACGAGCGACGACTTGCCCATGCCGCGCGCACCCCAGAGCAAGACATTGTTGGCGGCGAAGCCTTCGGTGAAGCGCAGCGTATTTTCGTGTAAAATGTCGCGCACATGGTCGACGCCCCGGATGAGGGTCAGCGCCACGCGGTTCGGCCGGGCAACGGGCTGCAGATAGAGCCGGGTAGGGGCCCAGACGAAGCAATCGGCAGCGTCCCAATCGTTGACGGCCGGTGCCGGGCCGGCGAGGCGTTCAAGCGCGTCGGCGAGGCGGCGGACTTCCGCAAGGATCAGCGTGTTTTGATCTTCGGTCACCGTTTTTCCTCCAGAACGTTAGTCGGGAAAGGAGTAAAATGCTCCCTGTCTTGGCGGGTACCATGCTCCTTTCGGGCCCGAAAGGCTAAGAGGCCTGGAAAACAGTACGGTCCGCGGCTGTTTTTGTTGCATTCGCGATGATCACAACTATATTCCGGCCACCTGACGCGGGGCCCGTTCCCGCAAGGAGTTCAAGGGAGTTCTCGATGTTTATCACCAACGCATATGCGCAGAGCGCGACAGATTCAGCCGCAAGCGCCTTTGGCGGTTCCGGCTTTGAAATGATCATCCTGTTTGTGCCGCTGATGGTGGTTTGGTATTTCCTTCTTATCCGCCCGCAACGCGCACAGGCGAAGAAGCGTGAGGAAGTCCTGAAGAATATCCGCCGCGGCGACCAGATCGTCACGAGCGGCATCGTCGGCAAGGTCACCAAGGTCGTCGACGACAAGGAACTGGAAGTCGAAATCGCCGAAGGCGTCCGCATCCGCGTTGTGCGCAGCGCCATCACGGAAGTCCGCGTCAAGGGCGAGCCGGTCAAGGCTGACGCTGCGTAAGGTTTGACGGGCAGGTGGGGCCGAGCAGCTTGCCACGCCAGCGTGCAGTTTCGAAAATCGGATTCGACTTTCGAAGAGAACTGTGCGCAAATTCAAAGTGTTACTGCGCCTTTGTGTGTCCCGGTGATTGTGGGGGCGCAGTGAGAAGCCAAAACTCGAGAGAGCGATGCTGCACGTCTCCTGGTGGAAGACCGTCCTGATCTGGTTCGCCGTTCTCTTGAGCGTTCTCCTTGCCGTGCCCAATCTGCTCAGCGATCAGCAGCTCTCCTCTTTTCCGGCCTGGTTTGCGCGAAGCAAAGTCGGACTCGGGCTCGATCTTGAGGGCGGTTCACATATCATGCTCAAAATCGAGCGTGGCGATGTCGTCCGGGATCGGCTGGAGACTGTTGTTGGCGATATCAGCGCCAGGCTGCGCACGGTCAATATCAGCTATTCCGGTCTTACCGGCACTGGCCAGAAGATCCAGCTCCGCATCAACGATCCCGCGCAGGTGCAGGCTGCTGTAACTGCCTTGAAGCCGATCACCAGCGGCAAGACGGGAGTGGTCTTATCGCAGGGCGACAATGGTGCCCTGACCGTCGATATTACCGATGCCGGCATCGATGAGCGTGTCTCTGCATCGATGACGCGCTCGCTGAAAGTCATCCGCAATCGTATCGCTCAGTTGGACGTCGGTGAGCCACTGATCCGCCGGCAAGGCGCGGATCGTGTCGTCATTCAGGTGCCGGGCCTTGCCGATCCGCAGCGCCTGAAGAACCTCCTGAACCAGCCAGCCCAGCTCAGCTTCCGTCTGATCGATCAATCCATGTCGGTGCAGGATGCCATCAATGGCCGCCCGCCCGCCGGTTCGGAAGTGCTGTTTTCCGAAGATGACCCTCCAGTTGGCTATCTCGTCCAGAAGCAGCCTCTCCTCTCGAATATCGACTTTGCCGATGCTGTGGCGGTGTCCAACACCCAGAACAATAACGGCAATATCTCCGTCAAACTGACGGCCGAAGCGACCACCCGTTTTGCACAGACGACGGCTGCCAATCTCGGCAAGAATGTCGTGGTCGTGCTTGACGACCAGGTCATCTCGGCGGCCGCCTTGAAGACCGCAATCACCACCGGCGATATCGATATACCCGGTGATTTCACGGCGCAGGGCGCGCAGGATCTCGCCGTCATGCTGAAGTCCGGGCCATTGCCCGCGACGCTGACGACGGTCGAAGAGCGAACCATCAAGCCCGGTTTGGGCAATGAAACGATGCGCTCCGGCATAACCGCTTGCATTGTTGCCGCCATTTTCGTTGCCGCGCTGATGATCGGCTTCTACGGACTGCTCGGCGTCGCCGCGACGATTGCACTTGTCATCAACATCATCATGGTTCTGGCAATCATGGGGCTGTTCGGCATCACGCTGACCTTGCCCGGGATTGCCGCCATCGTTCTCATCATTGGTATCGCGCTCGATGCCAATGTGTTGATCTACGAACGCGTCCGGGAAGAAGAAAAGAAGACCCATCTTCTCGTCGACGCGTTGCGCCACGGCTTCAACCGAGCCGCTGCCACCGTAGCCGATGCCAACCTCACGCTGCTCATCGTCGCGGCCATCCTCTTTTATGTCAGCAGCGGCGCGGTGCGCGGCTTTGCCGCGACCTTGATAGCAGGCGTTTTCACCACCTTCTTTACCGCTTGCTTCGTGACGCGTTCGCTCGTCGACGCCTGGATTTCGCATCGCAAGCCGCGCGTGCTGCTGGCGGGTGTGCGAAGCGGCATCTTCGACGGCGCCAATATTCGCTTCATGGGTATCCGCCGCTATTCGTTTACGGTGTCGGCGGCGCTGTCGGTCGCAACCCTGCTTGCCTTCGCAACGATCGGCATGCATCTCGGTATCGATTTTACCGGCGGGTCGATCATCGAAGTTCGCGCCAAGCAGGGCGTTGTCGATCCGGCCAATATTCAATCGCGTCTGCAGGACGTCGTTCCGGGCGATGTACAGGTCGAGCGGCTCGACGATCGGCTAAGTGCGGTGATCCGAGTGCATGCGCAGCAGGGCGGCGAGAACGCCGAACAATCCGCCGTGACCCTCGTGCGCGACGAACTAGGCAGGGAATACGACTTCTCCCGTGTCGAGGTCGTCGGCCCTGCCGTTTCCGGCGAAATCAGCGCGACGGCGTCGCTTGCGGTTCTCGCGGCGCTGGCTGCGATCCTCATCTATATCTGGCTGCGTTTCGAGTGGCAGTTTGCCGTTGGCGCGATTGTCGCCACGCTGCATGACGTCATCCTGACGCTGGGCCTCTTCGTGCTGACCGGCATGGAATTCAACATGACGGGCATTGCGGCACTTTTGACCATCGTCGGCTATTCGCTGAACGATACCGTCGTCGTCTATGACCGGATGCGCGAGAATCTCAGACGCTATTCGCAGATGCCGTTGCCGATTCTGATTGATGCCTCCATCAATCAGACGCTGTCGCGCACGGTTCTGACCTCGGCGACGACTTTGCTGGCGCTGCTCGCGCTCTGTATATTCGGCGGCGAGGTGATCCGCTCCTTCACCTTCGTCTTGCTCTTCGGCGTCGCGGTCGGCACCTTCTCTTCGATCTATATTGCGGCCCCGGTCCTGATCGTCTTCAAGCTACGCCCGGATAGATTCCAGGCTGGCGGCGAAAACAAGGGACAGGCAGGCGGCGACGTTCAATCAGGCAAACCAGCGGTGTGACAAAGTGGCAAAAGGCATAGAAATACGGAACGCGCATTTTCCCGGCCGCGCACCGATCGACGCTTATGGCAATGGCGGTTTTCGATTTGCCGACATGTCGCATCGCGGCTCGCTGCTCTGCCTGCCCTCCGGCATTTACGGCTGGGACATGACGCTGGAGGATGCGTTGACGCCGGCGCATTTCCAGAAAGTGCTCGATGAGGCTGCCGAGATCGAGGTGTTGTTGGTCGGCACCGGCCTGGAACTGCGGCCTTTGCCATCGGAGCTGAGGGCGGCTTTCCGCGCCAGGCAGATTTCTTCCGATTCGATGAATACGGGAGCGGCGGTGCGCACATTCAACATCATGCTGGCCGAGTCGCGCGCCGTTGCCGCGGCGCTGATCGCCGTTTGACGAGGATCAGGCAGGGCATGACGACATTAGCTGCGCCCCGTAGCAACCAGGATCTTTGCCTGGCGACGCTTCGCGACACCGATCGCGACCGCTATCTTGCCTGTCTGCTGGCGCCGGAGGATAAGCGCGGCGCTCTCGCCGCACTCTACGCCTTCAATGCGGAGCTGGCGCGCATCCGCGATTTGGTCCACGAGCCATTGCCGGGCGAAGTGCGCATGCAATATTGGCGCGATCTGCTCGAGGGACAGGCGCATGGGTCGAGCGCGGCCAATCCCGTGGCTGCCGAGCTGCTCGCCGCGATCGAGCTGCATCGCCTGCCGCGTCAAACGCTGATCGATATGATCGATGCGCGCATCTTCGATCTCTACGACGACCCGATGGAAACGCGCGGTACGCTGGAAGGCTATGCCGGCGAGACGGCGTCGGCGCTGATCCAGCTTGCGAGCCTCGTGCTGTCGCCGGAGGATGCCCGCCGCTCGGCCGACGCTGCCGGCCATGCCGGCGTGGCACAGGCGATTGCCGGGCTGCTGTTGCTGATGCCGATGCACCGCCATCGCGGACAGCTCTATCTACCGTTGGAAATCTTGACGGCAACCGGTCTCGATCGAGATGCTTTTCTCGCTGGCGAGGACAAGGCACGCATTTCTGCCGCCATCGAAGCTTTCGCCGGCCTCGGCCGTGAGCATCTCGCGAAGGCGAGAGCTGCCGGCAATATTTCGCCGGCGGTATTTCCGGCTTTCCTGCCGGTGGTTCTGGCAGAGCCGGTGCTGAAACGCGCGCAGGCGCTGGGCGCCGACCTGTTCGATCGATCGTTCCTGCAGCCACAATGGCGCCGGCAGATGCGCATGGCTCTGGCCTCGGTGACCAGGAAAATCTGAAACTGACCACGTTCGCGCAAGTCTCAGAGCTTATAGAGATTGCCGAATATTTGCCCGCATCCCAGGAGAGCCGCTATGGGCATCATCGTCTGGTGCATACTCTTTGCGATCGTCGTTTTCTTTGCCTTCTTCGCAACGCGCATGGCGTCGCAGAACAAGGAAGATGGTCTGCACGATACCGGTCTTGCCATTCTGGAGTTCGGCCGCGCTTTTCCGACGGAAGCCATCCGGCAATTGCAGACCACGGCCAATGGCCAAGCGGTTTTCGTGCGCTTGCATGATGACAAGGCCGGCTTCATGCGGAGCCTGCGCAATCACTTTGCCGTTCATCTGATCGAGCCGGGCAGGGCACATGCCAAGGATTCGGGAAGCGGTCGCGGCTTGACCATCGATTTCCTGGACGCCCCGCACCATAACGGCACATTCGAATTCGCGACGCCCGCGGAGGCAGCAGAGGTCTCACTCTGGCTGCTCGGCAATTATGTTGCGAGCGATGATTCCAAGTCCTCGGCTACCAAGCCAGCGGCAAAGGCCTAAAGAGGCTCAGGCGCTTTTGATGATCGCGGGTGCCTGAACCCCCAGCCACGCAGCGCAATCCGCCAGTGCCCGCTTGGCGATCAGTTGCCGTTTCATGATCGTCTTGTCCTTGCCGCGGAAGCGCTTGACGCCCTCCGGCTTGACGATCGAACCCGGTTCCAATTCCGGAAACAGCCCGAAATTGATGTTCATCGGCTGGAAGGAGCGCTTGCCCGGCTCTTCATCGGAAACGATATGGCCGCCGGTAATGTGGTTGAGCAGCGAGCCCAGCGCCGTCGTGTCTGGCGGCAGGGACGGCGACTCGCCCCTGTGCTCGGCTGCCGCGAAGCGACCGGCCAGCAGACCGATGCTGGCGCTTTCGACATAACCTTCACAACCGGTGATCTGGCCGGCAAAACGCAGGCCCCGCCGCGATTTCAGCGAGAGCGAGCGGTCGAGCAGCGTCGGCGAATTGATATAGGTGTTGCGATGCAGGCCGCCGAGCCGTGCGAATTCGGCATTCTCCAGGCCTGGGATCAGCCGGAAAATCTCGGCCTGCGCGCCATATTTCAGTTTCGTCTGAAAGCCGACTATGTTGTAGAGCGTGCCGAGCGCATTGTCCTGGCGTAGCTGTACGACCGCATAGGCCTTGACGCCGGGGTTATGGGCATTTGTCAGGCCCATCGGCTTCATCGGCCCGTGGCGCAACGTCTCGCGCCCGCGCTCGGCCATGACCTCGATCGGCAGGCAGCCGTCGAAATAGGGCGTGCCTTCCCATTCCTTGAAACCAACGGCGTCGCCGGCGATCAGCGCGTCGACGAAGGCGTTATATTGGGCTTCGTCCATCGGGCAGTTGATGTAGTCCTTGCCCGTGCCGCCCGGTCCCACCTTGTCGTAGCGGGATTGGTGCCAGCAAATGTCCATGTTGATGCTGTCGCGGTAGACGATCGGCGCGATGGCGTCGAAAAAGGCAAGTGCGTCCGCGCCCGTCTCTGCCTGGATGGCACTGGCAAGCCCCGGCGCGGTCAGAGGCCCGGTGGCGATGATCGCCCGACCCCACTCCGTCGGGGGCAGGCCCTGGACTTCCTCGCGAACGACCGTGATCAGAGGGTGGTTTTCGATCGCCTGCGTTACCGCCTCCGAAAATCCGTCGCGATCTACCGCCAACGCGCCGCCGGCGGGAACCTGATGCTTATCGGCGCAAGCCATGATCAGCGAGCCGGCCAGGCGCATTTCCGCATGGATGACGCCGACCGCATTGCTGGTCGCATCGTCTGAGCGGAAGGAGTTGGAACAGACGAGTTCGGCCAGACCGTCGGTCTTGTGCGCCTCGGTGCCACGCACGCCACGCATTTCATGCAGGATGACGGGCACGCCGGCGCTGGCGATCTGCCAAGCGGCTTCGGAGCCGGCAAGGCCGCCGCCGATGACATGGATGGGAGAAATGGAGTTGGTATTTGTCATGCGCGCGTCATTACCACGGGCAGGCCGGCGATCCAATTGCTTTACGCGGAAGCCGGAATCAAAAACGGCGCCGAAGAGCGCCGTTTTGAAGCAGTCCACTCAGTCCGTTGCGATTAACGGAAAGAGCGGGAAGCGATGTTGCGGATTTCGTAGCGGCTAACGCCGATATCCGACAGGGTCTGGCTGGAGAGGTTGCCGAGCTCGTTCAGGGTGCGGCGATAGCTAATCCAGTTCTTGGCAATACGAAGCGGGTTCATTTTCTTGTCCTCAGTCATCTAGTTGCGAGCGGCACGATTGCCGCCTCAGCGCTTGATATTCATATAGGCGCGAGAACGAATATTTTGCAGTGCAAATAAAAAGCGTCTGCTATGCATTTGTGCAATATGACGCCCAAAAAGCCATCACTGCCCAAATTTTATATGACATGTTAGAGCGTATGACTTGAAGCGTGGCAGTGATTGCTTGCGAGGGCAAACGGCGTGCACAAATGACGCGCAAAAAAGAACGCCCGCCGCGGTTGTCCGCAACGGGCGTTGTGTAGGCTGTCGCTATTTTAGCGAAGCCAATCCGGCAGTTAGCGGCCGGTGGCTTCGCGAGCTACGCGATGGATGTCCGAACGGTCGATGCCGAGGTCGTGCAGTTCGCGAGTGCTCATGCGGCCGAGTTCGGTAACGGTCTGACGGTACTTGCGCCAGTTGTTGAAAGAGCGGGTCAGGTTCATTTTATATCCCTTTCGAGGATTTGGAGATCTCGTCGGTTCCGCGATTGGTTCCGTCCTCGATCTGATGAATGCGAATATATGCTGCACTGCGAAAATCAAAAAGAGCGATTGCTACATGCCACCTATGCGCAAGATGCAATCCAATAGGGGGGTTGGTTAACGCGGTGACCGCTTTTTGTGCATAACGGAGTTGCGCGAAAGCAGCCATTTGGCATGCAATTGGTTGAATTTGCGAACTTTAGCTCAAATCATGAGCAATTGATCGGGCGCCGCCCATCCGCGGTCGGATCCATATCATCCTGCGAGCCCGTAACGGATTGTAGATCGCTAGAGATTGAGCGCACGAGAAAATTCCCGTTGCCGCATGCTTTGCGCTCTTCCAAATCCTTGAGCCGCCTAAAAGGGGCGCGCAAACGATCTCCGCCGATTCGTAGGGCAATAACCGATTTAATGGGAGATAAAAAATAACGCCCACCGCGGGAGGAGGATGCGGTGGGCGTCATTTGTGGTGATTGACGACTGGGAGGAGGAGTGTCGTCAATCCATCGGAGCGCACTGGGAGGAGGAGTGTGCGGCTCCGAATTCTATATGAGGAATTCATCCTCAGGCTCTTTCCGGCTTTCGCCGAAGCGGCGCGCCACGCCGTCCTTCGATGCTCATAAAATAGTATGACTTTTGATTTTTGTGCAGCGCAATAATTTCATAGGAGGTATGCTTCATATGCATACGTTGACGCGCATCAATACCGCAAACGACCATTATGCGAAGTAAGCCTTAACTCTGCATTAACACGGTGCGGCCTTGCGCGAAGCTCGGCCTGTTTTGAAACGCGAAAGAGCGACCTCGATCGCACCCATTTTGTGATAAGACACTCAGGGATGTTGGAATCGCTGTCAGGGGCGCGATGTACCGGGCTAGGCTGGAGCGTGATCTTAAGGTCTGGGTGAATAAGGGGTTGGTCGATGGGCCGGCAGCGGCAGCGATTCTCAATGAATATGACAGCCGCCCGGCAAGCTTCAGCCTTGGCCGCGTGCTCGCCGTCATGGCGGCGCTGTTAGTCGGCGCCGCGATCCTGTTGTTCGTCGCCTCGAATTGGGAGGCGATTCCAAGGATCGTCAGGCTCTTAGGGCTTATAGCGCTGATCTGGGCCTTTTATCTTGGCGGCGCCTATTCATTCGCGCGCGGCCACCCGGTTCTCGGCTCGGCGGTGCTGATTCTCGGTACGATGAGTTTCGGCGGCGCCATGTCGCTTGTCGGCCAGATGTATAATCTATCCGGCGACGAGCTGACGATGATGATCGTCTGGTTCGCGGTTGCCGCCGTCGCTGCCGTATTGTTTCGCTCGAGCGGGCAGGTGGCACTTGCCGGCTTCCTCGCTTGGGGCTTTTGCGGCTTCTATCTTTGGGATCATTTCGACGTTTGGTACGGCATCATGCCCTGGGCGCCGCCGGTTATGGCGGCCGTGCTGATCGCCCTTGTCCGATACGTCGATGCGCCAAGATCCCGGCATCTTGCCTATCTGATGCTTGTTGGCTGGCTGACTTGGATTTTCGCACAGTATGAGAGCCTGCATGCGGCTATCCTGCTTGCTACTGCCGGCATGATTGCCTTCCTGGCCGCCAGCCTCCAGATCTCGCCATTGACGCGGATCGCACGCACTGCCGGGGCAGCGCCGGCCTTCTACAGCTTCCTCATCGCTGCCATCGGTCTCTTCGCAATTCATGGAGAGATCAGCGACGGCGTTTTTGAGAATAATATATGGGTTGCAAACAAGCTGCCTCTCATCGTGATCGCTTTCGCGACGCTCGCAAGTGCGATCGTTGCCATCATTCTGAGCGGCCGCGATAACGGTGCTGTGCGCTATCTCGCTTATGTCGTCTTTGCCGGTGAAATCCTCTATCTCGCCGGCGAGACGGTCGGTTCGATCATAGGCACATCGGGATTCTTCCTGATCTGCGGTGTATTGGTCGCGATCGCCGCCTGGCTGGTCATCCGGTTGGAGCGGCGATTTTCCCATCATGACGGCGCTGAGAGTGACAGGCAGGGGGCGCGGGCATGACGATGACAGCCGAGCCGGGCACCGTTGTACGCAATGTCAGCCGCCGCATGTGGATTGCCGCTATGATCGTCGCAGCGCTGCAGACGGCCATCCTCGGCTATATGGTTGGCGAGCGGGCTTGGGGCCTGCGGAGCGGCGTCGAGGTTCTGTTGAAAACCGCCCCGATCGATCCGCGCGATTTGCTGCGCGGCGACTATGTGACGCTGAACTACGATATTTCGCGAGTGCCGGTGTCGACCGTGATCGGCGGAGTGCCGACGGAAAATCGGAAAAACCAGATTTTGTCCGTCCGCCTGAAGAAGCAGGATGACGACTATTGGGGCATCATCGAATCGTCCTTCGGGGCACTGGAGCCGAAACCGGACACGGTCGTTCTCAAAAGCCTGCCTTTCGACTATTTTTCTTACAGCGATAGCGCGCCGTCGCACGCGACGATCTGGGTCACCTACGGTATCGAACGCTATTATGTGCCTGAAGGCGACGGTCGTACCATCGAGGATGCGCGCAATCACGACCGCGTCGCGATTGCCGCCCGCGTTTCGTCCGATGGCGCGGCGCATATCAGAAGCCTGCTTCTCGATGGCAAAGCCGTCTACGAAGAGCCGCTTTACTGACAGCGTTTCCCTATAAAACCAAACAAGGTTCATGGACGGTCGTAGAACCGTCATTTTTCCTTTGCGTGGTTGAAAACGGGTGATATAGAGACGCCGCGCTCCGGAAGGCCCCATGGGCAGGCATTGCCGTGCGGTTTTGGGAACGCGGGTATGGTGAAATTGGTAGACACGCCAGATTTAGGTTCTGGTGCCGCAAGGCGTGGGAGTTCAAGTCTCTCTACCCGCACCAAGGCTGCCTTGTGGACGGGAGAGGCTTAACGGTCTGTCTCCTGACCCGCGGTGGACGCGCCATTTTGCCTAGAGCATCCCGCTTTCTGATGGAAAGTGGACAAGATGCCCTAGATTCCGAGAGGAAGAGCGACCTTTGCGCATTCGTTCGAACGCGCGGCGCTCTAGCAAAATGATGAGGAATTGCATCCAAGCCACGCTCGGGATTTTCCGGCGTCGTGCTCATCGAAACGAACGGCTGTCTGGGCACGGCCGCCATGAATGAAGGTAGGACAATGCAGGTTATCGAAACGCTCGCTGAAGGGCTGAAGCGCGAAATCAAGGTGGTCATCCCGGCCAAGGACATGGAAGTTCGCATGAACGAGCGCCTGGCCGAGGTCAAGGACAAGGTCCGTATCAACGGTTTCCGTCCGGGCAAAGTGCCGGTTGCGCATCTGAAGAAGGTCTATGGCAAGTCGATCATGGCCGACCTCGTCAACGAGATCGTTCGTGACCAGCCGCCGGCAATCCTGACCGAGCGCGGCGAAAAGTCGGCAACCCAGCCGGAAATCGCCATGACCGAGGACAAGGACGAGGCTGAAAAGATCCTCGCCGCTCAGGCCGATTTCGAATTCACGCTCTCTTATGAAGTCATCCCGGCAATCGAGCTGAAGTCGGTCAAGGGCATCAAGGTTACCCGCGAAGTTGCCGAAATCGGCGAGGACGAAGTCACCGAGCAGATCCTCAAGATCGCTGAAAGCGCCCGCAGCTACGAGACGAAGAAGGGCAAGGCCGCCAACGGCGACCGCGTCACCATAGACTACCTCGGCAAGGTTGACGGCGAAGCCTTCGACGGCGGCAAGGACGAAGACGCTCAGCTCGTCCTCGGCTCCAACCGCTTCATCCCGGGCTTCGAAGAGCAGCTCGTCGGCGTCAAGGCGGACGATGAAAAGACCATTACCGTGACGTTCCCGGCCGACTACCCGGCCAAGAACCTTGCCGGCAAGGAAGCCACCTTCGACATCAAGGTGAAGGAAGTCGCAGCTCCCGGCGATATCGAAATCAACGACGAACTCGCCTCCAAGCTCGGCATCGAATCCGCCGACCGCCTGAAGGAAATCGTCCGCGGCCAGATCGAAAGCCAGTACGGCTCCGTCACCCGCCAGAAGGTCAAGCGTCAGCTCCTCGACCAGCTCGACGAGATGTACCAGTTCGACACCCCTCAGAAGCTGGTTGAAGCAGAATTCGCCAGCATCTGGCGTCAGATCCAGACCGATCTCGATGAATCGGGCAAGACCTTCGAAGACGAAGACACGACCGAAGAAAAGGCACGCGAAGAATATCGCAAGCTTGCCGAGCGCCGTGTCCGCCTTGGCCTCGTTCTCTCCGAAATCGGCGAAAAGGCCGGCGTCGAAGTGAGCGAAGACGAAATGCAGCGTGCGCTCTATGCGCAGCTCCAGCAGTTCCCGGGCCAGGAAAAGGAAATCCTGAACTTCTTCCGCAACACCCCCGGCGCTTCCGCCAACCTGCGCGCGCCGATCTTCGAAGAAAAGGTCATCGACCACCTGCTAACCGAAGTCGACGTCACCGACAAGACCGTTTCCAAGGAAGCGCTGCTGGCTGACGACGAAGCTGAAACGGAAGACAAGCCGGCCGCCAAGAAGGCTGCTCCGAAGAAGAAGGCTGCTGCCAAGGCTGAAGCAATCGAAGTCGCCACCGAAGGCGAAGAAGCTGCCGCCGCTCCGAAGAAGAAGGCCGCTCCGAAGAAGAAGGCTGCTGAAGACAGCGCCGAATAATTCGGATTTGCTCCGGAACTGATCAGAGCCCTGCCGTTCGCGGCGGGGCTTTTTTTTGTGCAGATCAGGGAAAAACTCCCTCTCCCCGTCAAAACGGGAGAGGGGCTGGGGTGCGGGGCAACAAACTATCCGCGAAGACTGAAATCTAGGATTTGGGAGCAGGCGCGAAGCGCAGGTCAGACGCTTCAGCGTCATTGTCCGATTGGCGCAGAACACGGGCACGTTGGGTTATCTCAGATTTCGGGCCACGCAATTGACGGTCCCCGCGGAAAGCCTCTCACCCTAACCCTCTCCTCGCAGGCGGGGAGAGGGACTCCCCCTCGATCCGTCGCGCTTGCACAGCCTCTACTCAAAGCTCCGACTTGATATCGCCCATGCGGTTCCATGCATCCAGGCCGGCGATTTTGTAGGCTTCGGCGAGCGTCGGGTAGTTGAAGGTGTTTTCGACGAAATATTCCACCGTGCCTTTGAGGTTCAATACCGCCTGGCCGATATGGACGAGTTCGGTCGCGCCTTCGCCGACGATGTGGACGCCGAGAAGGCGGCGGGTCTTCAGCGAGAAGATCATCTTCAGGAGGCCGGTGTCGAGGCCCATGATATGGCCGCGCGACGTCTCGCGGAAACGGGCGATGCCGCACTCGTAGGGAATGTGACGTTCCTTGACCTCTTCTTCGGAAAGACCGCAGGTGGAGATTTCCGGCACGGCATAGATGCCGTAGGGGAAGTATTTCGGTGGCTCCTTGGCGATGGCACCGACGGCGACGCGGGCGGCGATGCGGCCTTGTTCCATCGAGGTTGAAGCAAGGCTCGGAAAGCCGACGACGTCGCCAGCCGCAAAGATATGCGGGACGTTGGTGGCAAAGGTTTCGGGATTGACGCTGAGGCGGCCGCGATTGTCCGCCTCGAGGCCGGCAGCAGCCAGATTGAGCGTGTCGGTGGCACCCATGCGGCCGGCGGCAAACAGCACCATGTCGGTGATGATGCGGCGACCATTGTCCAGCAACAGTTCCACCTTGCCGTCCTGGCGGGTGACCTTTTCGGCCTTTTGCCCCAGCAGCAGCTTCATGTTGCGGTCGCGTAGCTGATAGATGAAATCCTCGACGATTTCCTTGTCGATGAAGTCGAGCATCGTCGATTTCGGATCGATCAGCGTCACCTGCGTGTCGAGCGCGCTGAAGATCGTCGCATATTCGATTCCGATGACGCCGGCGCCGATGACGACCATCGAACGCGGCAAATCCTCGATCTCCAGCAATTCGTCGCTGTCGAGAACGGTCTTGCCATCGAAGGGCATATAGTCGGGACGGAAGGGCTTGGTGCCGACCGCGAGCAGAATGCTGGCGCCCGTGACATGGACGACTTCGCCGTCGTCCTTGACCACCTGCATGGTCTGCGGATCGACGAAGCTCGCCTTGCCGCGTATATGCTGTACCCGGTTGCGAGCGAATTGATGCTCCAGAACTTCGACTTCATGGTCGAGAGTGATCAACAGGCGGCGACGCAGGTCCGCGGCGCTGATTTCCTGCTTCACGCGATAGGCGCGGCCGTAGAAGCCGCGTTCGCGCCAGCCGGAGAGATTGAGCGCGGTCTCGCGCAGCGTCTTCGACGGAATGGTGCCGGTATGGACGGAGACACCCCCGACACGCTTGCCCTGTTCGATCACCAGCACCCTCTTGCCGAGCTTGGCGGCCTGAATGGCGCCTCTGCGGCCTGCGGGGCCGCTGCCCACGACTATGAGATCGAATTGGTCCATCGGAAGCCTCGGGTGATTGGATTTATGGAATCAATGTCGCAACGCAACATGCTGTCCGTCAACCGGTAGCGGCTCAATGTTACAGATTATCTAACAGGAAATGATCAGGAGCTGGAAAGGCCGAGCCAAGGCTCCAGCTTTTCGAAAGTCCGGTCCATGGCATAGGCATGGGTGAAGGAAAGCGGCAGATGTCCGTAGATGATCGACATCTGATCTTCCGCGGCCGCTTCGCCGGCTTTGGCGATAGCAGCGAGATAGAGGGCCGAGGCAAGCCCCGTGCGATCTGCGCCGGCCTGGCAATGGATCAACAACGGCTTCGGCGCATCGCGCATGATCTCAACAAGCCGCGCTGCCTGCTCCTGGGTCAGCTCGTGGCCGGAGGACATGCGAAAATCAATATGATTGATATTGAGTTCCTTCGCCTGGGCGACTTCGTTGTCGTACCAGGTGCGGCCGCTATTGTCGCCGCGCAAGTTGATGATGGTCTTGATACCATATTGCTTCTGCAGTTCCGCGATCGTCGCCGGCGATGGCTGAGAAGAGCGGTAGACCTCGCCTGCGATGACGGGATGGAAATTCGTCGTCCACAGCATATGGGCGTAGAAGCCGCCGGCAATCAGCGCAAAAGGAGAAAATGCAAGAAGGACACCACGACCGATGCGGCGCAGACGACCAGAAAGCAGCAATGACGTCTTCGGCATGTAGTCTCCGGGGTACGCCGCAGCTCGAGCGGATAAGGCGCAAACAAAACAATCGCTTCCGTGTGCAAACGCACCGATCTGGAGGCGTTATCCTTGTGTCAGAACATCCTGACAAATACCTGAAAAGCGCAAGGGGAGGTGCTGAGGCAGGAAACTATCGATAGGTCAGAATTCAACGGTATTGCTTATGTCGTAAAGTATAATAAAAACAAATTATTATGCGGGTATTCTGATGTTGCAATCTATCCAGAGGTGTCGATTCAGACTAGCCGCAACGCCCTGAAGCTGACATGGCCGTTCTTGCCGATGATAATATGATCGTGAACGGTGATACCCAAAGGGCCGGCCGTGTCGATGATCGTCTTTGTCATGTCGATATCGGCGCGCGAGGGTGTAGGGTCGCCGGAAGGATGGTTGTGCACGAGAATCACGGCCGTGGCCGAGAGTTCGAGCGCACGTCTGACCACCTCGCGCGGATAGACCGGCGTATGGTCGATCGTTCCCAAACCCTGCACCTCATCCGCGATCAGGGCATTGCGCTTGTCGAGAAACAGGATTCGAAATTGTTCGCGCGTCTCATGCGCCATTGCGGTGTGGCAATAGTCGATCAGAGCCTTCCAGGAGGAGAGCACCGGCTTGCCCGTCAGCTCGCTTTTCAGCATGCGCTGCGCCACGCTTGCCACCAGCTTCAGATCGAGCGCCACGGCTTCGCCGACGCCGCTGATTTCCTGCAGCAGATTGGCCGGCGCGCCGAAGACGCCGCCGAGCGTGCCGAAGCGAGCAAGCAGCGCCTTGGCGATCGGCTTGGTGTCGCGGCGCGGAATCAGCCGAAACAGCAGGAGTTCGAGGATTTCGTAATCGGCAAGCGCCGCATTGCCCCCATCGCGATAGCGATTGCGCAGGCGTTCCCGGTGACCGTGATAATGAGCCTCGGCATTGGCCGGCACGCTCGGCGGCTTCGCCGGTTTGTCGCGCAGCGCGGTTTTGGTGGATTGATGGGCGAAAAACAGCCGCTCGTCGAAAAGCGGAGCTTCTTCAAGGCTATCCGTCGCGCCGCCGCTATCGATGGGCATGTCGCCATGTCCGGAGGAAGAAGCGGGGCGCTTCGCCATGCATTACCCCTGCAGCGGTGGCAGGCCGGGACGGTCGAGGCCGCCGGGCGACAGGGTGAAGATCTCGCAGCCGGTGGCAGTGACACCGACGGTGTGCTCATACTGCGCAGATAGCGAGCGATCTCGGGTGACTGCCGTCCAGCCGTCGCCAAGCACTTTCACATGCGGTCGTCCGAGATTGATCATCGGCTCGATGGTGAAAATCATGCCTTCACGCAGTTCCGGGCCCTCGCTGGCGCGGCCGTAATGCAGGATGTTCGGGGAATCATGGAAGAGGCTGCCGACGCCGTGGCCGCAGAAATCGCGCACGACGGAGCAGCGCTCCGCTTCGGCATAGGCCTGGATCGCTTCGCCGATTGCGCCGGTGCGAGCACCGGGACGCACGGCGGCGATGCCGCGCATTAGCGATTCGTAGGTCACTTCCAGCAGCCGCTCCGCCGAGCGCTTGATCTCGCCGACGGGATACATGCGGCTGGAATCGCCGTGCCAGCCGTCGAGCACGTAGGTCACGTCGATATTGACGATATCGCCGTCGCGCAGCGGCTTGTCGTTGGGAATGCCGTGGCAGACGACGTGATTGATCGACGTGCAGGAGGATTTCATATAACCGCGATAATTCAATGTCGCCGGGTAGGCGCCATGATCCATGCCGAATTCGAAGACGAAGCGATCGATGACATCAGTCGGTACGCCAGGCCCGACGATGGCGGCCAGTTCGTCGAGGCAACGAGCGGTCAACTGGCATGCCTTGCGCATTCCTGCGAAAGCGTCGGGGCCGTAGAGGCGGATGGCGCCTGTGTTTTTCGACGGCGCCGTTGCCGCTTCGATGTAATTCACCATGATCAGCCTTCAGCAGAAATCTTTATACTGGTATTTAATGCAGCTATGCCGGGTTCGTCTATCGGGATCAACCCTGCGGGCGTTATTTCCGTCGGCGAGACCTTGCATTTGACAGCATAGACTTCGACGCCGCGCTTCAAAGCTCGCTCAAACGCCGCGGCGTAGACGGTATCGAGATCGCCACAGACGCGAAAGCGCCGGCAGTCGTGCCGCTGGATCACGAATAGCATGACGGCGCGGTATCCCGCTTGCGCCATATCGCCGAGTTCTTCGAGATGCTTGGCGCCACGGGCTGTCACCGTATCGGGAAATTCGGCAAGGCCCGGCTGGCGCATGAAATGCACATTCTTGACTTCGACATAGGTGGTTGTCCTCAAGGGATCGTTCAAGAGCAGGTCGATGCGGGAATTGCGGCCGTAATTTTGCTCACGCCGAACGGTCGTGTAGTCGCCGAGATCGGAAATCTGCCTGAGCGCGATTGCCTCCGCCGCCAACCGGTTCGGCATGGCGGTGTTGACGCCGACCGTGGTGCCATCTGCTTCGATCAATTCGAAAACGTGCCGATATTTACGCTTCGGACTGTCGTGTTCTGAAAGCCAGATGCGCGAACCGGGTGTTGTCAGGCCCTGCATCGAGCCGGTGTTTGGGCAGGAGCCGGTGATGATCTCGCCGCTCTCCAGTTCGGCATCGAAAAGGAAGCGTTTATAGCGGGCGATCAGCCGTGCGGGGACGAGGGGCGGGTCGAACAGCATGAATGGTCGCCGCTTAGGCGCGTTCCATGACGAAGCTGCCGGGTGCTTCCTCAATGGCGTTCAGCGCCGCGCCACCTGGCTTGCGGGCGGGAACCATGCGGCTGTCGTTGCCTTTGATCCATTCAAGCCAATGCGGCCACCAGGAGCCCGGCGTCTCCTTGGCTTCGCCCAGCCAATGATCGTAATCGCCCTTGACCGGGCCGCCGGTCCAGAACTGATATTTGTGCTTGTCCGGCGGATTGACGACGCCGGCGATATGACCGGAGCCAGTCACCACGAATTCCACTGGCCCGCCGAAGAACTGACTGCCGATGAAGACGGATTTCGCCGGTGCGATGTGATCCTCACGTGTTGCCAGATTATAGACGGGTATCTTGACGTCCTTCAGCGACAGCTTTTTGCCGTCGAGCACCATCTTGCCCTGGCTCAAAGCATTGTCGAGATAGCAATTGCGCAGATAAAATGAATGGTTGGCGGCCGCCATTCGCGTGGAATCGGCGTTCCAGAACAGAAGATCGAAGGGTAGGGGTTCCTGGCCCTTCAGATAGCTGTTGACGAAATAGGGCCAGATCAGCTCCGAGGCGCGCAGCATGTTGAAGGCTGTCGCCATTTTCGAGCCCTCGAGATAGCCGACCGCCTTCATCTGCTCTTCCAGCGCCGAGATCTGCTCTTCATCGACGAAAACCTTGAGATCGCCGGCAAAGGTGAAATCGACCTGCGTGGTCAGGAAGGTGACGGTGCGGATGCGTTTGTTCTTTTCCTTGGCATGCAAAGCAAGCGTTGCCGCCAGCAGCGTACCGCCGACGCAATAACCGACGGCATTGACCTCTTTCTCGCCGGTTGCCTTCTCAATCTTATCGAGCGCGAAATCGATGCCTTCGCGCGCATAGGACGTCCAGTCCTTCGCCGCGTGGCGCTTATCCGGGTTCACCCAGGAGATGACGAAGACCGTGTGCCCCTGTTCGACACACCATTTGATGAAGGATTTCTGCGGGTTGAGATCGAGAATGTAGAATTTGTTGATCCAGGGCGGGCAGATCAGCAGCGGCCGCTTCAACACTTTATCCGTTGCCGCTTCATATTGAATGACCTGGCAGACATCGCTCTGCGCAATCACCTTGCCGGGCGTCAATGCCATGTCTCGGCCAACAGCGAATTTCGTCATGTCGGTCTGGCGCAACCGCAATTCGCCGCGACCGGCGCTGATATCCTCGGCAAACATTTTCATGCCGCGCACGAGGTTTTCAGCGTTGGAAGCGACAGTCTCGCGATAAAGCTGCGGATTGGTGGCGACGAAATTGGCCGGCGATAGCGCCGCGGTGATCTGCTTGGTGTAGAAGGAGGCCTTGTGGCGTGTGTGTTCGTCCAGCCCTTCGGCGTCGGTGACCATCTTGTCCGCCCAACCGGCGGTCAACAGATAGGTTTGACGCAGGAAATCGAAGAAGGGATTTTTCTGCCAATCCTCGTCGGCGAAGCGCCTGTCTTTGACCGGTTCAGGCTCGGGTGCCGAATCACCGCTGAGGCGCTGCATGGTTTTCGTCCATAGGCCGAAATAGCCGGATAGCAGATAGGTCTGTGCCTCCAATGTCCGGCGCGGATCGGAAAGCCAGTATTCGCTGACCTTGGAAAGCGTCTTGACGATATCGGTCATCGGATCGGCGACGGTGTCGACCTTCTCGCCGCGCTCGCGCGGCGCAAGCCATGCGGAAGCGGCCTTGCCGAGATTTTCCAACGCGCGGGCAAAGTTGACGGCCATCGCCTCGGGATCCCTAACGATGTAAGGCTCGACTGACTTAGGGTCGAAGCCGGCAAAGGCGCCGTTGCCTTCACTATGGTCCCGCTTGCTGTCGGTCACGCATCATCCTCCCGGCGGCAGCTCTCTTTGTTTTCCATTTGTACATCTTGCGGGAAAAGGAATACAAGTCGAATGAAACGCAACCCTGCTCTTGCTTTGCTGCTGCGACAAATTTAACAGTCGCAACCCACGGCAAGGCAATAGGGCAGGACGGACAATATGGGCGGCGGCATGGTGGCAAGACTCAACCGGTATTCCGTACTCTGCGGTGCTTTGTGCGCCTGTCTCGCGCTGGCGCTTGCCGGCTGCTCGACGCCTGCGGAAAAGGCAGCCTTTGCCAAGAGCAAGCAGGCGCCGCAAGCTGTGGTCGTCAAGTCCGCTGAAGGCAAGCCGGTCGATGAAGGCAACACGCAGCAGCACTACAAGGACGGTTACCCCTCCTTCAACGCTCCTCCGACGGCGGCGAATGTGCAGATCAACGACCAGCAGGCGGCCGATATCGGCAAGCAATTGACGGCGCTCGGTGCGCAGCGCAAGGCCGGCACGATTTCGGAAGCGGAATATCAGAAACGTGTCGCCGAGATGCGCAAGCTCGCGGCCGAACACGGCCAGGATACGCTGTCGCAAATCCAGCAGCAGAGCGCCGAGCCCAGCCAGACGCCCGCGCCGACGCAGAATTAGCCTTGCGTTTCAGGCGATTTGGACGCAAAGCGTTCAGCTAGGCTGAATTTCGATGTTTCTTCCTGGGTTGATAGTGCATTGCGTCTATAACCGCCAAAGATTCACCGTATCCTTCGCGTCAGTATAGTTGCGGCGCCGCGATTCCGGAGTTCGTATCGCGGCTCACCGGGAGATTGACGAACTTCATTGCGGTTGTGAGGGCCGCTGTCCCATGGGGAAAGAAATGGAAGAGTTTCATAAAGTCCGGCGCTTGCCGCCCTACGTCTTCGAACAGGTCAACCGTTTGAAGGCCAGCGCGCGAGCGGGCGGGGCCGACATCATCGACCTCGGCATGGGCAATCCGGACCTTCCGACCCCCAAGGCCATCGTCGATAAGCTGTGCGAAGTGGTCCAGGACCCGCGCACGCATCGCTATTCCTCGTCCAAGGGCATTCCGGGACTGCGCCGTGCGCAGGCCGCCTATTATGCCCGTCGCTTCGGCGTCAAGCTCAATCCGGATACGCAGGTGGTCGCCACCCTCGGCTCCAAGGAAGGCTTCGCCAACATGGCGCAGGCGATTACGGCGCCGGGTGATGTAATCCTTTGCCCGAACCCGACCTATCCGATCCATGCCTTCGGCTTCCTGATGGCAGGCGGCGTCATCCGCTCGATGCAGGTCGAGCCGGACGACAGCTTCTTCCCGCCGCTGGAACGGGCCGTGCGCCACTCTATCCCGAAGCCGCTGGCCTTGATCCTCAACTATCCGTCGAACCCGACGGCCTATGTCGCGACGCTCGATTTCTACAAGGAAGTCATCGCTTTCGCCAAGAAGCACGACATCATCGTGCTCTCGGATCTGGCCTATTCGGAAATCTATTTCAACGACGATCCGCCGCCGTCCGTTCTGGAAGTTCCGGGCGCGATGGATGTCACCGTCGAGTTCACCTCGATGTCGAAGACCTTCTCCATGCCTGGCTGGCGCATGGGCTTTGCAGTCGGCAACGAGCGCCTGATCGCGGCGCTGACACGCGTGAAGTCCTACCTCGATTACGGTGCCTTCACGCCGATCCAGGTGGCGGCAACGCATGCGCTGAACGGTGACGGCTCCGATATTGCGGAAGTTCGCAACATCTACAAGCGCCGCCGTGACGTGCTGGTCGACAGCTTCGGCAAGGCCGGCTTCGACGTGCCGCCGCCGGCAGCGACGATGTTTGCCTGGGCGAAAATCCCGGAAAAATTCCGTCATCTCGGCTCGCTGGAGTTCTCGAAGCTTCTCGTCGAGAAGGCCGACATCGCGGTGGCGCCCGGCATCGGCTTCGGCGAGCAGGGCGACGACTACGTCCGCATCGCGCTGGTCGAGAACGAGCATCGCATCCGCCAGGCAGCGCGCAATCTGAAGCGCTTCCTCTCCACAGCGGATGAGACCATGCATAACGTGATTTCACTGAACGCTCACCGCTCTTAATTTCTCACGGCAGCCGTTCCCGCGGCTGCCGTGTCCCAAGACATTGATCAGGAATTGTTCATGGCAGATGCCCTCAAAATCGGCATTGCGGGCTTGGGCACCGTTGGTGCCTCGCTCGTCCGTATCATTCAGAGCCGCGCCAACGAGCTTGCCGTCACCTGCGGCCGCCCCGTCAAGATCGTCGCCGTAACCGCCCGCGATCGCACCAAGGATCGTGGCATCGACCTCACCGGCATCGAATGGTTCGGCGGCCCGGTCGACCTGGCGCAGAAGGCCGACATCGACGTCTTTGTCGAGCTGATCGGCGGTGCCGAAGGCGCGGCCAACGCCGCCGTGCGTGCGGCTCTTGCCCGTGGTCTGCATGTCGTCACCGCCAATAAGGCGCTGCTCGCCTATCACGGCGTCGAACTTGCCGAGATTGCCGAGGAGAAAGGCGCACTGCTCAACTTCGAAGCGGCCGTCGCCGGTGGCATTCCCGTCATCAAGGCATTGCGTGAATCCCTGACCGGCAACACGATCTCGCGCGTCTACGGCATCATGAACGGCACCTGCAACTACATCCTGACCCGGATGGAGAAGGAGGGCCTGTCCTTTACCGATTGCCTGAAGGAAGCCCAGCGTCTCGGCTATGCCGAAGCTGATCCGGCCTTCGACATCGAGGGCAACGACACGGCACACAAGCTCGCCATCCTGACGACGCTTGCCTTCGGCAACCGCATCGCGGCCGATGATATCTATCTCGAGGGGATCACCAATATCTCCATCGAGGACATCCGCGCCGCAGCCGACCTTGGCTACCGCATCAAGCTGCTCGGCGTCGCCCAGCGCACCGAAACAGGCATCGAACAGCGCGTTCACCCGACCATGGTGCCGCTCGAATCGGTCATCGCCCAGGTCGATGGCGTCACCAATGCCGTCGCGATCGAATCGGACATTCTCGGCGAACTGCTGATGGTCGGCCCCGGCGCCGGCGGCAACGCGACGGCTTCCTCCGTACTCGGCGATATTGCCGACATCGCCAAGAGCCAGCCGGGTGCGCAGCGCGTGCCGGTGCTCGGTCACCCTGCCAAGGCGCTGGAACCCTATCGCAAGGCGCAGATGCAGAGCCACGAAGGCGGCTATTTCATCCGCCTGACCGTTCTCGACCGCACCGGCGTTTTCGCCAGCGTCGCGACCCGCATGGCGGAAAACCACATTTCGCTGGAATCGATCGTGCAGCGCGCGACGCAGCATCTGGCGCCGGCCCATCATCAGACGATCATCCTCGTCACCCATGCGACGACGGAGGATTCGGTGCGCAAGGCTGTCGCCGCGATCAAGACCGAGGGCTATCTTGTCGGCGAGCCGCAGGTCATCCGCATCGAGCGGCCGAAGGAATAATTCCGACGACTAAGGCCCGCTCCGGTAAATCGGAACGGGTCTTCCAATTCTGGGAGAGATGGTGGAACAGCCGGCAGATCCTGTGCAGCGGGCATTTCTGGGCGTCGAACGCTCCGTCTCCGGCAATCGCTGGATTTCCCGGCTCGACCAGGCCGGCCAGAATCGGGCGCTGGCCATCGCGCAAACGCACGGGCTGCCGGATCTGATTGCCCGCGTTCTCGCCGGCCGCGGCGTCGGCCTCGAAGAGGCCATGGCCTTCCTCGACCCCACGATCCGCAGCCTGATGCCAGACCCCCATCTGCTGACCGACTGCGAGAAGGCAGCACAACGTCTCCTGCGCGCCGTTAAGGCGGGCGAGACGGTTGCGATCTTTGGTGACTACGACGTCGACGGCGCGGCATCCTCGGCGCTGCTCTACCGCTTTCTCACCCATTTCGGCGTGCCGGCCAGCATCTATATCCCAGACCGCATCTTCGAAGGCTACGGCCCGAATCCCACTGCCATCAACCAGCTCATCGATAATGGCGCAACGCTGATCGTTACCGTCGATTGCGGTTCCACCAGCTTCGAATCGCTGGAAGCGGCGAAGGCCCGCAATATCGACGTCGTCGTCATCGATCATCACCAGGTTGCGCATGAGCTGCCGCCTTGCCATGCGCTGGTCAATCCGAATCGAGAGGACGATCTATCGGGGCAGGGACATCTCTGTGCTGCCGGCGTTGTCTTTATGGTTCTGGTCGCGGCCCTGCGGCAGTTGCGCGAGGCTGGCGATGCCCGTGTGCGCTCCATCGACCTGCTTGCCTGGCTCGATATCGTCGCGCTGGCAACTGTCTGCGATGTCGTGCCGCTGAAAGGGCTGAATCGTGCTTACGTCGTCAAGGGCCTGATCGCCGCGCGCCATCAGGGCAATCCCGGCCTGGCCGCCCTATTTCGAAAAGCTGGGCTCGGCGGCCCTGTGAGCCCGTATCACTTTGGTTTCATGATCGGCCCGCGCATCAACGCCGGCGGGCGTATCGGTGATGCCGCGCTTGGCGCCCGGCTGCTGACGCTCGACGTTGCCTCCGAGGCCGAGACGATCGCGGAGAGGCTGGACGAGCTCAACCGCGAACGCCAGGCGATGGAAGCCGCCATGTTGCAGGAGGCTGAAGCTGAAGCGCTGGCCGAATACGGCAACGGCGACGGAGCCTCCGTTATCGTCACGGCACGGGAAAGCTGGCATCCCGGCATCGTTGGCCTGATTGCCTCTCGGCTGAAGGATAAGTTCCGCCGCCCCGCCTTTGCCATTGCCTTTGATTCGATGGGGCGAGGCACTGGCTCCGGTCGCTCGATCAACGGTTTCGACATGGGCCGCATGGTGCGCGCTGCCGTCGATGCTGGCCTGCTCGTCAAGGGCGGCGGTCATGCCATGGCGGCGGGTCTGACGGTCGAGCGCGCCAATCTCGGCAAACTCCGGGCCTTCTTCACGGAGAAGGCGGAGAGACAAGTCGCCGGCCTCGTCGCCAACGAAACGCTGAAGATAGACGGTGCTCTCGGTGCTGGCGGCGCGACGGTGGAGCTGGTCGATCAGCTTGAAACTGCCGGCCCCTACGGTTCCGGCCATCCGCAGCCGATCTTCGCTCTTCCGAGCCACCGCCTGCGCGATTCGCGCTTGGTCGGCCAATCCCATATCAAGATCACCCTGGAGGCCCAGGACGGTGGCCGCCTCGACGGCATCGCCTTCCGCGCCGTTGAAACGCCCCTTGGCGAGCTGCTGCTCTCCTCCCGCGGATCCCAGATCCACATCGCCGGCACCCTCGGCGCCGACCATTGGCAGGGCGCAAGGCGTGTCCAGTTGCGTGTCATGGATGCCGCCAAGGCGCCATGAGCTGCGCACGGAAACTGTCGCGTTAATGATGAAGAATCAGAGCTTTAGGGAAGGGAAACAGTGGCACGCCCTAGGGGAGTCGAACCCCTCTTTACAGAATGAAAATCTGTCGTCCTAACCGATAGACGAAGGGCGCGTGCTGTGGCGCCCTTATAGTCAGCACCTTTTGTTCCCGCAAGCGGAAAATCGAGAAAAATCTACGGGTAAGGGCGAATTTTTCGAGGTACTTGTGGAAAAGTTCGTGGTGGGTCCGATTGGTACGCCCTAGGGGAGTCGAACCCCTCTTTACAGAATGAGAATCTGTCGTCCTAACCGATAGACGAAGGGCGCAGGCTGCGCTTGCGACCATATAGGAATAGCGCAAAGCCACCGCAAGCGGAAGGTAGCTCATTGTTGTAGGAGAGGAAGAACAGTGGCACGCCCTAGGGGAGTCGAACCCCTCTTTACAGAATGAAAATCTGTCGTCCTAACCGATAGACGAAGGGCGCGTGCTGTTGTGTGGCGCGCTTATAGCGGGGTGATTTCATTCCCGCAAGCGTCTATTTCGCTTTTTCTTGGAAAAAATGACAGAAGCGTAACGGCGCATCGAAGCTTGAATAAGCTCGCCTTAACAGCATGTTGCGGGAGTTTGCAGATGGGACCGGTTTAGAACCCCGATCCGCTCTGCGGCTGGGTTATCAGCGGCTTGCCATCCTGGCCCTGGCCCTTCGACGCAACGATATGCGCCAGCATCAGTGCTTCCTTGCTGTCGATTCTGCGGGCACTGGAGCCGCGGGCGGGCAAAATTTTCGAGGGCGTGGCGTCCGCTGTCGGCCTCATCGGGCTTCCCGACGCGTTGGCGGCGTTGCGGATGACGGGCGGAGGGATGACCGCCTCGGATGTCTGGTCGACGGGCATGCCGCCATTGCCCTGTTGTGGCGTGACATTCTGCGTCGCACTGGGCGGCATACTGTAGACGCTGCGCATGATCGGACTAGGTCCCTGCGGCTGTCCGCCACCCGGCTGGGTGGCCAGCGTTCCATCCGGATTGACGGCAATCGGCGCGGGCGTCGAATAGATGCTGCTTCTATTGGCATTGACCGCGGTCGGCTGCGTCACCAGGCCGGCCATGCCGGCCGGCGCGTCTGTTGCCACAGGCGCTGCCCCGGCGGGTGCCGGCGGGAAAAAGGATTGATTGCCCGTGGCTTCAGCTACCATCTGCGGATGCGCGCCGTGAACGCTGTGTACCAGCGGATCGCGATAGGCGTCGCCCTTTTGCCGTTTCGCGTCGGCTTTGGTGTTGAGAGCGTCGGCGAGCTCTTCGGCAGCATTGGGCTTCGGCTCGACCTCGGCTGCCTGTTTCGGCTTGCTGCCTGTCGTCGCGCAGCCGGCGAGCATCAAAAATGACATGGCGATGGCAATAGTGCTTGCGAGCTTTTTATTGCCGGATAGAATCTGCCGATCGCACAAAGGACGTTCCCCGCTTAAAAGTTGGCACCGGAACGGCCTCTTGCGAGGGACGATGATGTCGAGCGGCTTCCTACTGGGAACGATGACCGCGCGAAATCCGATGCATGATGCTTCGAGTCGTCCAAGCATGCCGGAGAGCGGGTGCGGCCGGCAAGCGCGAAACCGGTGGCTCCGCGCGCGCCGTAAGCCTCGCGAAAGCTAGCGCCTCACCAGGCGCCGGTATTGGGCATCGAAGCCCAGGGCTCGGCCGAAGCAAGGTCGGCACCCTTCTGCAGGATCTCGATGGAAATGCCGTCCGGAGACCGCACGAAAGCCATGTGACCATCGCGGGGCGGCCGGTTGATAGTAATGCCATTGTCCATAAGTTTCTGGCAGATTGCGTAGATGTCATCGACCTCATAGGCGAGGTGACCGAAGTTCCGTCCTCCGGTATACTCTTCAGGGTCCCAGTTGTAGGTGAGTTCCAGACTGGGCGCGCCGCTGCTTCGGGATGCGTCTACATCCTCGCTGGCAGCAAGGAAAACGAGAGTGAAACGGCCTTTCTCGTTTTCGTAGCGACGGGTTTCGGTGAGGCCGAAGAGAGTGCTATAAAAGTGTAGTGAGGCGTCGAGATCGGTAACGCGGACCATGGTGTGAAGATAACGCATTCTGTTTCCTCTCTAATGTTTGTGCTGAGACGATCTGAAACGAGACACCAGCTTCAGGCAAGACTCGGCGCGCTAATCTACGGATGGGAATAAACGAAAACTAGGACTTGCGCTTTTCCGTTACCAAGATGTTAATCTTGATTTCAAGGAATCAGTTAACTGTAACAGTGTGACGCGTAATCGAGGGTTGGCTAAGATGGGTGACAGAATTTCATCGAAGGGTATCGTCGACTTCGGAGAGATGTCGGGCGAAGCCGTCGAGCTCATCGAAATCTCCGGCGTCGTCAAATGGTTCGATGTCGCCAAGGGTTTTGGCTTCATCGTTCCGGATAACGGCATGCAGGACGTTTTGTTGCATGTGACATGCCTGCGCCGCGACGGTTATCAGACCATTCTCGAGGGCACGCGCATCGTCGCGCTGATTCAGCGCCGTGAACGTGGCTATCAGGCTTTCAAAATCCTCTCGATGGACCAGTCGACCGCCGTGCACCCGTCGCAGATGCCGCCGGTGCGCACCCATGTCCAGGTCACTGCGACAAGCGGCCTCGAGCGCGCCTTGGTCAAGTGGTTCAACCGCACCAAGGGCTTTGGTTTCCTGACGCGCGGTGAGGGCACAGAGGACATCTTCGTGCACATGGAAACGCTGCGTCGTTTCGGTCTGGCGGAGTTGCGGCCGGGACAGGTAGTCCTTGTCCGTTTCGGGCCGGGTGAGAAGGGCCTGATGGCGGCAGAGATCCATCCGGATGCGCCAAGCCCGGTGACGCGGCCGCATTGATATGACCACCAGAGTTATGTTTTCTGCTGTTTTGAAGAGCGCCATCGTGGCGCTTTTTCTTGTCGGGGCATCCGCTCCCGCCTTTGCCGCGCAAGCGGCCAGCGAAAAATCGATGGCGTTCGATTCGGA
Organism: Rhizobium sp. NXC24; assembly: GCF_002944315.1. NCBI lineage: Bacteria > Pseudomonadati > Pseudomonadota > Alphaproteobacteria > Hyphomicrobiales > Rhizobiaceae > Rhizobium > Rhizobium sp. NXC24. The sequence goes on from NZ_CP024311.1 coordinate 1,811,654, forward strand.
GCCGCTATCGATCAAAACGGCCAAGGGCGTAACGCACAAGTTCACCGTGGAATTGGCATTGACCGAGCCGCAGCTCGAGTTCGGCCTGATGTATCGCAAGAGCATGCCGGACGATCACGGCATGCTTTTCGATTTCGGTGCGCCGCGCCCGGTCATGATGTGGATGAAGAATACCGTGCTACCGCTCGATATGCTTTTCCTGGACAGGAGTGGCGTCGTCACGCACATTCAGGAAAACGCCGTACCCTATTCTGAAACGATCATCAGCTCCGGCGGGTCAGTGCTTTACGTCATCGAGCTGAACGGCGGCATCGCAAGAAAACTCGGCCTTGCCGTCGGCGACAAGGTGACGAGCGCTACGATTTCCGCAAAACTCGGCAAGTAGATTTTCCCCGGGGATCGGAGCTTCAACGCCATTTTAGCTGTTGCAGCACGAGGATGAACCGTGTATCTCCGCACTCGTTCTGCAAAGCGGGACGACGCGGTCTCCTCAAAGAGATTATGCGTGAGGGTACGGAGTGTAGCGCAGTCTGGTAGCGCATCTGGTTTGGGACCAGAGGGTCGGGAGTTCGAATCTCTCCACTCCGACCATGTTTTCCCTGTGAAATACCTGTGCCTCTTTGTTTGGCGAGCCGCAGCGGTTCGAATTCGATTCCGTTGTGATGCAAGATCTCATGCCTGTTGCGGATGAGAGTACAAGGACGAAATGCGCACTTTCTACGCGACATTCTTTGTATGTCGACCCGTGTGCATCGGCGCGCCGTCCAGATTTGCGTCCCTTCTTAATGAGCGCTGACGCGAATCCTTGAAAATCATTTTCCTGCATTTCTTGTAGGTAAATGCCAAATGATAACAGCTTTCCACATAGCGTGCTCGAATGAGTTATCTTCGCAGAAGATATGATGCCAACCGAGAAAATTAAAAACTCTGGGTTGTCAAATAGCTAATTAGTATTATGTTGTATTCGCATTGCTAATGAATAGTGCTTATCAGGCGTGTTTTTGAATGCTCGGCCTCGGTCGAGATGATGATTCCAACCATTCAATCAGGAGAGAGAAGGAAGCGCTCAGTCGCCAGGGATGGCGCGTGAGTGCGGCCAAAATTGAACGCGTTGGTGCATTCCTCACTCGCGCATCTAAAGGAGGATATTTCGATGAACGCAGTGACTGTTCCAGTCGCGGGTCAGATCGCGGCTCCCAATGGTGAGATACCTGCCGGCACCACCATGCAATTGAACCAATGGGCGATAAGCCCAAATAATCTGTACGTGTTGATAATGCAGACCGACGGCAATCTGGTGCTTTACCAGGTCGATGGCGCGCCGCCGAAGCCAAATTCAACTTTCCAGGGCTACGCGATATGGTCGTCGAATACAGACGATGACATCCCATTTGTCTTCGCTATTCAGACCGACGGCAATCTCGTGATCTACAACGAATCCGTTAATCCGCGCCAAGTGATGTGGAGTCCAAACACGCAGAGCTCCTCACCAGCGTACCTTGCGGTGCAGGCCGACGCTAACCTCGTTTACTATGACACGTCCAAGGGCGTGATCTGGACGTCAAACACCCAAGTCTACATGCCGCCGATGGTGCCGACGTTAGCGAACGGCGCTACCGGCCGGTTCGACTGGAGGGACGTTGCCTGGCACAGTCTCAACAACGAAGGTGACAATGGATCGATCCCAACAGTTTCGCTAAGCAGCGATACCTTGACATTCTCGGGCGGCTTTCAGTGGGAAGCCCCCGTTATCGGGTCTGGAACGGGCGACATTTACATCCAGATCTCGTTAACGCCAGTAACTTGCTCGGTCACGATAAAGATGACCGGGTATCCACTTGACGGCAATAACATGTCTCAGTCGGGAACTTGGCAACTGACCCCGGGGGACGAACCCGTCTTGACGTGCAATCTCGATAATGGGGGAACTCTAATCATAAGCACCTTTGACGGCGGTGGAATCTGGTGGCCTGGGGTCGAGATCGAATACATGTATGGTTTTGATCTCTGCTTCGAGAACATGTCCGGCGCTTCGGCTTCCGCAATCGCTACACAGCAGACGCGTGAATCTCCGCTGAGAAACGCGGTTTGATCAGATCTGTAGAGACTGGGATCGGCATGCTGATATCAGCATGCCGATCCATCTCCGATTCCAAGCAGGATTGTCCGCGGTCACAAGTCGAACGCGACGGTGTCGCCTAAGTGAAGCTTGGGCAGCCCGCCTTTTTGCTTGAAAACAAAGGGATTCGCGGCTAAGCAAATCCCACAATGCTCAGCCTTCATGGGGCCGGGCGAAGACGAGAGAAGCAAAGGCGGGACTGTCCCGCTTATCCGGAGGCGCTGCAGCGATGCCTGCCAAGATTTACCGTCCCGCAAAAACCGCCATGCAATCCGGCAAGGCCAAGACCCATCTGTGGGTTCTGGAATTCGACCAGGAAATCCCGCGCAAGATCGATCCGATCATGGGCTATACATCGTCGGCCGATACGCGCCAGCAGCTCAAGCTGACTTTCGAGACGCAGGAGCAGGCCGAGGCCTATGCCCAGCGCAACAGCATCGAATACCGCGTTCTCGCTCCCAAGGACGCCAACCGCCAGGTGGTTTCCTATACCGATAACTTCCGTTTCAATCGCATCCAGCCCTGGACCCATTGATCCGGCACACGTCGAATTCGCTGCCTATTGAGTTTGACGGAAGTTTCAGGCATGTGTTGCCAGCCGCGGGCAGTTCGCGGCGGCTTGGCTTTCAGGCCCCTTAGCTCAGCTGGATAGAGCACCTGCCTTCTAAGCAGGTGGTCGCAGGTTCGAATCCTGCAGGGGTCGCCAAAAACCTTCTTGTCCATACCGAAGAGATAGGTAACAGTTTGTCCCTAAGAGATGGGTGACAACCTCGTGCCGAACGGGTTGTCGATGGTTTGCAAGGTCCTCTGTTCCAGGTCGATATATCCCAGATCATAATGCATGAAGCTGACGAGCCAAATGCCGTCGTCGACTTCTTTGATGCCGAGTTTTTGTCCTGCCATAACGGTCGAGATATTGATCTTCTTGCGGTGCATGCAGATGCGGCCGCAGTTGGTGACGAGCGCATCCCTGTCGTGGAAGGGGTAATTGATCTCCGGCAGGCCCTCATAGGATCTCGATGATGAGACATAGAGGCTGCCCGGCGTTCTCATGTTCAGTGCCTCGTGCGGCCGTTCGGTATTGAATTCGCTGACGAATGCATCGAAGCGGGCCTGCTGCTGCAGGATGTTTCTGCCGGGCGGACGGGTAGCCTCTTTCTTCAGCGTCAGGTGCATACGCTCGTGCCGGCCGTTGTCTTGCGGATGGCCTGGCCTGATGCGTTCGAGCACGATGCCGAGTCTCAGCCACCAAACGGACAGCTTGGACAGATTGTAGAGGCCGTTGGGCGAGGCAAACGGCAAGCCGTTGTCGCTGCGGATGGCGAGCGGCAGGCCGCGCTCGGCAAACAGCCGGCAGAAGGCCTCGAACACGCCCTGCTCGCGCGTTGATTCAAAGGCTTCGCAGGCAAGAAGGAAACGCGAGGCCTGGTCGGTCACCGTCAGCGGGTAACAGTATCCGCCATTGCCAAGTTTGAACTCGCCCTTGAAGTCGGCGCACCACAGATCGTTCGGCATGAGCGCCTGGGATAAGGCCGTTCCCTCGGCTCGATGGCGTTGCCGCTTGCGGGCATGAGCGACCAGCCCGTGCCGGTCGAGAATGGCATGCACCGTGCTTTTGGCGGGCACACGTATATCGCCGGCAAGCTTCCTGACCAATAACTCGCGGATCTTACGCGCACCCCAATGCGGCTTGTCCTTCTTGAGCCGCACGATCATCGCCTCGACCGGCTCGGGCAACTGATTGGCATAGCGCACCGGCCGACGTGACCGATCCGTCAGTGCCTCCAACCCCTCGTCCTTGTAACGGTTGAAGATCTTGTAACCGGTCTTGCGCGAGATGCCGAACGCACGGCACACATCGCTCATGCCTTCGCCCTCAAGCAGACGGGCGACAAATCGAAGACGTTCCTCCATAACCGAAGTCTCTCTCCACGGCATCAACACCTCCCGCCAAAGCGAAAAGTGTCACCCATGTCTCCGGTACAAAACGTCACCTATCTCTCAGGTCGGGCATTCATTAAACAATGCGTTATGTGATTTTTGGTGGGTTTCAACCTATTTTACGACGCTGTGTGCGACGATATGGCACGGCTACTGAATGGCTAATCCCGCGCGAAATGCACCATTTCTGATTGCTGCAAGCGCCGGAGGATTGGTGACCGGATATCCCTCTATGAATATCTCGGCAGAAAAGCCGGGAGCGCTGTCATGCAGACAGGCGGAAAACCTTGCCGATTCAGATTTCTGCTCTAACATCGCGAAGGCCATAGACAAAAACAGGAGTGTGGCAGGCGCTTGTGGTGGAGCGTGATGGAGTGCCGCCACACTCTCTCTGTAGAATCCGGCGATAAAGCAGCAGCGGCCGAGCATACCGTAATACCAGGGAATGTGGGGGTTCAAGCGGATGGCTCTCCGCGAGAGTTCGCAGGCCTGCTCCGGACTACCGGCCACTAGGGCTAAGTTTCCGGCCAGCAGCGCAAGGGTGTCGGCATCATTTGGGTATGCCTGTAAGACGAGGCTATGCTCGTCCAACGCGGCTTCGAAGTTCCCTTGCAAAGCTCGGAAGCTGGCGCGGCAAAGCCGAGCCGCGGTGTCATCCGGATCGAGCGCCAAGGCTTGTTCGATGCAGCTTTCAAAGCGTTGTATCCAGGCTGAATTATCTCTAGCAAAACCGTTATAGACCCCTGAGGAATATGCGAGCCCCAAGATGGTCCAGGCTCTTGCGAGTGTTGGATCGAGTTCGACTGCGCGGGACAGAAAACGGATTGCTTCAGCGTTAGACGCGCGCGTGAACAGGTCGTGTTGTTCGTGGCCGAGGAGGTAGCAATCATATGCTTGCAGGCTGGCTGGTTTCTTACGCCGGACAACATCCCGTCGAAATCCCAGAAGTTTACCGCAACAGGTACCAAGAACGTTGACCACGTTCTCGGTGACCATGTCCTGCATCGTAAACAGGTCATCGGCCGATTGATCGTATCGAGCCGTCCAGAGGCTAGCTCCACTGCAGGCATCGACAAGCTGTACTGAAATCCGGACGTGCTGTCCGGCTGCTTGCAGGTTTCCCTCAAGAACGTAGTCAGCTTTCAGGTCGCACCTGATTGATCGGAAGTCGTTCTGTCCCCCTTTGTACAAAGCCATGGTTTGACGGGAAATCACCGCAAGGTCGGGATATCGCGCGAGGTCGGCAATGATGTCAGCGGATATTCCGGCGGCAAGCCGTTCCCATCGGTCGTCTGCACTCAGATTGTCGAACGGGAGCACGGCGATAATCGGTGGCCCAGAGATATCTTTGGCGACCGACGACCGAGACGGAATGCCACTCCTTGCCAACCCCGCCGTATCCCAATTCACCTGAAAAACGGGAATGGCCTTGGGAAGGTTCTTCAAAGCATACTTGCCGAGGCTAGTCAGCCTAAACGGCACCTTGCCGTCAATATGCTCTCGGACTGATCCGGAAATGTATATCCCTGACGCGACTGCGATCCCTTGCAATCGCGCAGCCACATTGACGCCGTCACCCAGCAGATCGTCTCCCGCTACCACGACATCGCCGAGATTGATGCCAATACGGAATTCCAGCGGGCGGTCATCTACAACATCGTTAGTTCGATCTGCGAGGTTGCGTTGAATTTCCACCGAACAGCGAACCGCCTGAACGGCACTTGGAAACTCGGCCATGATACCGTCACCGGCCAAGCCGAAAATGCGGCCGCCGTGTTCTTTCACAAGGCTGTCGATCTTTTCGCGACACTTGTCCAGCGCCCGTATCGTCCCCTCTTCGTCAAACGCCATCATACGGCTGAAGCCGACAACGTCAGCCGAAAGGATGGCTGCAAGCTTTCTATCCACAGTACGCCCCCGCGACAGATCACTTTCATGACCAATATGCGCCAATCCGTAATCAAACGACAGGGTTGCTATTGGAGTGAATGCTAAAATATGTCGGGCGGCGAGCTAAGACGAGTAACAATCTGTTCTGTAAGGCACACGGTAGATAAAGATTAACAGTGGTCTGCCAGGTCGTGATTAGAAACGCGTCTCCATTGGCCAACCGCCAGCATCCGCCGGTCTGGTTGCATTCACTGCCATGTCGATGAGGTCATAACCGGCCACTGCACCGATCACTCTTACGACGATGATTGCCGCGCCGAGAAACGCCAGCGCAGCGATTATCCTGTCGCTTTTCTTCACGTCCCGTCTCGTCCCCCCAATGACTACAAACTGCATCCCCACGCAGCCGGCGGCAGTATATCGGGTTTATAGTGGGGCGCTACGGCTATATTTAGGTCGCCGACCTTTGCATTAAGCGCGCTTGAGACAGGACGCCTTCGGGCGATGATTCGGTCAGGCGGCGTTCAAGTCGGCGATCTCGCCGTGCCGTGCCAGGAGGCGAGGGGACGTCATGTCGCCGGTCTCTTCGTCGACCATGACCGCATAGGCGGCAACGCCGACGAAACGCGCGGCCATGGAAAGGGCGATCTTTTCGGCGCTGGCGGCGCTTGACGCCTGCCGCATCTCTCCCGGCACCAGATTTCCGCGGTTCTTCTTATAGGGAAGGATAATAAACTTTTCGCCGGATGCCATTGTGCTCGCCCTGATTTGTTCACACAATGTTCTGGTTTGCGTGGAGTGTCAATATGGTTAATCGTAACCGCCGTCGCAATTCCGACCCACATATTGAAAAACCCGCCGGCTGCGTCACAGCCGACGGGTTTTTGATCATCGGCATGGTCCGCTTAGTGCAGGATCTGGCTCAGGAACAGCTTGGTGCGTTCGTGCTGCGGGTTTTCGAAGAATTCCTTCGGTGAGTTCTGTTCGACGATCTGGCCTTGGTCCATGAAGATCACGCGGTTCGCAACCTGGCGGGCGAAGCCCATTTCGTGGGTGACGCAGAGCATGGTCATGCCTTCTTCGGCCAGACCCACCATGGTATCCAGCACTTCCTTGATCATTTCCGGGTCGAGCGCCGAGGTCGGCTCGTCAAACAGCATGATCTTCGGGTTCATGCAGAGCGAACGGGCAATCGCGACACGCTGCTGCTGACCCCCGGAAAGCTGGCCAGGATATTTCTTCGCCTGCTCCGGGATCTTGACGCGGGTGAGGAAGTGCATCGCGATTTCTTCCGCCTGCTTCTTCGGCATCTTGCGCACCCAGATCGGCGCCAGCGTGCAGTTTTCCAGGATCGTTAGATGCGGAAAGAGGTTGAAGTGCTGGAACACCATGCCGACTTCGCGGCGCACTTCGTCGATCTTCTTCAGATCGTTGGTGAGTTCCACGCCATCGACGATGATCTGGCCCTTCTGATGCTCCTCAAGGCGGTTGATGCAGCGGATCATCGTCGACTTGCCCGAGCCGGAAGGCCCGGCAATAACGATGCGCTCGCCGCGCATGACCTTCAGGTTGATGTCGCGCAGTACGTGGAAATCGCCGTACCACTTGTTCATGTTGATCATTTCAACCGCGACTTCCGTGTCGGAAATGGTCAGTTTTTTTGGTTGGGCGTCAGCCATATTTTTTCCCTCGGTTTTTATCGTTTGTGGCCAGTATCGAGATGGCGTTCCATGAAGCCTGAATAGCGCGACATGCTGAAGCAGAACAGCCAAAATATGAAACCGGCAAACACCAGTCCCGTAATCGGCGTCACGGCGCTTGCCCAGTTCGGGTCGGAAAAGTTCTGACGAACGATACCGAGCAGATCGAACATGCTGATGATCGACACCAGCGACGTGTCCTTGAACATGCCGATGTAGGTGTTGACGATCCCGGGTATCACCAGCTTGATCGCCTGCGGCAGAACAATCAAGCGCATCTTCTGCCAGTAGCCGAGACCAAGCGAATCGGCACCTTCGAATTGGCCCTTCGGCACAGCCTGAAGACCGCCGCGGATAACTTCGGCGATGTAGGCCGAGGTAAACATCGAGACACCGACCACGGCGCGCAGCAATTTGTCCACCGTCCAGCCCTGCGGAAGGAAGAGCGGCAGCATGACGCTGGCCATGAACAATACCGTGATCAGCGGAATGCCACGGATGATTTCGATGTAGAGCACTGACAGCATGCGGATGACGGGCATTTTCGAACGCCGTCCGAGTGCAAGCATAATGCCGAGCGGAAAGGAGACCACGATCGCGACAAAGGAAAGGACCAGCGTCACCATGAGGCCGCCCCATTTCTGCGTTTCCACGACCTCCAGGCCAAAGCCACCGTAAAGCAGGAAAAATGCGACGATCGGCAGCACGATGAATGCCAGGATGGCATTCAATCCTTTTCTCGGCACCGACGGTATCAGCATCGGCACAAACAGGATGATGGTGATAATCGCAACGAGAGCCGGCCGCCAACGTTCTTCCGGCGGGTAAAGACCGACCATGAAGATGGTGAACTTCGCCCGGACGAACGCCCAGCAAGCGCCGCTCCAGCCATCCGGTTGTGTTCCGCCTTGCACGGTGGTCGCACAGAAGGTGCGATCGGCACCGCTCCAGGCGGCTTGGATGAACAGCCAGTTGACAATATGCGGAACGGCCCAAGCGAGGAAGGCTATCGCAAGGATGGTCAGAACCACGTCTTTCGGCGTCGCCAGCAGATTTTTTCTGAGCCAGTGAACGACGCCTTTTTCGCTCGATGGAGCCGGCAGTTGCGGAAGGATTGTTTTGCTTACAAAGCTTTGGCTTCCGTTGGACATCTTATCTCTCCACCAAAGCCATCTTGGCGTTGAACCAATTCATGAACAGGGAGGTCGCTATGCTCAGCGCAAGGTAGATGACCATCCAGATCACAAAGACTTCGATCGCGCGGCCGGACTGGTTGAGAATGACGCCGCCGACGGCGACCAGATCGGCATAGCCGATCGCAATCGCGAGCGAGGAGTTCTTCGTCAGGTTGAGATACTGGCTCGTCAACGGCGGAATGATGATGCGCATTGCCTGCGGAATGACGATGAGCCGGGTGATGGCTGGGGCGCGAAGCCCTAGCGCGCCGGCCGCTTCCGATTGCCCCTTGGCCACGGCGCGAATGCCGCCGCGAACGATTTCGGCGATGTAGGAGGCGGTGTAGAAGGAAAGCGCGAGGAACAGCGAGATGAATTCCGGCCCAATGACAGAGCCGCCGGTCAGATTGAACTTGCCAGCGACCGGATAGTCAAAGGACAGCGGCATGCCGGCTGCGAAGAAGGTCAGGAGCGGCAAGGCGATGAATATGGCCACAGACACCCAGATGGTGTGAAACTGTTGACCGGTCGCCGCCTGGCGCTTGTGCGCCCAGCGGGCCATGAAGAATATGGCCACGATGGCGACCACAATCGCGATGCCGACAGCCCACATGCCGCTTGCGAAAATCGGGCTCGGAAAGGCAAGGCCGCGATTGCTGAGATAGCTGGAGAACGGCAGATGCACGGCCTCACGCGCCTGCGGCAGCAGCACCAGAACGCCGCTATACCAGAAGAAGATGACGAGCAGCGGCGGGATATTGCGGAACAGCTCGACATAGGCCTGGCAAAGCTTCGCGATCAGCCAGTTGTGCGAAAGCCGGCCGATGCCGACGATGAAGCCGATGATTGTCGCCGCAATGATACCTGATACTGCGATGAGAACGGTATTGAGCAGGCCGACGATGAGCGCTTGGATGTTGGTGGAATCGCTCGAAAATGGAATCAGCGCTTGGCCGAGATTGAAACCGGCGCGTCCGCCGAGAAAAGCAAATCCAAAAGGCTGGTTCGACGCACGCAGATTTTCGACGGTGTTGTGAATAATGAATCCGACGAGCGCCAACAGAATGATGACGGTAAGAACCTGGTAAACCAGACCTCGGACTTTGGGATTATTGATCGCTGATCCGGACGAGCGTTCGCCTTCGGGCGAATTTATTGTAATTGCCATGCAGACTTTTTCCCCTCTATGCCCGTTTCGGGCTTGTTTTCTTAAGGGAGGAAAGGCGGCGAGCCGCCTTTCCCAATGTCATACGATCACGGTTCAGCGAATCGGCGGTGCGTACTGAATGCCGCCCTTGTTCCAGAGGGCGTTCAGGCCACGCTGAATCTTCAGCGGGCTGCCGGCGCCGATGTTGCGGTCGAAGACTTCGCCATAGTTGCCGACGCCCTTGATGACGTTGTAGGCCCAGTCGTTGGTCAGGCCGAGGTCGGTGCCGATGGTCGAGCCCTGCTCGACGCCGAGGAAGCGCTTGATATCCGGATTGGCCGAACTCTTCATCTCGTCGACGTTCTTCTGCGTAATGCCGAATTCCTCGGCATTGATCAGAGCATAAGCGGTCCAGCTTACGATATCGAACCACTGGTCGTCGCCCTGGCGAACGGCCGGTCCAAGCGGCTCCTTGGAAATGATTTCCGGCAGAACGACGTTGTCGTCAGGGTTCTTCAGGGTCAGGCGCAGGGCATAGAGGCCGGACTGGTCGGTGGTGTAAACGTCGCAACGGCCGGAGTCGTAAGCGGCGTTGACTTCTTCGAGCTTGTCGAAGACCACCGGATTGTACTGAAGATTGTTGGTCTTGAAGTAGTCGGCGAGGTTGAGCTCGGTCGTCGTACCGGATTGAACGCAAACGGCCGCGCCGGAGAGTTCCAGAGCCGACTTCACGTTAAGTTCCTTACGAACCATGAAGCCCTGGCCGTCATAGTAGGTAACCGGACGGAAGTTGAGGCCGAGCGCGGTATCGCGGTTGATCGTCCAGGTGGTGTTGCGAGAAAGCAGGTCGATTTCACCGGACTGCAGTGCAGTGAAGCGGTCTTTCGCGCTAAGAGGGGTGTATTTTACCTTGGTTACGTCGCCAAAGACAGCCGCAGCGACGGCCTTGCAAAGATCGACGTCGAAACCGGCATAGTTGCCAGAGGCATCGGGCTGCGAGAAGCCAAGAAGGGCGCTATTCACGCCGCATTGAACAAAGCCCTTGGCCTTCACATCGCTGAGCGTCGAAGCCGACGCGCCAGAAGCGGTGTATGCCAAGGCTGCCGCTCCGAGGAATACGGACAGAGCAATCTTTTTCATCTTTCCCAACCTTTGTCTATTATAGTTAAAGCGTATCGCTCCCGAAGCAGGCTCTCGGAGAACCGTGTTCCTCACTCTCCCGGTGCGAGTGGTTCTATCACAGTCGCAAATGCATTTCCGGTCAAGACGCCGCCTAAATTATTGAGAAATAATTCGGAGTTTTCATCTGTTTCGGCTCGAAAGCGAGCGGTTGGCTTCTATTTGGGCAGCATTTTGCCAAAAAACTGCGCGGAAATGACGTATTTATTCCGCCATTCCGGTATTTTAGCTAATACCTAATATTAGGATTCGCTGGATCGCTCGGGGTTGACCCCGCCGGGCTTGGCAGCCACTAATCGAAGTCCCCACAGCGCCAAAGGCATACCCAGACATGAAAGACAAAGACACATTGCTGCAAAACGCCGGCATCAACACGCGTTTGTCCCACATCGGCAATTCGCCCTCCGATTTCCATGGTTTCGTCAATCCGCCGGTCGTGCATGCCTCGACGGTACTGTTTCCGAATGCGCGAACCATGGAGACGCGCGATCAGAAATATACCTATGGCACGCGCGGCACGCCGACGACCGATGCGCTTTGCGACGCTATCGATGCGCTGGAGGGATCAGCGGGAACGATCCTGGTGCCCTCCGGGCTTGCGGCGATCACCGTGCCTTTCCTTGGCTTTCTCTCCGCAGGCGACCACGCCCTGATCGTCGATTCGGTTTATGGGCCGACGCGTATCTTCTGCGATACCATGCTGAAGCGTCTCGGCGTCGAGGTCCAATATTACGACCCGTTGGTCGGCGCCGGCATCGAGCAACTGATCAAGCCGAACACCAGGCTGGTGCACACCGAAGCGCCGGGCTCCAATACCTTTGAAATGCAGGATATTCCCGCGATCTCGGCCGTCGCTCATCGCCATGGCTGCGTCGTCACCATGGACAATACCTGGGCAACGCCCCTTTATTTCAAGCCGCTGGATCATGGGGTCGATATCTCCATTCATGCGGCAACGAAATATCCGGCTGGGCACTCCGATATTCTGCTGGGAACGGTATCCGCCAATGCGGCCCATTGGGACCAGTTGAGGGAAGCCAATATCCAGCTCGGCATCTGCGGCGCGCCGGACGATGCCTATCAAGTGCTGCGGGGCCTGCGCACCATGGGCGTGCGCCTGGAACGGCATCAGGAAAGCGCGCTCGCCATAGCGCAGTGGCTCGAGAGCCGCGAGGACATCGCGCGCGTGCTGCATCCGGCATTGCCAAGCTTCCCAAGTCATGAACTTTGGAAGCGCGACTTCAAGGGATCGAGCGGCATCTTCTCCTTTGTGTTGGCCGTCGACCGTCCGGAGAAATTCAGGGCCAAGGCGCACGCCTTCCTCGACGCGCTGCGGATTTTCGGTCTGGGTTATTCCTGGGGCGGCTTCGAGAGCCTCGCACTGCACGTCAATCTCAACGACCGGCGCATTAGCAAGGCGCCGCCGGAAGGGCCGGTCCTGCGCCTGCAGATCGGTCTTGAGGATGTCGCCGATATCAAGGCCGATATCGAAAAGGGTCTCGCTGCAGCGAAAGAGGCCTGATCAGCCGATAGCGCGATAGCCGTAGATCCAATCCAGGTCCGCCGCGAGACTTTGCGGCGGACGCATGGAGAGAACAAAATCACGGGCTAGTCGCACCGGTCCGCGAGCATGATAGGCAAATTGGTTGAAGGCGGCGCGCTGGCGCAGGCGCGCAATGCGCGGCATACGGTGCTTTTCGAAAAGATCGAGCGCTTCGGCGAGGGGGCGTGAGGCCACCATGCCGGCAAGTTCGAAGGCATCCTCGATTGCCATGGCGGCACCTTGGGCCGCAAAGGGCATCATCGCATGCGCCGCATCGCCGATTAATATGACATCCTTGCCATTGTGCCAGCGGCCGACGCTCGCTTCGTAGAGCGGCCAAAAGGTGGCTTGCTCCTGGCGTTCGAGCATTGCCGTGATGGCATCGTTCCAGCCTGAGAAGCGCTGCAGAAGATGCTCGCGTTGCGCCTTGGTGCCGGCGGCGCTCCAATCATGGCCCGAAGTGCTTCCGGAGATGTTCGCCACGATATTGAAGGCGGCATGTTCCTTGATCGGATAGCAGACGAGGTGTGCCGAAGGACCGAGAAACGCCGTCACGCTCGATCTGTCGAGTACGCTTGGGGCGGATGCCTCGGGGATGATGAAACGCCAGGCGATATTACCGGAGAAATGCGGCGAAGGGCCACCGGGCACCAATGCGCGCGTCTTCGACCAGACGCCATCGGCACCGACGATCAGATCCACGTCCATGCCACCGATCTCGTTCAATCCGTTTTCGTCTATCCTATCGATATCGTGGCCGAGATGCAGCGTGCAAAGCGGATTGGCTGTCACCGCATCGAGAAGCGCCTTTTGCAGCGTCGCGCGATGAACGGCGCCATAGGGAGAGCCCCAGCGCTTCCTGGCGAAGGTGCCGCAGGGTACGGATGCGATCAGCCGCAAGGATGAGCCGGAGACCAGCCGCACTTCCGTCGGTTCCAGCCAGACAGGCTGGAGAGTATCGAGCACGCCGAGCGTGTCGAGGATGCGGGATGCATTGGGAGAAATTTGCAGGCCGGCGCCGACCTCGGTCAGTGCTTCGGCCTGTTCGAAAATAGCGGCACGAATGCCGTGCCTCGCCAGCGCCAGCGCCGCGGTAAGGCCGGCTATTCCGGCACCGATGATCGCGGCGGTCTTGATCGGCATTCAGCTATGTCCGATCCGCTCTCGGGATATCAAGCGGCCTTGAAGTGGAAGACGCAGCCGGCCGGATTGGTTTCGTCCGCTTTCAGCGACGGATTGTAGCGATAGAGCGTCGAGCAGTAGGAGCAGACCTTCTCGCTTTCATCGCCCATGTCGATGAAGATATGCGGATGGTCGTAGGGGACCGAGGCGCCGGTGCACATGAATTCCTTCACGCCGATCTCGATAACGCGGTGTCCGCCGTCGTTCTGGAAGTGGGGAATATTGTGGCCGGCCATGATGATCTCCGAATGCGTCTTGCCTAGATGGCATGAATGTTGCGCCAGACTTGATTGCCCCTCTTTATAATCCTTCTCGCCGATTGTGTAGTGCGAAAGTCCGGCTCGGCGCACAGATTTTCGCAAGCGCGGGGTTCACCTGATATTGTCGATAAAATAAGGTCCGCAGCAAAGAGACGATGTTCACGAAGATCTTGCCATGAATTTGAATAGTCCTGCCTTTTCCTATTTCACCAATGACGGGCTCAAGCTGGCCTATTTCGACGAGGGCGATCCGAATGGCGCGCCGGTCTTGTTGATTCATGGTTTTGCCTCGACCGCGATTGCCAATTGGGTCAATCCGGGCTGGCTGAAATCGCTGGGCGAGGCTGGTTACCGCGTCATCGCCATCGACAACAGGGGCCACGGCTTGAGCGACAAAGCCTATGATGCCGAGGCCTATCGTCCTTGGGTCATGGCGGAAGACGCGGTTGCGCTGCTCGATCATCTCGGCATCCCGCAGGCCCATATCATGGGATATTCCATGGGCGCGCGCATCTCGGCTTTCCTGGCGATGGCCCATCCCGATCGTGTCCGCTCGCTCGTATTCGGCGGGTTGGGCATCGGCATGATCGATGGTGTCGGTGATTGGGATCCGATCGCCGATGCGCTATTGGCGCCATCGGTTGACGATGTCACGCATCTGCGCGGCCGCATGTTCCGCGCCTTCGCCGATCAGAACAAGAGCGACCGTGAGGCGCTTGCCGCCTGTATCAGAGGCTCGCGTGATCTGGTCGCCAAGGAAGATGCGGCAAAGATTAAGGCGCCGACCCTAATCGGCGTCGGCACCAAAGATGACATTGCCGGTTCGCCGCAGGAACTCGCGGCGCTGATGCCGCATGCCGAGGCGCTGGATATCCCGAACCGGGACCACATGCTCGCCGTCGGCGACAAGGTATTCAAACAGGCTGTCCTGGAATTCTACCAACGCCTGGCGAATTGATGGATTAAGTCACTTCCCGGTGAAATGCGGTTTTCGCCGCGCGGCAAAGGCTGCGCGGCCCTCGGCATAGTCGGCGCTGTCGAAGGTCTCGGCACCGATCACCTCCGCCTCGCGCAGCAGGTCGCTATCCTGTTCGAGCACGGCACGAACCGCGAGCTTCGAGGCATGCAGTGCGATCGGCGCATTGGCGGCAATCGCGCGGGCGAGAGCCGAAACTTCGCCGTCGAATGCGTCGACTGCGATCTCTTCCAACAGAAAGCCGGCCGCGACCATCTTGCCGGCCGACATCGGTGCGCCGGTGAAAAGCGTGACCTTGGCCATCTGCGGTCCGAGCGCGTTGACGATGTCTTGCACCGCGTCCGCAGGGTAGGCGATGCCGAGGCGCACGGCTGGCACCGAGAAACGCGCGCCTTCCTCGGCGACACGCAGATCGCAGGCGGCGGCAATGCCAAAGCCGCCGCCGTAACAGATGCCGCGGATCGCCGCGATCGTCGGTACTCGGCAATGGCGGATCGCGGTGAAGGCGGCGCTGTTCAGCGCCTCGTAGGCGACAGCAGTTTCGGCATCCTTGCGCAGGCTGTCGAATTCGCTGATATCGGCGCCGGTCGAAAAATCCTGCGCCGCGCCGCGGATGACGATCACATGCGCATGTGCCTTGTCGGTCAAAAGGCGAATGGCCTGGGGTATGGCGCGCCACATCGCCGCAGTGAGGGCGTTCTTGCGGTCGGGATTATCGATGGTGAGAGTGCCAATGGCGTCGCTGCACGTAGCGCGCAGGAAACCGCCAGCAAAATCATGCTCAAAACTCATGCGCGCCGAACCCATTTATGTTGCCGGAGTTTTACTCTATATAATGTTTCACCGACAGGAAATCAGGAGACCGTCAATGGTCGCAGCAACGGACATTCGCCAGGTTGAAGGCGTGGGGCCGGTAAAGGTCGTCGATCCCATCTGGGGCAGCGTGCGCGAGGAAGCACGCGCGGCCGCCGAGCGGGATCCGCTTCTGGCCGCCTTCCTCTATTCCACGATCATCAATCACCGGTCGCTTGAAGAATGCGTCATCTATCGCATCTGCGAACGTCTCGACCATCCGGACATGCAGGGCATCCTGCTGCGCCAGACCTTTGAGGAAATGCTGGCCGATTGGCCGGAATGGGGCTCGATCCTGCGCGTCGATATTCAGGCCGTCTACGACCGCGATCCGGCTTGCCTGCGCTTCATGGAGCCGGTCCTCTATTTCAAGGGCTTCCACGCCCTGCAGACGCATCGTCTGGCCCATTGGCTGCTCAATCGCGGTCGCCGGGATTTTGCGCTCTATCTGCAGAGCCGCTCCTCCAGCGTTTTCCAGACCGATATCAACCCGGCTGCGCGCATCGGCAAGGGCATCTTCCTTGATCATGCGACCGGCCTGGTGGTCGGCGAAACGGCCGTTATCGGCGATAACGTCTCGATCCTGCACGGCGTCACTCTCGGTGGCACCGGCAAGGAAGGCAGCGACCGTCATCCGAAGATCGCTCATGGAGTGCTGATCGGCGCCGGCGCCAAGATCCTCGGCAATATCCAGATCGGCCATTGCTCACGCATCGCTGCCGGCTCGGTGGTGCTGAAGGAAGTGCCGCCGAAGACGACGGTGGCCGGCGTGCCGGCCAAGGTGGTCGGTGAAGCCGGCTGTTCGGAGCCATCCCGCTCTATGGATCAACTCCTAGCCGAGCAGGTCGACCAAATCATGGGTGCCGGAATCTAACGGAAATCCCACCTGAATGTCAGGGTTTTGCGCTGCCGGCAAAGGCTGAAGGCGCGCTTCCGGTCTTTACACCGCCGCTTTTCCTATGCAAGAAGCGGCCAAGCTGAGAATCCTCACGGAGATGAATTGTGAAGCCTGACGAAATCAAGAAGCTCGACACCTACTTCAAACGCACGTTCAATCCGCAGATGGTGGTCAAAGCCCGCCCGCGCAAGAACGATTCCGCAGAAGTCTATCTTGGCGAAGAGTTCTTGGGCGTTGTCTACATCGACGACGAAGACGGCGACCGTTCCTACAATTTTTCCATGGCCATCCTGGACGTCGATCTCTAATCGACAGCGTGGCCGTTTGGCGCGCTCGACCTCTGGTCGATCCCGCGGTTTCCAACAAAGCTGGTATCAGAGAACCGCATTTCACTGAAATGCGGTTCTTTTTTTGAAAAAAACCCTGCAGTAGGCTAAACGCTACTCATTTGCGATCGAATTTAGTCGATTGCCTGCCGAAATTCTTTTTTTCATCGAAATCGAATATTTCTGCCTAAGCCTTAAGTTGTAGCTCGTTTGATATATATTAGCAAAAACAGAAGGATGCCTTCCACGCGCTCCTACGGTCATTGCTTTGTCATTGGAAATGCAATCTTGAGTCGATATTGCGCCGCACAAGACTACTTGACTATTTGTGCGTCGCATTTAGATTTTTTCCCGTAACCCGGCCGTCGGCCAAACCAACAAAGGGACGGAGAAGTATGTTCAATTTCGATGAAGCGAACAAGAAGGGCAAGGAAGCCATGGACACGGCGCTGAAGAGCTATTCCGATGTCACCAAGGGTTTCCAGGCGATTGCTGCTGAAGCCGCCGAATACTCCAAGAAGTCCTTCCAGGACGGCGTTGCGCATTTCGAAACGCTGGCCGGCGTCAAGAGCTTCGAGGCTGCTTTCGAACTGCAGACCGGCTTCGTAAAGTCTTCCTATGAAAACTTCGTTGCCGAAGCGACCAAGCTGGGCGAAATGTACGCCGATCTCGCCAAGACCGTGTACAAGCCGTACGAAGCTCCGGTTGCCGCCGCCACCAAGGCTGCCGGCAAAACCCCCGCTTCGGTTGCACCTGCTGCATAAGCACCTCGCTTAAGCACAGTGAATTTACGAAAGACCGGCTGCGCAACCCGCGGCCGGTCTTTTGCGTTGCCGATTTCCGATCTTGGCCCGATCGTCGCCGCGACTTTTTTGATCATGACCCACTTTGGCAACGAATTCTGATTGCAGTGTCCGGTAGGGGGCTTAAAATCGCACCAATATGAACTAAGTTAGGGGTTCGGATATCCGGCCCGACAGAGTCAGTTACCCAATCCAGTTTGCCAAGTCGGAATGCGATAGCTTCTGCCGGATGATTTGAGGAATGAATGAAATGATCGCTGAGCCGATCCGGATGCAAAACGACAGCGAAAGGAACGGGGACAACGGAAATCGCGGGACCTCGGTGATCACGCGCACCAAGCCCAAAACCAAGAAACCCAACCTGTACCGCGTGCTGCTTCTGAACGACGACTACACGCCCATGGAATTTGTGATCCATATCCTGGAGCGTTTCTTCCAAAAGGATCGAGAGAGTGCCACCCGCATCATGCTTCATGTCCACAATCACGGCGTCGGCGAATGCGGGATATATACATATGAAGTAGCTGAAACGAAGGTGAGCCAGGTGATGGATTTTGCCCGGCAGCACCAGCATCCGCTGCAATGTGTTATGGAAAAGAAGTGAGGATCTGAACGTGCCAACATTTTCGCCTAGTCTTGAGAAGGCGCTGCATCAGGCACTGACCTACGCGAACGAGCGGCATCACGAATATGCCACGCTGGAACATCTGCTTTTGGCTTTGGTGGACGACGCCGATGCCGCGGCTGTCATGGGCGCGTGCAATGTTGATCTCGACGCGCTCCGTAAGACGCTGACTGAATACGTCGATAATGAACTTTCAAATTTGATCACCGGTTATGACGAGGATTCGAAGCCGACGTCCGGTTTCCAGCGCGTCATCCAGCGCGCCGTCATCCATGTTCAATCCTCGGGCCGCGAGGAAGTAACGGGTGCCAACGTTCTCGTCGCGATCTTTGCGGAACGGGAAAGCCATGCGGCCTTCTTCCTGCAGGAGCAGGAAATGACCCGCTACGATGCGGTCAACTACATCTCCCACGGCATCGGCAAGCGGCCGGGGTCCTCCCAGACCCGGACACCGCGCGGCGCCGAGGATACCGAGTCCGAAAGCAAGCCGACCTCCCGCGGCGAGCAGGAGGAAGGTAACAACAAGAAGCAGCAGGATGCTCTGAAGGCCTATTGCGTCAATCTCAACGAGAAGGCGAAAAGCGGCAAGATCGACCCGCTGATCGGCCGCAACTCCGAAGTCAGCCGCACCATCCAGGTGCTGTGCCGCCGTTCGAAGAACAACCCGCTCTACGTCGGCGACCCCGGCGTCGGCAAGACCGCCATCGCCGAAGGTCTTGCCAAGCGGATTGTCGAGGGCAAGGTGCCCGAAGCTTTGGCCGACGCCACCATCTTCTCGCTCGACATGGGCACGTTGCTTGCCGGTACCCGCTATCGCGGTGACTTCGAAGAGCGCCTGAAGCAGGTGGTCAAGGAGCTGGAAGAATATCCGGGCGCCGTGCTGTTCATCGATGAGATCCATACCGTCATCGGCGCCGGTGCTACCTCCGGCGGCGCTATGGATGCATCGAACCTGCTGAAGCCGGCCCTGTCTTCCGGTGCGATCCGCTGCATCGGTTCGACCACCTATAAGGAATACCGTCAGTTCTTCGAAAAGGACCGGGCACTCGTCCGCCGCTTCCAGAAGATCGACGTCAACGAGCCGACCATTGAGGATGCTATCGAAATCATGAAGGGCCTGAAGCCCTATTTCGAAGAGTATCATCACCTTCGCTACTCGAACGACGCCATCAAGACGGCGGTCGAGCTGTCGGCTCGCTATATCTCCGACCGCAAGCTGCCGGACAAGGCGATCGACGTGATCGACGAAACGGGTGCTGCGCAAATGCTGCTGCCGCCGTCGAAGCGCCGCAAGCTGATCACCGAAAAGGAGATCGAAGCGACGATCGCGACCATGGCCCGCATTCCGCCGAAGACGGTTTCAAAGGATGACGAGATGGTTCTCGCCAACCTCGAGCAGGAACTGCGTTCGGTCGTCTACGGTCAGGATACGGCAATCGAAGCGCTTTCGACCTCGATCAAGCTCGCCCGTGCCGGCTTGCGCGAACCGAACAAGCCGATCGGCTGCTACGTCTTCTCTGGCCCCACCGGTGTCGGCAAGACGGAAGTCGCCAAGCAGCTTGCTTCCTCGCTCGGCGTCGAGCTGCTGCGCTTCGACATGTCGGAATATATGGAGCGTCACACGGTTTCCCGTCTGCTCGGCGCACCTCCCGGCTATGTCGGCTTTGATCAGGGTGGTCTGCTGACCGACGGCGTCGACCAGCATCCTCACAGCGTCGTCCTGCTCGACGAAATCGAGAAGGCGCATCCGGATATTTTCAATATCCTGCTGCAGGTCATGGACCATGGCGCGCTGACCGACCACAATGGCAAGAAGATCGACTTCCGCAACGTCATCCTGATCATGACGACCAATGCGGGCGCATCGGAAATGGCCAAGTCCGCCATCGGTTTCGGTTCGTCCAAGCGTACGGGCGAGGATGAAGAGGCTCTCAACCGGCTCTTCACCCCGGAATTCCGCAACCGTCTGGATGCGACCATTCCGTTTGCAGCGCTGCCGACCACGGTCATCCACAAGGTCGTGCAGAAGTTCATCATGCAGCTCGAGGCTCAGCTTTCCGAACGGAACGTTACCTTCGATCTGCACGAGGACGCGATCGCCTGGCTGTCCGAGAAGGGTTACGACGACAAGATGGGTGCCCGCCCGCTGGCACGCGTCATCCAGGAACACATCAAGAAGCCGCTGGCGAACGAAATCCTCTTCGGCAAGCTGAAGAAGGGCGGCGTCGTCAAGGTCACCGTCGGTAAGAAGGAAGACGGTACGACCGGCATCCTGCTCGACTCCATCGCAGATACCGCGCCGATCCGGCCGAAGCCGGAAGCCGAAGTGGTCGACTCCGTGGTCGATGTGGAAGAGGATGACGGAGACACCGTCAAGACCAGAAGCCGCGTCGGCAAGGCTGGCAGCGCTTCCGACGCTCGCCGCTCGCCGAAGACGCCGTCCTCTGCCAGCGATGGCGAGTCGGATAACAAGTCGTTGCGCAAGGGCAGCACGGTGCCGAAGGTGCCGCGCAAGTAACCGGCGATTGGTCGACCGAAAAAATAGAATGGCTGCATTGGCGACAATGCAGCCATTTTCATATGTTTATAAACTATATCTCATAAAAAGATTTAAGAAGATCGGCGCCTTTCGATCAGTGCAGGAGTTCGATGATCTTCTTGGCATTCTCCGCTAGAACCGCACCATCTTCCATTTTGCCCGAATGCGGCTTCAGGGCGATGCCCTCATGGCGCGGGATGATGTGGAAATGCAGGTGGAACACCGTCTGACCGGCGGCCGGCTCGTTGAACTGGGCGATATAGACGCCATCCGCATCGAAAGCCTCCTGAATCGCGATGGCGACTTTCTGGACCGTGGTTATCAGATGAGGCAGGGTGCTCGGATCGGCGTCGAGAAGATTGCGCGAAGGGGACTTCGGCAGCACCAGCGTATGGCCGGGCGCCTGTGGCATGACATCCATAAAGGCGACCGTGTGTTCATCCTCGTAGACACGATAGGACGGGATCTCGTCTTTCAGGATCTTCGCGAAAATATTGTTGGCGTCATAGGCGGGGCTGGTCATCCAGGGTCTCCTCGTCTTCCGATTACAATTGTCCAGAGCAGCTAGATATCTTGCCGCTCGCCTTTGCGGAAGGGGCTGTGCTCGGCCAGAATTTCACTCATCTCCTCCACTTGCTCGCGCTCGTGCTTGAGATAGTCGGCAACCGCGCGGCGCAAGCCCTGATGGCCGATATAATGCGCCGAATGCGTAATGACCGGCAGATAGCCGCGGGCGAGCTTGTGTTCGCCCTGTGCGCCGGCTTCGACGCGCTTCAGCCCCTTAGCCAGCGCGAAATCGATCGCCTGATGATAGCAGACTTCAAAGTGCAGGAAGGGATGATCTTCGATGCAGCCCCAATGCCGCCCATAGAGCGTTTCGCCGCCGATGAAATTGATCGCCCCGGCGATATAGCGGCCCTCGCGTTTGGCCATCACCAGCAGGATATCGTCGGCCATCCGCTCGCCGATCAGCGAGTAGAACTTGCGGGTGAGATAGGGCCGGCCCCATTTGCGGCTGCCGGTATCCATATAGAAAGTGAAGAACTGGTCCCAGATCCGCTCGGTGAGATCGCTGCCGGTCAGCCACTCGATGCTGATGCCGCCTTCAAGGGCGGTGCGACGCTCCTTTTTCAGCGCCTTGCGCTTGCGCGACGCCAGCGTTTCCAGGAAGGCGTCGTGATCGGCATAGCCATCGTTGATGAAGTGGAACTGCTGGTCGGTACGATGCAGATAGCCATCGCCTTCGAAGACGGAAATCTCTTCTTCCGGCAGGAAGGTAATGTGGGCGGAGGAAACGCCAAGCTGCCGGGTTACCTCCTTCAGGCTTTCGGCGAGTGCCGGCTGGATCACAGTGCGATCCTGCCCCTCGGCAACAAGCAGGCGCGGACCGGTTGCCGGCGTGAAGGGAATGGAGCACTGCAGCTTCGGGTAATAACGACCGCCCGCGCGCTCAAAGGCATCAGCCCAGCCGTGATCGAAGACATATTCACCCTGGCTGTGATTCTTGAGGTAGCCGGGCACGGCGCCGATCAACTCGCCGCTATCGGTTTCGAGCAGCAGGTGATTGCCGAGCCAGCCGGTTTTATCAGTGGCGGAGCCTGACTCCTCCAGTGAGGACAGAAAAGCATGCGAGACAAACGGATTATACGGCAGCACCGTACCCGCTCTCGATGCCCCGGCGAGCTTGGACCAGCCCTCCGGAGCAATGTTTTTGAAGGAACGCTCGACTCGAATGGATAATTCGTCTGTCATCAAATTCGTCTGTTACGAAGAAAGGGCAGGGCTCTCCCTTGGGTCGAACCCTTCGAAGGTCATTTGGTCTGCGTTGGCGAATGTGTGTTTACGGGCCGCTTCGTCGCGCACGGTCCAGGTGATGACCGGGATGCCGCGCTGGCGCTGCGCCGTGATGAAGGGGTTCGGCAGGTGGCCATAGAAATATGAGATGAAGTCTAGCCCAAGCTGCATGGCTTCGTCATGCTTAAAAAATGTCTCGGGCTCGTTTCCATCCGCCGTCAGGCCGACAGGGTAGGGTGCGTTGAGCGCCTTCAGATCCTTGAGCAGCCAATGGTCGAAGCTCATCAGCGCGACATGACCCTTGTAGCCTTCCAGCACCTCCAGCACGGATTCCGCAAAGCCCTCATCGTCGCCTTCGCGGCCCTTAAGCTCCAGCACCAAAGGCACCTTGCCGTCGCAGAGCCTGAGGAGCTGTTTCAGCGTCGGGATCTTGTCGTTGGTGCCGCCGACCGAAAGCAGGCCGAGTTCGGCAGAGGTACGGTCGCGAAGCTGGCCGGGGAGATTGCAGACGCGCTGCAGGTCGTCGTCATGAAAGACGACCGGAACGCCGTCGGCTGCATAGTGCAGATCGCATTCAATGGAAAAATCCGCCTCGATTGCCCGGCCAAAGGCCGACAGCGTGTTTTCCCAAACCTGCTTGTTCATGTCGTGATAGCCGCGATGGGCGACAGGACGTTCGGTAAGCCAGGCAATCTTGCTCATTATGCGATTTCCATGATGGCATCGATCTCGACGGCGGCGTTCAGCGGCAGCGCCGCCATGCCGACCGCGGCGCGCGCATGCTTGCCAGCGTCGCCAAGTACATTTGCCAGAAGATTGGACGCGCCGTTGATCACAAGATGTTGTTCGACGAATTCGGGTACCGAAGCGACGAAACCGTTCAGCTTGATGATGCGCTTGATGCGGCCGAGATCGCCATCCAAGGCCGCCTTCGCCTGGGCGAGGATATTGATGGCGCAAAGCTCGGCAGCGCGTTGGCCGCCGGCAACGTCGACATCCTTGCCGAGAAGGCCGGTGACGCCGAGCTTGCCGTTTTCCATCGGCAACTGCCCGGACAAATAAAGAAGATTGCCGCTGATGACATAGGGTACATAGTTTGCGGCCGGCGCAGCGGCCTGAGGCAGGACGATGCCAAGCTCCTTCAGACGGCTCTCGATAGCGTCGGACATTTTCATCTCCCGTTTTGTTGTAAAATCTTCAAAAATCCGGCATCAAGCTTAGATTCCCTTTGCCGGGCGCGAGGCGATCTTGGACGAGATAACGCCAAATCAAAAGGCAGAGCGAGATGACGAATTGATGACGGGCCGCCTCACTCTAGCCGAAGCGTTCTTATAGCATCGCGTGCGAGTCCAACAGGAGATAATGAATGTTCCGCTCGAGTCTTGCCGCCGTTATCGTTTCGAGTTTAGGCGTCGCGTCTCTGGGCGTGTCCGCCGCCGCGGCGGGTCCGACTGGGTTGATCGCGCATCGCGCCGTCTACGATCTCGAACTGAAGGACGCATCAGACCGATCGGGCATCGCCGGCATGTTCGGCCGTATGGTCTATGAGTTCGACGGCTCCGATTGCACCGGTTTCACTACCAATTTCCGTTTCGTCACACAGATCGACACGGGTGATTCAACGCGCGTCAGCGACCAGCAGACGACCACATTCGAGGATCTCGTCAAGCGCACTTTCCGCTTCGAGACCAAATCCTATACGGACGATCAACTCGACAAGGACGTGCGCGGCGCGGCGGCCGACGATCAGAAGGGGATTAAGGTCGATCTGACCCAGCCAAAAGCGAAGCAGATCGAACTCATCCAGAGCCGCTTTCCGACAGAGCATATGCTCGACATCATCCATAATGCCAAGCTGGGCAGGAATTTCTTCGAGGCCGAGGTTTTCGACGGCTCCGATGATGGGGATAAGTCGTTGATCGCAACAACCGTCGTCGGTAAGCAGGCGACTCCTGCAACCGATGACCCCGATGCCGAAAAGGCCGGCATCTTCGCCAAAACGCCGTTCTGGCCGGTTACCGTCGCCTATTTCAACGACAAATCCAAGGGCGACGCCATTCCGGTCTATCGCATGTCGTTCAAGCTCTATGAAAACGGCATCACCCGCGACCTCACCATGGACTATGGTGATTTCGTTCTGACCGGCAAGCTCTCCAAGCTTGAAGTGCTCGACACCAAGGCCTGCCAATAGGCTTTGCGAGGCGCAGGCCACAAGGCAAATCTTCGTCATAAAACTGTGTCCGAAGCTTCACTATTCTGGGAAGCATTCGGCACGCCCTTGAGTGAGTCTCAGTTCCGCAGTGCCGATCTGAAATTGTAGCGGGCCATGCGGGCCGAGCCGGTTATTGAAGAATGATCGGCAGATGTTCCGTAGTCCAGGTCCGTGTTGATAGACGAGAAAGCACGAGCTATGGCCAATACTGATCTCGCCCCGACCGCAAGTACCACTTTGCCGGTCGTTGCCGCCGATCCGGCGGAAATCGCCCGCATCGGCGACACCATCGATCTGACCGACCGCGCCGGCATTTCTGTTTATGGCGACCGCGCCCAGCAGTCTGTCTCCGACTATTCTGACCGGATTCTCCGCGAGGTCCGCAATCGGGATCTCGGCGAAGTTGGCAAGTTGCTGACCGATATCATCATCAAGTCGAAGAAGCTCGACCCGGCATCGCTGAAGGATGAGGGCTTTCTTTCCAAAATATTCTCGTCGTTCAAGGCCCGCCTGGAGCGCTTCAAGGAGGAATTCGAGGATGTGGCCGGCCAGATCGACCGCATTGGCCTCGAGCTCGACCGGCATAAGGATACGCTGCGCCGCGACATCGCACTTCTCGACGATCTTCACGAGGAGACGAAGCAGTCCATCCTGCAGCTCGACGCCTATGTGCAGGCTGGCAAGACTTTCGCAGAGCGTTTTCGCAGTGTCGAACTGCCGAAGTTGAAAAGTGCCGCCGAGGCCGCGGCTGCCAATCCCGGCGGCGGTATGCTGGAGGCTCAGACCTATCAGGACAGCTTGCAGGCCCTCGACCGATTGGAGAAGCGGGTGTTCTACCTGCAGCAGGCGCGCCAGCTCGGCATTCAGCAATTGCCGCAGATCCGCATCGTGCAGGCCGGTGACGAGACGCTGATCGAGAACCTGCAGGCGACGTCGGCGCTGACGGTGCCGGCCTGGAAGCAGAAGATGGTGATCCTGCTTGGGCTGTCGAGGCAGAAATCAGCGCTTGAGCTGCAGAAGACCGTGACCGACGCCACCAACGACATGATCCGACAGGCGTCCGAGATGATGAAGGACCAGGCGATTGCCATCGAACAGCAGTCGCAGCGCGGTATCGTCGATATCGATACGCTCGCTGCCGCCAACCGTGACCTGATCGATACGATCAACGGTGTCCTGAAGGTGCAGGAAGAAGGCCGCAGGAAGCGCGCTCAGGCTGAGCAGCAGATGGAGAAAATGACCATCGATCTCAAGAAAGCGATGATCGAGGCGCGATGAGCGGCATGATGATCCGCACACTCCTCACCGGCCTGGCGCTGACGGCAGCTCTAGCCCTGACGGGCTGCAATTCCGGCGCAGGACCGAAGTTCTCGATCGTCTCCGGCTCGGAAAACACCGTTATCCAGCCGATCGTCGAAGAATTCTGCAAGCAGAAGAGCGCGACCTGCAGCTTCACCTACGAAGGCACGCTGGATATCGGCCTTGCGCTGCAAAGCAATGAGGGTGTCGAGCAGGACGCGGTCTGGCCGGCATCGAGCGTCTGGGTTGACATGTTCGACACCAAACGCCGGGTGAAGTCCCTGACCTCGGTGGCGCAGACACCGGTCATCCTCGGCGTGCGCAAATCCAAGGCGCAGGCGCTCGGCTGGATCGGCAAGCCGGTCTTTATGAAGGACATATTGGCGGCAGTGAAGAGCGGCTCGCTGAAGTTTCTCATGACCTCGGCAACCCAGTCCAATTCAGGCGCGAGCGCCTATTTGGCTATGCTCTCCAGCGCGCTTGGCAATAAACCCGTTATCGAGCCGGGCGATCTCGACAAGCCCGACCTCCAAGGCACCGTCAGAGCGTTGCTTGCCGGGGTCGAACGCTCGTCCGGGTCGTCCGGCTGGCTCGCGGACCTCTACACGGACTCCGCTGGCAAGGGCGTGCTCTACGATGCCATGTGGAATTACGAAGCGGTGCTGAAAGAGACCAACGACAAGCTGGTCGGTATGGGCAAGGAGCCGCTCTATGCGATCTATCCGGCCGACGGTGTGGCGATTGCGGATTCACCGATCGGCTTTATCGATCATGGACGCGGTCCTGAGGTCGAGACCTTCTTCAACGAACTCGTTGCCTATCTGCGTTCCGCGCCTGTGCAGAAGCGCATCGCCGATACCGGCCGCCGCATCCCATTGGGAGACGTCGCGGCCAAAGCGGAGCCGAATTGGAATTTCGATCCGACCCGGTTGGTAACGGCGATCCGCATGCCGGAGCCGGCTGTGATTCGCCAGGCGCTCGATCTCTATCAGGGCGCTTTGCGTAAGCCTTCGCTAACAGCTCTTTGTCTCGACTTCTCCGGTTCGATGGGAGGCAAGGGCGAACAGCAATTGCAGGCGGCCATGCAGTTTCTGTTCAATCCAAATGAAACTGGCAAGGTGCTGGCGCAATGGACGCCGGCGGATCGCATCATGGTCATTCCTTTCGACAGCCGCGTGCGGACGACCCTTTTGGCGACGGGCGACCCGGCGCAACAGAAGAGCCTTGTCGAGAAGGTGTCGCTGCAGCATGCCGATGGCGGTACCGATATGTACGCCTGCGCAAGCCGAGCGCTTGATCGCATGAAGGATACCCCAAACCTGTCGTCCTATCTGCCGGCGATCGTCATCATGACCGATGGAAAGTCCGAGGATGCAAGCCGCGATTTTCTGAGCGAGTGGACGGCAACCAACCCGCATGTGCCGGTCTTCGGCATCACCTTTGGCGACGCCGACAAGTCGCAGCTTGATGCCTTGACCAAAGCGACATCGGGGCGTGTATTCGATGGCCGCGGCGATCTCGTCAGCGCGTTCCGCGCTGTGCGTGGTTACAACTAGGACAGCAATGCGTAACTGGTTCGGCAATGACTGGAATTGGATCGTGGCGGGGCTTGCCGCTGCGATCGTCGTTCCCGTCTTGAGCTTCTTTGCGAAGATGCCATTGTGGATCGCGGCCGTCATCGGTCTGCTCGTCTTCGCAGGTCTTGTCTTCACTCTGTCGCCGCGCCGGCTTTTCGAAGGTCTGGATGCCAAAGCCATCGGTAGGGGACGTCTCGATTTCGCGCGCGATCTCTTGAATGCGGCTGCACCGGCGGCGCAAAGGCTGGAAGCCTCGGCGGACCACATTACCAATAAGGTGACGGCAAAGCGCGTGCGGCATCTGGCCGAAATCGCCGCAGATGTCTTTGCCAAGGTGGAGGCGAGCCCGGAAAGCGCCGGCACCGTACGGCGGTTCCTCAGTTACTATCTGCCGCGCGCGGCTGAAGTCGCCGAGGGTTTCGCCACCCTCGAGGCCAAACGCGTGCCCGACCAAAAGCGATTGCAGGATGTGGAGCTGGTGCTCACCAAGCTTGAGGACGCCTTCGTGCACTATTCGGATAGCCTCGTCGACGACAGGCTCGACACGTTGGACACGGAACTGCGCCTCATACAGGCTTCGCTCAAAGAGGATATCGGACGCTGATGGCCATTTCTCGCCGCGCCTTTGGAGTGGGACTTCTTGCTGCCGGCGTCGCCGGCACCGGCGGCTATTTCGCCGCGAAGGACAGGCCGGAGTTCCAGGGGCTACTCGGCAACCGCACGAAACTCTTCGGTTTCATCGGCGGGGAGAAAGAATCCTTTCTGGCTGACGAGGATGTCGTCGGCGCCCTGCGGGGCTACGGACTGGATATAGATACGCGTGTGGCCGGCTCCGTCGAGATGGTGCGCGAGCAGGCGCTTCTGCAGCAGAACCCCGCTTTCCTCTGGCCATCCTCCTCGATCATGGTCGATATCGCCCGGCAGAACGGCATCAAGATCCGCAACAACCGTGTCGTGCTGAATACGCCGGTGGTTGTCTACACCTGGCAGCCGGTGGTCGACGGATTGATGAAATCCGGGCTGGTTACCGTGACACCCGCGGGACAGCATCAGCTTGATCTGAAGGCATTGCTCGATGCCGTCCTTGCGGGAACGCACTGGTCCAAGCTCGGGGTCGCCTCGCTCTACGGGCAGGCGCGCATCGTATCGACCGATCCGAATCGCTCCAATTCCGGCTTCATGTTTGCCGGATTGGTGCTGAGCCTATTTGCCGGCAACGTCGCGACTGCCGCCGATCTCACACAGTCCGGCGACAAGGCGCAGACGATCTTCCGCAACATGGGCTTCAAGTCGCCGTCATCCGGCAAGCTTTTCGATCAATATCTGGCCGGCGGTCTTGGTGGCGAACCGATGATCGTCGGCTACGAGAATCAGTTGGTCGAATGGATCATCGCCGATCCCGAACGTTGGAAGCGCGTTCAAGCGAGCTCGACGGCAAAGCCCGTCGTCCTTTACCCGCATCCGACCGTCTATTCCTCGCATCCTCTGATCGTCGTCGACGAGACCGCCAACCGGCTGATGGATGCGCTGACAAGCCCGAAGCTGCAGGAACTTGCCTGGACCAAGCACGGTTTCCGTGGGCCATTGGGCACGGCAACCGGAAATGCACATGACGCCATTGCGGGCCTGCTGCCGGACGAAATCGACGCGGTCTTGCCCATGCCGGACGCCAACGTCATGCTGGCGCTACTCAATAAGGTCGCGAGCTGAGGGCAGGGGTCTGTCGCATTTTTTCTGCGCAAGCCTTGCATTCTCGGTAAATCGAATGTATGGGCAGCCGCATTCCACACGTAAGGCATGGGATTGTCCGGGAGAAATCCGGATCGTTCCGCCCGGTGGCTTCCTCGAAGAGGAGGCTGTTCGCCTTGCGGAGGTTCAACCGGAAAAGGAGTCAAAGGCATGGCATTGCCTGATTTTTCTATGCGTCAGCTTCTGGAAGCTGGTGTTCACTTCGGCCATCAGACGCATCGCTGGAACCCGAAGATGAAGCCGTACATCTTCGGCGATCGTAACAACATCCACATCATCGACCTCGCCCAGACGGTTCCGTTGCTGAGCCGCGCTCTGCAGGTTGTCAGCGACACCGTTGCCCGTGGCGGCCGCGTCCTGTTCGTCGGCACCAAGCGCCAGGCGTCCGAACTGATCGCCGACAGCGCCAAGCGCTCGGCTCAGTACTACGTCAACGCCCGCTGGCTCGGCGGCATGATGACCAACTGGAAGACGATTTCGAATTCCATTCAGCGTCTGCGCAAGCTCGACGAAATCCTCAACGGCGAAGCCCAGGGCTTCACCAAGAAGGAACGTCTGAACCTTGAGCGCGAGCGCGAAAAGCTGGACAAGGCTCTCGGCGGTATCCGCGATATGGGCGGCACTCCGGACCTGATGTTCATCATCGACACCAACAAGGAAAAGATCGCGATCGACGAAGCCAAGCGCCTCGGCATTCCGGTCGTCGCCATCATCGACTCGAACTGCGATCCGGACCTGATCGACTATCCGATCCCGGGCAACGACGACGCTTCGCGCGCGATCGCTCTCTACTGCGACCTGATCTCGCGCGCTGCCATCGACGGCATCGCCCGCCAGCAGAGCGCATCCGGCCGCGACCTTGGCGCTTCCGTCGAAGCTCCGGTCGAGCCGACTCTGGTGGACGGCACCGAAGCCTGATCGCGTCTTGTGGCGGACAAAAGCTTGTCCGCCCGAGCGTATTGATATCCGGGATAAGGCCGTTTGCGACTTCTAGGAGTTCGAGCGGCCTTATCACGTTTTTGGTAACGCCTCGCCTGGGCGGAAAATCCAGGCACGTTCCAAACAGAATTCCATAGTATGACGCTGCTTCATAACGCTGTCATACTTACGGGTACATTTCGTCCCTCAAATCGGTGCCTCTTCGGCTTAACGCCGTTTGCCGCACCGTATGAACCGACAAGAGGAAGCTTATGACCGAGATTACGGCTGCACTGGTGAAAGAACTGCGCGAAAAGTCTGGCGCAGGCATGATGGACTGCAAGAAGGCGCTGACGGAGACGAACGGGGATATCGAAGCCGCGATCGACTGGCTGCGCGCCAAGGGCATCTCCAAGGCCGACAAGAAGTCCGGCCGCACCGCCGCTGAAGGCTTGGTCGCCATTGCCGGCGCCGGTCACAAGGCCGTCGTCGTCGAGCTCAACTCTGAAACTGACTTCGTTGCCCGTAACGATGCCTTCCAGGATCTTGCTCGCGGCATCGCCGAAGTTGCGCTGTCCACCAACGGCACTGTCGAAGCCGTTTCGGCTGCGACCTATCCCGCCTCCGGCAAGCCGGTCGCCGACACCATCAAGGACGCGATCGCAACCATCGGCGAAAACATGGCGCTTCGTCGTGCGGTCAAGTTGGAAGTTGAGCACGGCGTCGTGGCGACCTACATTCACAACGCTGCTGGCGACGGTATCGGCAAGCTGGGCGTTCTGGTTGCCCTGAAGTCGGTCGGTGACAAGGCCGTTCTGACGTCGATCGGCCGCCAGGTTGCCATGCACATTGCTGCTACGAACCCGCTCGCCATCCGTCCGGAAGAAGTTGACGCTGCCGTCGCCGAACGCGAACGTAACGTCTTCATCGAGCAGTCCCGCGCCTCCGGCAAGCCGGACAACATCATCGAAAAGATGGTCGAAGGCCGCATGCGCAAGTTCTTCGAAGAAGTCGCTCTTCTGTCGCAGGCTTTCGTCATTAATCCGGACCTGACCGTCGCCGCTGCCCTCAAGGAAGCTGAAAAGACCGCCGGCGCGCCGATCGAAATCACCGGCATGGCTCGTCTGCTTCTCGGCGAAGGCGTCGAGAAGGAAGAGACCGACTTCGCTGCCGAAGTCGCCGCTGCCGCCAAGGGCTGATCAACGAATTCATTTCGTCTGTTGACGAAACGAAACCATATCCCAGATAGGTGAAACCATATCAGGGGAAACCCGTGGGCATCGCGTGACAACGCGGTGCCCTTCGTGTATCCGGCATTCACAATTATTACCCCGCGATCACTTCAAGGAGCGACAATGTCCCAGCCGATCTACAAGCGCGTATTGCTCAAGGCCTCCGGCGAAGCTCTGATGGGCAGCCAGGGGTTCGGTATCGACGTTACCGTCGCTGACCGCATTGCATCCGATATTGCCGCAGCGCGCGAAATGGGTGTCGAGGTCGGCGTCGTCGTCGGCGGCGGCAATATCTTCCGTGGCGTTGCCGTGGCCTCCAAGGGCGGAGACCGCGTGACCGGCGACCACATGGGCATGCTCGGCACCGTCATCAATGCTCTGGCGCTGGCCACCTCGCTGCGCAAGCTGGATATCGATACAGTGGTGCTCTCAGCCATTTCCATGCCGGAGATCTGCGAGAGTTTCTCGCAGCGTGCGACGCTCTATCATCTGTCGCTCGGCCGCGTGGTGATCTTTGCTGGCGGCACCGGCAATCCCTTCTTCACCACCGATTCCGCCGCAGCGCTGCGTGCCGCCGAAATGGGTGCGGAAGCGATCTTCAAGGGAACGCAGGTCGATGGCATCTATTCCGCCGATCCGAAGAAGTTCCCGGACGCCGAGCGTTTCGAACATTTGACCCACAGCCAAGTGCTGGAAAAGGGCCTCGCCGTCATGGATGTGGCCGCCGTGGCGCTTGCACGGGAAAATTCAATTCCGATCATCGTCTTTTCCATTCATGAAAAGGGCGGTTTCGCAGAAATCTTGACCGGCGGCGGTCGTAAGACCATCGTATCCGACAATTGACGTTCCTGTGGCACCGGGCCTTCCCGGCGCCGCCTATTACACGGGAGTATAAAAACATGAGTGAAGGCACCGACCTCAAGGAACTGAAGCGCCGCATGGACGGCGCCATCGCGGCATTCAAGAGCGATATCGCCTCGCTGCGCACCGGGCGCGCGTCCGCCAACATTCTCGATCCGGTCACAGTTGAAGCCTATGGTTCGCGCATGCCGCTGAACCAAGTTGCCAACATCACCGTGCCCGAGCCGCGCATGCTGACCGTCTCCGTTTGGGACAAGTCGATGGTCGGCGCCGTCGAGCGCTCGATCCGCGAATCCAATCTCGGCCTCAACCCGATCGTCGATGGCCAAAATCTGCGTATTCCGTTGCCGGAACTCAACGAGGAGCGCCGCCGTTCTCTGGTCAAGGTCGCCCATGAATATGCCGAGAAGGCGAAGGTGGCGATTCGCCATGTCCGCCGCGATGGCATGGACGGTCTCAAAAAGGCCGAAAAGGACGGTGTAATCGGTCAGGACGAAAGCCGTGCCCAGTCCGAGCGTGTACAGAAGATGACGGACGATACGATTTCCGACATCGACCGCTTGCTAGCCGACAAAGAAAAGGAAATCATGCAGGTCTGATTGCACGCTAGAGCATCCCGCTTTCAATGGGGAAATATTGAAAGCGGCGAGGGTGCGCTAGATTTGAAGCCCTAGAGCATTTTCCTGCCGAACGAAACCGGATCCATATGACAGTTCCCACGTTCTCTGCCATACCTGATCACGTGGCCATTATTATGGATGGCAACGGGCGTTGGGCCAACGCGCGCAGTCTGCCGCGCACCATGGGCCACCGCAAGGGCGTGGAGGCTGTGCGCGAAACCGTACGGGCGGCGGGCGATGTCGGTATAAAATATCTGACGCTCTTTGCCTTTTCCTCGGAGAATTGGCGTCGTCCGGAAACCGAGGTGAGCGATCTCCTCGGTCTGCTCAAGGCGTTCATTCGCCGGGATCTTGCAGAACTGCATCGCCAGAATGTTCGCATCCGCGTGATTGGCGACCGCTACAATCTGCGCAGCGATATCCTGCCGTTGTTGATCGAAGCTGAAGAGACCACCAAGGACAACACGGCGCTGACGCTGGTAATCGCCTTCAATTACGGCTCCCGCGATGAGATCACCCGTGCTTTCGTCAGCCTCGCCAAGGATGTCGAGACCGGGCGCCTGCGCCCGCAGGACATCCGTCCCGAATTGATCGATGCACGGCTGGATACCGCCGGAATTCCCGATCCCGATCTCATCATCCGCACCAGCGGCGAAGAACGGCTGTCGAATTTCCTGCTCTGGCAGGCCGCCTATTCGGAATTCATGTTCATGCCGGAATATTGGCCGGACTTCAGCCGCGACCTGTTCTTCTCCGCGCTGGAAAAATACGCTGCGCGTGATCGACGCTTTGGCGGTCTTTCCGCCAAACAAGCGGCGGCCGTGGGGTCCTGATGAGCCGCGAACTCAGGCTGCGCATCATTTCCGGCATCGTTCTTGCCGTAGTCGTTCTAGCTGCCACCTGGTATGGCGGTCTGAGCTTTCGTATTCTGGCGGCGGCGATCGGCCTGCTCGTCTATTACGAATGGTCGACGATAACGGACCTGCATGGCCGCGATCCGCAGGGCAATGCGCTTGGCTGGCTGGGCCTGGTGCTCATAGCCGGCGCGACGCTGATGGCGGAATCCGTCTATTCCCTCGAGGTTTTGGTCATCTTTGTGGCGGTGACGGCGATCATGGTTGCCGTGCGCCATAAAAGCTGGTGGTTGCCCGGTGGAATATTCTATGCGGGACTGACGGCGATCGCCCTTGCCGAGATTCGGGATGACGATCTGCGCGGCTTCGTGCTGATGCTGTTCATTTTCGCCACCGTTTGGGCAACGGATATCTTTGCCTATTTCGTCGGTCGCGCCATCGGCGGCGCCAAGCTTGCGCCGCGCATATCGCCTGGCAAGACCTGGTCGGGCGCCATCGGCGGCGCCATCGCCGCGGTGGTGGCCGGAACAGCGGTCGTCTGGAGCTTTTTCTCGGCAGATGGTTTATGGATTCCTGCGCTTACGCTGGTTTTGTCAATCTGCAGTCAAATTGGCGATTTATTCGAGTCTTTCATCAAGCGCCGCTTCGGCGTCAAGGACTCCAGCCATCTGATTCCCGGCCATGGCGGCGTCATGGACAGGGTCGATGGACTAATTTTTGCTTGTTTTGCGGCGTTTTTGTTGGCTATCGTAATATCACTGACAATGAGCGGCGAGACTATGTCATTGGGCGGCGTTCTGCTCGGTGTCTGAAATCAACGCGAACAGGATCGTTGCATGGGTAGCGTGGCAGGCATCATCGGCTTCTTGACGAACAACGTCATCACGTTTGTTTTCGTTCTGTCATTGCTCGTCTTCGTGCACGAAATGGGTCATTATCTGGTCGGGCGCTGGTCCGGCATCCGTATTATGGCCTTTTCGATTGGCTTCGGTCCGGAAGTCGCCGGCTTCACTGACCGCCACGGCACGCGCTGGAAGCTATCGGTCATTCCGCTCGGCGGCTATGTCCGCTTCTTCGGCGACGAGGATGCCTCCAGCAAGACCGATGTCGATCAGCTCTCGGCCATGACGGAAGAGGAGCGCGCCCGGTCTTTCGCCGGCGCCAAGCTGTGGAAGCGAGCCGCAACTGTCGCGGCAGGTCCGATCGCCAACTTCATTCTCGCCATCGCAATCTTCGCCGTTCTCTTCGGCGTCTATGGTCGTACCGTCGCCGATCCGGTCGTGGCCGTGGTCATGCGCGGCGGTGCCGCCGCTGAAGCGGGGATCGAACGCGGCGACCGTCTCGTCGCGATCGACGGCACCAAGGTGACGACGTTCGACGAGGTGCAGCGTTATGTCGGCCTGCGGCCCGGTCGCAATATCGTTCTGACCGTCGAACGCGACGGTCAGAAGCGCGACTTCCGCATCGTGCCGAAACTCGTGGAAGACACCGATCAGTTCGGCAACAAGATGGAAATGGGGCGCATCGGCATCGCGCTCGTCGATCCGCTGGTAACGGCGATCGAGCCGGGCGGACCGGCAGCGAAGGCGGGCGTGCAGGCGGGCGATCGCCTGATCGCCGTCGACGGCAATAATGTCGCGACCTATTATGATATCGCCCGCTATGTCACCGATCGCGCTGGAAAAAACCTCGTTTTGACGGTCGAACGCAACGGCCAGACGCGCGATTTTCCGATGGTGCCGGAAACATTGACCGCGACAGACGCTTCCGGAAAGAAGAAGGACGTCGGCAGCATCGGCATTTCGCCGATCGACCCGCTCGTCGCTTCAATCGCACCGGATAGCCCAGCGCAAGAGGCTGGCATCGCGCTTGGCGACCGTATCCTCTCCGTGGACGGGCGTGTGATCGATTCCATCGGCGAAGTGCAGCGTTATGTGGCGTCCCGTCAGGACAAGCCCGTGACGTTGTCCGTCAAGCGTAGCGGCGGGACACTTGACGTCCAGGTCACTCCGAAGAAGA
Organism: Rhizobium sp. NXC24; assembly: GCF_002944315.1. Taxonomy (NCBI): domain Bacteria; kingdom Pseudomonadati; phylum Pseudomonadota; class Alphaproteobacteria; order Hyphomicrobiales; family Rhizobiaceae; genus Rhizobium; species Rhizobium sp. NXC24. The sequence continues at coordinate 1,847,944 of NZ_CP024311.1, forward strand.
CCGAAGAGCCGGATGCCTTCGGCAACGAGATGGAGATCAACAGCATCGGGATTACCGACGGCCAGAAGCCCTTCAAGCTCCGTTATGAGGCATATGGCCCGTTTCAGGCGCTGGGCGAAGGCGTCAGGCAGACCGGCAGCATCGTGTCCGGCACCTTCGAATATCTCGGCAATGTCATCGGCGGTTACATGAAGGCGGATCAGCTCGGCGGCCCCATTCGGGTGGCTCAGCTTTCCGGCCAAATGGCAACCCTGGGCTTTTCGGCGGTGCTCCAATTCGCCGCCATACTTTCTGTTTCCATTGGGTTATTAAATTTGATGCCGGTGCCGGTACTTGATGGCGGGCACTTGATGTTCTATGCGATTGAAGCCGTGAGGGGAAAACCATTGGGTGCTCGGGCACAAGACATCGCTTTCCGAATTGGTTTTGCGATGGTGCTGTCACTCATGGTGTTTGCGACATGGAATGACATCAGCTCCAGGATAGGCTGATGGGGCATTTAGAGAGGAAATTACGATTTATTTACGATGTTTCAAAGCTGTAGTGGCGAATGAGCCACGGTTTGAAATGAAGTAAACAGAAATTAACTTGCTCCCTTGCTTGTATGTCAAAAGCGGGTAAAACGACACACGTGGCCGGAATCGGGTTCGCTCGGGGCTGGGGACGACTGATAAAAAGGTAAGAAGTGAAAATGAAGGCTGGTTCAAGATTATTGAACGCAGTGTCGGCGGTAGCGCTGTCTGCAGGTGTTGTTGCGTCGGGCGCTGGTGTTATCACCCTTGCTTCTGCCTCAGTCGCAGAAGCCGCTGTCATACAGCGGGTCGATGTCAGGGGAGCTGGACGCGTTGGTGCAGAGGCTGTTCGCGACAATATCACGATCAAGCCCGGCAAGAGCTTTTCGCCAGCCGACATCGACAATTCGGTAAAGCAACTTTATGCCACCGGATACTTCTCCGATGTAAACATGACTGTCTCTGGCAGCACGCTGGTCATTGCCGTCAAGGAAAACCAGTTGATCAATGCCGTGGTTTTCAACGGCAACCATAAGATCAAGGACGACAAGCTCCAGGGCATCGTTCAGACCCATGCCGCCGGTCCTTACAGCGAAACCCAGGTCCAGGCCGACATCAAGACCATCAAGGACGCTTACGCCGCAATTGGCCGTAATGAAGTCCAGGTGACGACGCAGACCGTTCCGGTCGCTGAGGGCCGCATCAACGTGGCCTTCGTCATCAACGAAGGTGACCGCACCAAGATCGACAAGATCAATTTCTCGGGCAACCAGGCTTACAGCAGCGGCCGTCTTGCTTCGGTGATCAGCACCAAGAAGTCGAACTTCCTGTCGTTCCTGACCCGCAAGGACGTTTATAGCGCCGAGCGCCAGCAGGCGGACCAGGATGCGCTGCGTCAGTTCTACTACAATCACGGTTATGCCGACTTCCGCATCGTCAGTGCCGATGCGACGCTGAACGAGCAGAACAACGAATACACGCTGAACTTCAACGTCGATGAAGGTCCGCGCTACACCTATGGCGACATCAACGTGGTGTCGACGGTCGAGGGCATCAATGCGGACGACCTGAAGAGCCTGGTCATCACCCACAAGGGCGATGTCTACAGCGCCAAGGATATCCAGACCTCGATCGAGAACATTTCCAAGCGCGTTGCTGCGGCCGGCTATCCGTTCGCCCGCATCACGCCGCGCGGCAATCGTGACCTCACCGGCCACACGATAGGTATTGAATATTTGGTCGATCAGGGCGAACGCGCCTATGTCGAGCGCATCGAAATCCGCGGCAACACCCGCACGCGTGATTACGTCATTCGCCGCGAGTTCGATCTCAATGAAGGCGATGCCTTCAACCAGGAAATGATCACCCGCGCCAAGCGTCGCCTCGACGCCCTCGGCTACTTCACCAAGGTTGACATTAGCACGGCCCAGGGCAGCGCTCCGGATCGCGTCGTCGTGATCGTCAACGTCGAAGACCAGCCGACCGGTTCGTTTGGTATCGGTGCTGGTTACGCCGTCGGCAACAACGGCGGTCTGCTGCTCGAAGCTTCGGTCGAAGAAAAGAACTTCCTCGGTCGGGGCCAGTACATCCGTATCGCCGCAGGTGCCGGCACGGAAGGCAACCGTACCTATAACATCTCGTTCACCGAGCCCTATTTCCTCGGCTATCGTCTGGCTGCCGGCTTTGACATCTTCAGGAACCAGACCTCGAGCGACGATTTCTACGATTATTCGGAAGAAGGCTTCTCGCTGCGCGTCACCGCGCCGATCACCGAGAACCTGGCGACGACCCTGCGCTACAACTACAAGCGTCTTCAGTATGATGGCACCGACGATTGGGAGAACAATCTGTCGGCTCCGTATCTGAATCTCGTGAACAACAGCCCGTGGGTGCAGTCGACGATTTCGCAGACCTTTACCTACAACACGCTCGACGATCAGAACCTGCCGCGCGAAGGTATCATCGCCAAGTTCACGCATGAATATGCGGGTCTGGGCGGCGACTCCGACTTCTACAAGCTGAGCGGCAAGGCGCGTTACTACAAGATGATCAGCGACGAAGCCGACATCATCGGCTCGCTGACGGTTGGCGCCGGTTATGTCATGCCGACAGGCGATCACCTGAACGTCTTCGATCAGTTCACGCTCGGTGGCCGTGAAATCCGCGGCTTCGAGAATGCCGGTATCGGTCCGCGTTCGTCGCATGGCGATGCGCTCGGCGGCACGACCTACTTCACGGCTTCGGCTGAAGCAAGCATGCCTATGCCGGGCGTTCCGCAGGATATCGGTCTGCGCGTCGCAGCCTTTGCCGATGCGGGTACGCTCTACGGCAACAAGGCTGACCTCTTCGGTGACGTACTGCACAACGACAGCTCGATCCGTGCTTCGTTGGGTGCGGGCCTGATCTGGTCGTCGCCCTTCGGCGTCATCCGAGTTGACTATGCCGTGCCGGTTCTCAAGGAAGACTACGACAAGACTGAGAATTTCCGGTTTGGCATCGCCAACCAGTTCTGATATCGGCAGCCCAGAACTGCGGGCTTAACACCGTTCTGGAGCTGGTGCTTATGGAACATATCGATTTTTTCCCGTCCCATGATGGCGTCAGCCTTCGTGCGCTGGCCGAGTATCTTGGGGCGGAACTTGCTGACGAGGCCTTTGCCGGCGTCGTCATCAAGTCCATCGCTCCCGTCTACCGGGCGGGCGAAGGCGACGTTTGCTACATTCTCTCCCGGAAGAATCGTGCGGAACTGGAGACCTGTCGGGCTTCGGCGATCATTTGCTTGCCGGCGCTGAAGTCTTTCGTTCCCGCGCATATCCCGGTCCTCCTTTCCAGAAAGCCGCACACGGATTTCGCGCTGGCGGGCGCTCTGCTGCATCCGCAAGCCATGCGTCCGGTTGCACTGACCTCTGCGCCAACGCTGATTTCGCCGGCGGCCTTCATCGATCCGACCGCCAAGCTTGAGGCTGACGTCGGCGTTGAGCCGTGCGCGGTTATCGGACCGGGTGCTGAGATCGGGGAGGGTACGCGCATCGGAGCCGGCGCGATGATCGGGCCGGGTGTCAAGATCGGGCGCAATTGCACGATCGGCGGCGGCGCCAGCGTGCTTTGCTCCTACCTCGGCAATGGCGTCATCATTCACAATGGCGCGCGTATCGGCCAGGATGGTTTTGGATATGCGCCAAGCCCGCGTGGTATGGTGAAGATCGTGCAGATCGGCCGTGTCATCATTCAGGACAATGTCGAGATCGGCGCCAATACCACGATCGATCGCGGCACCATGGATGACACTGTCATCGGCGAGGGCACCAAGATCGACAATCAGGTGCAGATCGGACATAACGTCCGCATCGGCCGCCACTGCGCGATCGTCAGCCAGGTCGGCATTGCCGGCAGCACGGTGATCGGCGACGGTGTGCAGATCGGTGGTCAGGCGGGCTTGAACGGCCATATTCATATCGGCGACGGTGTTCAGATCGGTGCCAAAAGCGGCGTGATGAACAGCATTCCGGCGGGCGAGCGCTATGCGGGCCTTCCGGCACGGCCATTGTGGGATTTTCTAAGAGAGTCGGCGGAGATCGCAAAACGGTCAGGAGCCAGAGAAAAGAAGGACGGGAGTGCGGAGCATGACTGAAGAAGCCAAGACGTCGCTGTCGTCGGCAGACGTCATCGAGATCATGAAGCTTTTGCCGCATCGCTATCCCTTCCTGATGGTCGACAAGATCATCGAGATCGATAGCGATAATTCCGCGATCGGCATCAAGAACGTCACCGCAAACGAACCGCAGTTTACCGGCCACTTCCCGGGATCGCCAATCATGCCGGGCGTTCTGCTCATCGAAGGTATGGCGCAGACGGCAGGCGCGATCTGCGCCCGCAAGGACGGAATCGGCGGCAATCTCGTCTACTTCATGACGATCGACAATGCCCGCTTCCGCAAGCCGGTCGTACCTGGCGATCGTGTTGAATTCCACGTTGTCAAGCTGAAGCAGCGCGGTACGATCTGGAAGTTCCATTGCGACGCCAAGGTCGATGGCTCGCTGGTTGCCGAGGCCGATATCGGCGCGATGATCGTACGGAAGGACCAAGAGCAGGCATGAGCAGTATTGCAAAAAGCGCGCGCATTCATAAGCTCGCGGTCGTTGAGGATGGAGCGGTCATCGGCGAGAATGTCGTCGTCGGCCCGTTCTGCCATGTCGGCCCCAAGGTCGTGTTGCATGATGCTGTTCAGCTCTTGACGCATGTGGTTGTGACCGGCCGGACGACGATCGGCAAGGGCACGAAGATATTCCCGATGGCGGTCGTCGGTGGCGATCCGCAGAGCGTGCATCACGGCGGCGAAGAGACGACGCTGGACGTCGGCGAGAATTGCACGATCCGCGAAGGCGTGACGATCAATACCGGTACCGCCGACTACGGCGGCAAGACCATCATCGGCAACAACAACCTGTTCCTTGCCAATTCCCACGTCGCCCATGATTGCCGCGTCGGCAACAACGTCATCATGTCGAACAATGTCATGCTGGCCGGGCATGTCACCGTCGAAGACCGCGCCATCCTCGGCGGTGGCTGCGCGGTGCATCAATTCACCCGCATCGGCCGTCAAGCCTTCATCGGCGGTCTTTCGGCCGCCAGCTATGACGTCATTCCCTATGGCATGCTGAACGGAAATCCAGGCGTACTCTCGGGTCTCAATATTGTCGGCATGACGCGCGCCGGAATTGAGCGCTCGGTCATCCATACGGTTCGTCGCGCCTATAAGAGCATTTTCGAAGGCGAAGGCTCGATCCGCGACAATGCGGCGGCGATCCGCGAAGAATATGCCGATTGTAAGGAAGTGATCGAGATCCTCGATTTCATCGCCGCCGAAAGTGATCGCGCATTGTCGTCACCCAATCGCGGTAAGGGCTGAGGTGGCCGCGAGCGGTCAAAACCATGCGGGCAGGCTGGCGATCATCGCAGGCAGCGGCTTTTTGCCGGCCTATGTTGCCGATGCCGCCCGGCAGGCAGGCGAAAATCCCGTTATCATTGCGCTGACGGATGAGGCGGATCGCGACTGGTCCGCTTTCGATCATGCCAATCTCGGCGTCGGCAATTTTGCCGGCCTGGAGGCCATGTTTCGCCGCTATGGAGTCGACCGGGTCGTCATGTCCGGCGCTGTCGCGCGTCGTCCGCCCTGGCGCGATGTGCGTCCGACCTGGCGCGTGATCAAGGAATTGCCGTCGACCATCCGCACCCTTCTTTCCGGCGGCGACAATGCTGTGCTGCAGATGGTTATCCGTTTGATCGAGGCCGGCGGTGTCCGCGTCGTCGGCGCGCATGAGATCGCGCCGGATCTGCTGGCGACCACCGGGCCGCTCGGCCGTTTCTCGCCATCGGAAGAGGATCTGCGCGATATCGCGCAGGGAGCGAAGGCAGCCATTGCCCTTGGATTGCTGGATGTCGGGCAGGGTGCCGTCAGCGTCGGCGGCCGTGTCGTGGCGCTGGAGGGCGCCGAGGGCACAGACAAGATGATCGAGCGCGTCTCCGGTTTGCGAGCCGAAGGGCGCATATCGGCGCGTCGCCGGGGCGTATTGGTGAAGCTCTGCAAGCCGCAGCAGGACGTGCGCGCCGACCTTCCGTCGATCGGGGTTTCGACCGTGTTCAACGCAAAGAAGGCCGGCCTTGCCGGCGTCGCCGTCGAGGCGGGCAGGGCGCTGGTGCTGGAGCGCGAAGCGGTCATTGCGGCTGCCGACGAAGCCGGGCTGTTCGTCTGCGGCATCGATCGCGGCCTTAGCGCGGAGGGCTTTATGTGAGCGGTGTGCCGTTAAAGCTTGCCGTCGTAGCCGGCGAGGTCTCCGGCGATCTGCTCGGCGGCGATCTCGTCGCGGCATTGAAGCAACGTTACGATGGCGCCGTCGAACTGATCGGCGTTGGTGGCGATGCCCTGGAAGCACAGGGTCTGCGTTCGCTTTTTGATTATTCCGAACTGTCGATCATGGGTTTTGCGCAGGTCATCAAGCGACTGCCGAAACTGCTTGCCCGCATCCGCCAGACGACGGACGCCATTATCGCAGCCAAGCCGGACGTGCTCCTGATCATCGATAGCCCGGATTTCACCCATCGCGTTGCCAAGAAGGTGCGCGCGGCGCTGCCGGACTTGCCGGTCGTCGACTATGTCTGCCCGAGCGTGTGGGCGTGGAAAGAATATCGCGCGCAGAAAATGCTCGCCTATGTCGATCATGTCCTCGCCATCCTGCCGTTCGAGCCGGCAGCGATGCAGCGCTTGGCGGGGCCGGCCACGACCTATGTCGGCCATCGGCTGACGGTGGATTCGAGCTTGGTCGAAACCCGCCGCCGGCGTGCGCTTCGCCCTTTCGGCGCGCCTGACGGAGAAAAGACGATCCTGTTGCTTCCCGGTTCGCGTTCCTCGGAAATCCGTCAGCTTCTGCCGGTTTTCGAGCAGGCGGTAACGGAGCTTAGCCGGCGAAACGATCGCGTTCGTTACGTGTTGCCGACCGTTCCGCGACAGGAGGCATTGGTGCGCTCCCTCCTTGAAAACTGGCGCGTCAAGCCAGATGTCTTCGTCGGCCAGGATGCCAAATGGAACGCTTTCGCGGAAGCGGATGCGGCGATGGCGGCTTCCGGCACCGTGGTGCTGGAATTGGGCCTTGCGGGCGTTCCCGTCGTCTCGGCCTACAAGACGGAATGGCTTGCCCGATTCGTACTCTCGCGCATCAAGACCTGGACGGCAGCTCTGCCGAATTTGATTGCCGACTATGCCGTCGTGCCCGAACTGATCAACGATGTGCTGCGCCCCGGTCTGCTGGCGCGCTATATGGAGCGGCTGTCGAGCGATACGCCCGAGCGTGCAGCCATGCTTCAGGGTTACGATCTGGTCTGGCAGCGGATGCAGACCGAGGAGCCGCCCGGCGAAAAGGCCGCGGCGATCGTTCTCGATGTCCTGTCCAAGAAAAAACCCGGCCATTTCTGACCGGGTTTTTTGTTGTCTCGCTTCTTCGGCTTAACGCTTGGAAACCGGAACGTATTCGCGCTGCGGTTCGCCGGTATAGAGCTGGCGCGGGCGGCCGATACGCTGTTCCGGATCTTCGATCATCTCGTTCCACTGGGCGATCCAGCCGACGGTGCGGGCAAGCGCAAACAGCACCGTGAACATGGTCGTGGGGAAGCCGAGAGCCTTCAGCGTGATGCCGGAATAGAAGTCGACATTCGGGTAAAGCTTCTTCTCGATGAAATAGTCATCGGTCAGCGCGATACGCTCCAGTTCGATCGCGATGTCGAGCAGCGGATCGTCCTTAATGCCGAGTTCGCCGAGAACCTCGTGCGCCGTCTTCTGCATGATCTTGGCGCGCGGATCGTAGTTCTTGTAGACGCGATGACCGAAGCCCATCAGACGGAACGGATCGTTCTTGTCCTTGGCGCGGGCGATATATTCCGGAATGCGGTCAACCGTGCCGATTTCCGTCAGCATGTTGAGCGCAGCTTCGTTGGCGCCGCCGTGAGCGGGACCCCAGAGGCAGGCGATGCCGGCGGCGACGCAAGCGAAGGGATTGGCGCCGGAAGAGCCCGCGAGGCGAACCGTCGATGTCGACGCATTCTGCTCGTGATCGGCGTGCAGGATGAAGATGCGGTCCATGGCGCGGGCAAGCACCGGGTTGACCACATATTCTTCGCAGGGCACGGCAAAGCACATGCGCAGGAAGTTCGACGCATAATCGAGGTCGTTCTTCGGGTAAACGAAGGGCTGGCCGATATGGTACTTGTAAGCCATGGCGGCAAGCGTCGGCATCTTGGCGATCATGCGCAGGCTTGCGACCATGCGCTGGTGCGGATCGGTGATGTCGGTGGAGTCGTGATAGAAGGCCGACAGAGCGCCGACGCAGCCGCACATGACGGCCATCGGATGCGCATCGCGACGGAAGCCGGTGAAGAAGCGAGACATCTGTTCATGCACCATGGTGTGGTGCACGACCCGGTAATCGAAGTCCTTCTTCTGGGCTGCGGTCGGCAATTCGCCGTAGAGCAGCAGGTAACAGACTTCGAGGAAGTCGCCGTGTTCGGCAAGCTGTTCGATCGGATAACCGCGATGCAGCAGAACGCCTTCGTCGCCATCAATAAAGGTGATGCTGGATTCGCACGACGCAGTCGAAGTGAAGCCAGGATCGTAGGTGAAAGTGGAGGTGTTCTTATAAAGGGCACCAATATCAATGACACTTGGGCCGATGGTTCCGGACTTAACCGGCAAATCCACCGTCTTTTCACCCCAAGTTAGTTTCGCGCTTTGTTCCGTCATGCTGATCCTCCAAGATTTGGCGGGATTGGCGCCTTAAAAAGCGCCAAAGGGTTAAGCGACTAACGATTAGCTATATGATCCAGAGCCTAATGCCAAGTTATCCTTACGCCTATTTGTGCATTGCAGTATCAACTTTTGGGCACTGCGGTAGAAGGGACCGTTTTGCGCAAGCGTGAATTAGCGTCTTTTGTCGGCGATGATGCCGATTTCAGTTGAAATCACTGGCCGGTGACGGCAAAACTCCCGCTATAGCTGTAGTTTTGCGTGGGCGCTGGAATATATGCCTAATTTAGAGGCACCGGATCCGCAGGTAGATAGTCGGGAATTGGCTGCGGTTGCCGTGCGCGAGCAGGGCGTGGGCGCCGTTATTTCTCGTGCCAAAGCGTCGCGGCCGGAGCGGACACAGGACCACGCCGCGCTTATTGCCCGTCTTCGCCTCGCGGCGGGCAGCATCCGACTCGGCATTTACCATTTAGCCGAAGAAGAGGCGGCGCACGGTCGCGCGATGCTATTTGCGCCGGTCTACATCGGCGCCGGCGCGATCGTCTGGTTCTCAGTCGGAGCCGATCCGCCGCCGCAGGCTGTTTTTACGGCCCTCCTTATCTTCGCTGTCGCATTCTTCCGCCAGCAGCAGGCGGGGCGAGTGCTACAGCACATATTGTTTGCCGGCATGCTGGTGTGCTCCGGCATGGCTCTGGCGCAATGCGAAACCTGGCGCGCATCGACGGTGATGCTCGACTCTGCGGTGACGACCACCATCACCGGGCGGATCGAACGGCGTGAAGCCGACGACAAGGGCCGTTGGCGCTATGTCGTCGCCCTGGAGGCAACGGAAAAACCGACCATTCGCAGGCCGCCGGCGCAGATCACCATTTTCGTGCGCAAACAGCTCCAGCCCTTCGAACTCGGCGACCGCATTCAGGGTAGAGCGCGGTTGACGCCGCCGGCCGGACCTGCCTTGCCCGGCCTCAACGATTTCGCCTTCAGCGCCTATTTCGATGGCACCGGCGCGAATGGCTTTGCCTATGGAACGCCGACACTATTGTCACCGACTGGTGATGTAGTTCAGGGATCGGTCCTCGACAAGGCGGATATCTGGCTTGCCGGTTTGCGCAGCCATATCGGCGATAGAATCAGGACGCTTTTGCCCGGAGACACCGGCGCCTTTGCGGCTTCGCTTGTCACCGATGAGAGACGAGCGATCTCAGACGATACGACGGAAGCGCTGCGGACCTCGGGTCTTGCGCATATCATCGCCATCTCCGGCCTGAACATGGCGCTCTCCGCGGGCATCTTTTATGTCGGTTTACGCTACGCCCTCAGTCTGTTTTTCGGCGTGGCACAGGCTTGGCCAACAAAGAAGATTGCGGCCTTCGGCGCGCTAGTTACAGTGACGGCTTATTATCTCATTTCCGGCTTCGGGGTATCCGCGGAGCGTGCCTTCATCATGATGGCTATCATGCTGATCGCCGTGCTCTTCGACCGACCATCCATTAGCCTGCGCAACGTGGCGCTATCGGCGATAGTCATTCTCATACTGTCGCCTTCGCAGGCGCTCGGACCAAGTTTTCAGATGTCTTACGCCGCGACCCTGGCGTTGGTGTCCGGCTATTCGCTCTGGGCGAGGAGGCCGCATCGGGAGAGCGTTCTCTCCCGGTTCCGGGTCATGCGTCCGCTGCTCTTCGTTTCCCGTTTCTTCGGAAGCATATTGTCGACCTCTTTTATAGGCGGCGCATCGACGGCAATCTTCTCGATAGAACATTTTCACCGGTTGGCGACATATGGCCTCGTTGCCAATCTGGCGGCTATGCCGGTCGTCTCCTTTGTCGTCATGCCGTTTGGCATGGCGGCGACGCTACTGATGCCATTTGGCGTTGATGCCCCTTTCTGGCAGATAACCGGCTGGGGACTTGATGTCGTCATCGTCATTGCCAAAACGGTTGCCGCCTGGGGCGGTAATATTCCCTTCGGCCGGCTGCCGGTCTGGCTGTTCCCGACGGTCATAGCCGGCTTCTTGCTGATGACCTTGCTGAGAACATGGCTGCGACATGCAGGTGCGCTCTTGATCACCGGTTCGGTCGCAGTCGTGGCGCTCGGCCCCGGTGTCCTGAAGCCTGATCTCATGATCTCCGAGGACGGCACGCTGGTCGCCTTGTTGCGCAACGGTGCGTTGACGACAAACCGCGAAAAACCGCCGGATTTCATCTTCGAGCAATGGCAAAGAGCATTGGCGATCACCGAGCAGCAACCGCCAACGATGCTTCCGCCGGATAGTCAGCTCCCCAAAATCAGCAAATCAGACAAGCATCGTCGCCTGAATTCCGAAGAACAGAGCGCCGTTCGAAAGGCGATGGATGCGGCATTAGACGCGGCCGGGCCGGGCGGTTTCGCCTGCCAAAAAGGTGCATGGTGCGTGGCAATGCTGGATAATGGCGACATGCTTGTCACCATTGAAGATGCCGCCTATCTCGCTCCGGCCTGCGACACGGCCAATATCGTCATCACCTCCGTACGGCTGCGTCTTGATCGCTGCCGCTCTGGCGCCACGCTCTTCACAGGTGCAACATTGCGCCGCACAGGGTCCATCGAAATGAGCCTTAGCACCGATAAACCGATAATGACGGCAGCGTTTGAAAACCTTTCGCGGCCATGGAGCCTGCATCGCTCCTACGACTGGCGAACAGACACTTTTGGCGCGCCGCTCAAGCCGGCGTCACCGGTCAGTGATAGCGGCGAATGAGACCGACGAGCTTGCCTTGTACCTTCACTCGATCCGGCCCAAAGATGCGGGTTTCGTAAGCAGGGTTTGCCGCTTCAAGCGCGATCGAGGCTCCCTTGCGGCGGAAGCGCTTCAATGTCGCCTCTTCATCATCGACGAGAGCGACGACGATGTCGCCGGGATTGGCGGTCGTGGCGTTGCGGATGATGACGGTATCGCCGTCAAAGATGCCGGCATCGATCATGGAGTCGCCCTTGACCTCCAGCGCATAATGCTCGCCGGAGCCGAGCATGTCGGCGGGAACGGTGATGTCGTGAGTATTGTTCTGGATGGCCGAGATCGGAACGCCGGCGGCAATGCGGCCCATGACGGGTACCGAAACCGAACTGTTGTTGTCCTCACTCACCGGCTTGGTGGGTGCGGGCGGCGGCACAAGTTGCGGCTTGCCAAGGCTACCCTCGATGACGCTTGGCGAAAAGCCGCGGCGAGGCTGCAGGCTCGGGCTATAGGCCTCCGGTAGCTTGATGACCTCCAGCGCCCGGGCCCGGTTCGGCAGGCGACGGATGAAGCCGCGTTCTTCCAAAGCCGTGATGAGACGGTGAATACCGGATTTGGACGCAAGGTCCAGCGCATCTTTCATCTCGTCGAAAGATGGCGGAACACCGGACTCCTTCATTCGTTCGTGAATGAAGAGAAGCAGTTCCTGCTGCTTGCGCGTCAACATCGTTTTGAACCTCGGGACTGAGAAGGTGTCGTGAAACAAATCCAGAACGGACACTATATGTTCCATATGTGTTCCGCAAGCCCTTAAATTTCGGTGAACATTTTGTAGGTGCATCAAATAAATGGGAACATAACAGGTCCCGGGCAGATGACTTTTTTCCCGGCACCTTCAAACTAAATAGCAGAAATATATGCGGAATCGGGCGAAGCAAAATTTCGGACGATCCCAAAACGGATTATCTCCAAGGCGGCGAAAAGCCATGTTCTTCGTTCTATAAGCTCTTTGGAGGACGACACTCTCCGAACCATGGAGAGCAAGCTATGGATCTGACTGGGAATCCGGATTTCTGAGGGGCCGGGATTGGTGCCATCCGTAGTAATATTCGATGGGATATCAATAGGTTGAACTTTTCCTCGAACTCCCGTGCCGGTGCTCGAGCAAGGTACGGTCGTTGGCGATCTGCCTTAGCATGCTGCGCCCGGCCAGAATCATCTCGACGAGAAAGGCCACAAAGGCGCCCATGAGTGCGAAGACGGCAAGGCCAAAGAGCCAGAGCAGCAATTGCTCGCGAAATTGCTGTCGAATTGCACCGCCCATGAGGCCGAGCGTCGCAAGGCATGTGAACACGCCCGATGCCGTGCCGAGCAGAACTGCGATCTCCAGCGCCAATGTTCGCCGTCGCAGATAATAGAGCTGCAGCAACCGCGTTTCATCCGGGTCCTCAGAGGTCACCCGTTCGAAAAGGCTGTTGACCCGGTCGGAGACGCGGGCGAGCCTGGCCGAGAAGACATTGAGGCACCCGGCGGTGCCCGCCAGCAGAAAGACCGGTGTCAGCGCTATTTGAATAACGTGCGCGGCAATAGACGTCAGATGGTCATTCAGCACATTGGATCTCCTTTCTGTCCAACGTCATCCGGTATCGGCTCCAGGGTTGTCGCCTTGCCAAAGAGGGCGCGGAGATGAGGCTGGTGACTGATCTCGCGCGAACGTTCAGGTCGGCGGCGCTGCCGATTGCGTCATTTGCTCAGCGATCTTCTTTCTCTGCAGTGTCATGGCTGCGATCGCGGCATCGGATTTTTCCTCGCCACCCACCTGCACTGTCGGCTGAGCGAAGTCGATGCCGTTTTCCATGAAGGCGTCGCGGATCATGGTATAGGCCTGGCGCCGTATGTAGGTTTGCCGACCGGGGAGGGCGGTAAAAGCAAAGCTCAGTTCGATACCGAAGTCGCCAATTTGCTCCACCCCCTTCATTTTCAGGGTCTCAAGAATCTGCGGTCCGATTTCCGGATCTTCTTTCAACTGCTCTCCGATTTGCTTGACGATCCTTTTCGCCTTGGCGACGTCGGTATTGAACGGAACCCGTAGCAGGAATTTATCGATCGCCCAGTCGCGGCTCATGTTCTGAACGGCGCCGAGTTCGCCGAAGGGAACTGTGAACACCGGACCATGATGATGTCGAAGCCTGACGGAACGCAGGCTGAACGATTCCACGGTTCCCTTGTAGCTGCCGCTTTGAACGTATTCGCCGACGCGGAAGGCATCGTCCATCAGGTAGAAAATGCCGCTGACGATATCCTTGACGAGCGTTTGCGAGCCGAAGCCGATCGCCACGCCGAATATGCCGGCCCCCGCAATCAACGGCCCGATCTGCACGCCCATTTCGGACAGCACGGTGAGGACGGCGGCTGCGATAACGATGGCTGCCAGTGCGTTGCGGAAGATCGGCAACAGGGTGCGAAGGCGGCCCGCGCGCGCGGCTTCCGCCGATGGCGAGGAGGCACTGCTATCGGCGGCGCTCAATTTCTCGTCAATGAATGCCCTCGACAATTGCCAGCAGAGATCGGCCAAAATCAGAACGACGACGCTCTTCAGCGCACCGCGAACAGCGGCGTCGATCGCCGGATTTTCTCGTGCGAGGATGTTGGGATCATAGTGCCAGACGACGGTAATCCAGGCGACCGCGGCTACGATGACGAGCGCCCGCGCACCGCGGATGGCCAGCACCATGCGCGCACTGTTCTTGTTGTCACCAGGCCAGCGTCCCTTTGCGAATGCTTCGGCCGTCCGTCCGACGGCAGTCAATAGCCCCGGAAGAACAACGACATAGATGCCAAGCCAGAAAAGGCCGACGAAGTTGGCCACCCAAAGAAGCCAGAGGCAGGCAACGTAGAGTGAATAAAGGATGTTCATAAGCGTCAGCTGTCGGGCAGCGGTTTCCTTGCCCGGTCGCCGCCATACGGCTTCGAGCGTAATCAGCAATAGGAGAATGGAGAACCCGTGGGAGACGACGGTGCCGACATCTCCGTCGATGGAGAGCGGTCTGGTCAGCGACGTCGTGGCGCCGGCTATCGCCAAAACGGCAATGAAGAGACAAGCCCTACGATAGCCGAAGGCCGACAGAGAGCCCGCGTCCATCGATAGTCTGCAGACGGCAAATGCGAGGCGAGCGGCAATGAATGCCGTCAGATAAAACAGGATCACCACATGCAGTAGCGGCGGCCAGTCAATGGCTAGGAAAATGGCGGAGCTGACGAGGGTGAAAGTAATCCACGGTCCTAATTCTCCGATCGTATGTGCGACAAGAGGATTTGGAAACTGGGCTTTCAGGACGGTTTTCTTGAAAAACCATTCCGCAGCGAGACCGACGCAGACCAATGCGGCGAACATGACGACGGCAGGCGCAAAGCCGTTGTTCCTTGCCTGCTCACGCACCCTGCTCGCTGCAGCGGCGAGCTGCCCCGGTACATTGGGAATCGCCGACCGTAGCGCCTTATATCGGGCGCGAGCGCGGGCCTCTCCGGTTTCGACCAGCGTCGCCGTCGCCGAAGGTGCCGGCTGTTGCTCGGCTGCTTGCCGCTTTTCCAGCCATTGGCGCAGCTCCGGATCATTCATCAGACGCAGCAATTCCGATAGCTTTGCAGGCGGTGCTGTGGGGGCCGTTTCGGGGGTCTGCGCGTGGCACAGTTGCGGCGCAATAGCCGTGAAAACAAGGATAAGTGCAACGGCGACCAAGCCGCTGGGCATAAGGGAAATCAAGCGAGCGACAGAATCCGTGAACCTTCGGACGTGGCCCACCAGGGCCAGACAAAGAGAAGCCGTCAAATGTAAGACCGGGCGTATGGGCGCCCCCTCGACGAGCATCAAGCGCATGTCTCCCCCAAGCACCCGACAATCAGATTGAGTACTGCTGCAAAGATAGAAGTAACGACGGGCCGCTTTTCTGCCTTTCCGAGATCGGATGGTGAATTGCGTTGCCGTTGGACAATCCGAACTGAAGAATGCGCGTCTTTGTCTTGCTGCCGGGAAACGGACTTTTCGGCGCTATCCTCACCCGTATCACTTACCTGTTGCCGCACTACAGGTCATTTATTGCAGTATGATGCGGATATTGCTCGAATTATTGCCCTCTCACAAGGGAGAGTTTGGTGCCAGCACATATATAATTCGGCTAGTTCGCGTGCGGATTTTTGCGGGAGCGCTCTTCTGTCGTCTGCTCCGACGCTTTGATCTTGAATTGAGCGGCAGATGGGCGCAAACCTGCCGACGAATGAAGGGGGAGACCATGACCTCATCGCCGCATCCGCTGGATCATCTCGTTCTGCCGACGGTCAATATCGCCTTGGCGCGGGAGCGGCTGGGCAAGCTTGGTTTCACCGTAGCGTCCGATGCCCGACATCCCTTCGGCACGGAGAATGCCTGCGTTTTCTTTGCTGACAGGACCTATCTGGAACCCTTGGGTGTTGCATCGCAGGAGCAGTGCGAGGCGAGCGTGGGGGAGGGCAATGTTTTCGTCGCCCGCGACCAAGCCTACCGTTTTCGCATCGGCGATGAGGGATTTTCGGCCGTCGTTTTCGGCACGGACGACGCGGTCGCCGATGACGAACGATTCCGGGTCAACACCATATCAGCCGGAAACATGCTGGATTTTGCCCGGCCGATGCGTATGCCGGATGGCTCGGAGGTGACGGCAGGTTTCCGTCTTGCTTTCGCAGCCGATTTGCGTTCGCCGGATTTCTTCACCTTCTGCTGCCAGCGCATCAATCCATTGCCGGCCGATCGCGGCGCCCTGGAGCGGCATGCCAATGGCGTGACCGGCATAGCAAGGGTTGCCGTCTCGGCGCCGAATCCGGCTGCGTTCCGTGGCTTTTTCGAGCAGGTCGTCGATGGACCAAAGATATCGGATCATTCCTTCGGCTTGACGATCCACGCGGCCAATACCGGGATCGAGGTTCTGACCCCGGAGGGCATGGAAGCCTTCTACGATCTATCCTTGTCGGGGGACGATCCCGGCCTTCGCGCACGGGCAATCCTTTTCAAGACGCGCGATCTTTCCGTGACATCGTCGCATTTGGCTGCTAACGGCGTCACATACACGCGTAAGAACAATCGTATTTTGGCAAAGCCCGCCCCCGGACAGGGCGCGTTGTTCGCCTTCGAGGAGATAGCATGAGCACCAATTCCGAAGTGATCGTCGGCGAGGGCGCATCCAAGGTTCTGTTTTCCAATAGCGCCAAGCTGTCGCTGATCGCCGGCCCCTGCCAGATGGAAAGCCGCGATCATGCCTTCATGATCGCCGGCGTGTTGAAGGAACTCTGCGACAAGCTCGGTATCGGTCTTGTCTACAAGTCGTCCTTCGACAAGGCGAACCGCACGTCGCTCTCCGGCAAGCGCGGCATCGGGCTGGAAAAGGCATTGGAGGTCTTTGCCGATCTCAAGAAGGAATATGGCTTTCCCGTCTTGACCGACATCCATACGGAAGAACAGTGCGCCATTGTCGCCAAGACGGTCGATATTCTGCAAATCCCGGCCTTTCTGTCGCGCCAGACCGATCTTCTTGTCGCAGCCGCCAAGACCGGCCGCGTCGTCAACATCAAGAAGGGTCAGTTCCTCGCGCCCTGGGACATGAAGAACGTGCTCGCCAAGCTGAATGAGAGCGGCAATCCCAATGTGCTTCTGTGCGAGCGCGGCGCGTCCTTCGGTTACAATACGCTCGTTTCCGACATGCGCTCGCTGCCGATCATGGCGGCGATGGGTGCGCCGGTGATTTTCGATGCGACGCATTCCGTACAGCAGCCGGGCGGACAGGGTGGTTCGACGGGCGGCGACCGCCGATTCGTCGAAACCCTGGCGCGCGCAGCGGTCGCTGTCGGCGTCGCCGGCCTCTTCGTCGAGACGCATGAGGATCCGGACAATGCCCCTTCGGACGGTCCGAACATGGTTTATCTGAAGGACATGCCGCGGCTTCTGGAAAAGCTGCTTGCCTTCGACGCGATCGCCAAGGCCTGAGAAATGGGAGGCGTTCAACAGGCTGACATGAATTTGCGCTACGCGGCCTGTAGGCGCTTCAATCGAGGATGCGGGGCGGCATTGTAATTTCCGCACCTTCGACTTAGACAGATTTCAATCGATTATAACCCAGCGAGCAGGAAGCTATCATGACCGCAATCACCGACATTATCGCCCGCGAGATTCTCGACAGCCGTGGCAATCCCACCGTCGAAGTCGATGTGTACCTGGAAGACGGCAGCATGGGCCGCGCTGCCGTTCCGTCGGGCGCTTCGACCGGCGCGCATGAAGCCGTCGAAGTTCGCGACGGCGGCAAGCGTTATCATGGCAAGGGTGTCGAGAAGGCCGTCGAAGCCGTCAACACCGAGATCTTCGATGCGATCGGCGGCATTGACGCGGAAAACCAGATCCAGATCGACAACATCATGATCGAGCTCGACGGCACGCCGAATAAGTCGCGCCTCGGTGCCAACGCCATCCTCGGCGTATCGCTCGCAACTGCCAAGGCTGCCGCCCAGAGCGCCAACCTGCCGCTCTACCGTTACGTCGGCGGCGCTCACGCCCGCCTGCTGCCGGTTCCGATGATGAACATCATCAACGGCGGCGCTCATGCCGATAACCCGATCGACTTCCAGGAATTCATGATCCTGCCGGTCGGCGCAGATACCCTTCGCGACGCCGTCCGCATGGGCTCGGAAATCTTCCACGTCCTCAAGAAGGAACTGGCATCGCAGGGCCACAACACCAATGTCGGCGACGAAGGCGGTTTCGCGCCCGGCCTTTCCAGCGCGCCGGCTGCGCTCGACTTCATCATGAAGTCCATCGAAAAGGCCGGCTACAAGCCCGGCGAAGAAATCGCTCTCGGCCTCGACTGCGCTTCGACGGAATTCTTCAAGGACGGCAAGTACGTTCTGGAAGGTGAAGGCCGCACGCTGGAATCCGGTGCCATGGCCGAGTACCTCGCCGAACTCGCCGCCAAATATCCGATCATCTCGATCGAAGACGGCATGGCCGAAGACGATTGGGAAGGCTGGAAGATCCTGACCGAACTGACCGGCAAGAAGACGCAGCTCGTCGGCGACGACCTGTTCGTCACCAACTCGGCTCGTCTGCGCGATGGTATCCGCATGGGTGTGGCCAACTCGATCCTCGTCAAGGTCAACCAGATTGGCTCGCTGACGGAAACGCTTGACGCCGTCGAAACCGCGCACAAGGCCAACTACACGGCCGTCATGTCGCACCGTTCCGGCGAAACCGAAGATTCGACCATTGCCGATCTCGCTGTTGCCACCAACTGCGGTCAGATCAAGACCGGCTCGCTGTCGCGCTCGGATCGTCTTGCCAAGTACAACCAGCTCATCCGCATCGAAGAAGCGCTCGGCCCGCAGGCTCAATATGCCGGCCGTTCCATCCTTCGCGGCTGATAATGCATACCCCTGAAAATCCAAGGGATTTTCGCAAAGGCCTATTCTGCGTCGGGTAACAATCCGAGTCGCCTTATAAGCCAATAATTTCCAGCTCTTGAACCGCGCCTTCGGGCGCGGTTTTTTGTTGGAAAAATGGCAGAGTCAACGGATGGTTAATCTCTGGCGGCTAGTGTTGTCATAGATGTTTGATTTAGCATGATCTTATCCGGAAACCCGTTGTGCGGACCTGAGGTCGGGATCATTCTCGGTAGAGCCTTTTGAGCAAGCGAGTATGTGGACAAAATATCATAAGAAGAGAAAGTTCGGCCGTTTCGTTCTCCCCGCTATCACGGTCGCCTTCGTGAGCTATTTCGGCTACCACTGCGTTCACGGCGACTACGGTCTGAAGGCAACCGAGGTTTTCGAGAAGCAGCGCATCGACCGCGGCAAAGAGCTTGCCGATCTCGTCGCCAGGCGCGAACACCTTGAAAAGGAAGTAGCTTTGCTCAGCGATGGCTCGCTGGACAAGGATATGCTCGACCAATATGCGCGCTATCAACTGACCTATTCCAAAGCCGACGAGATCGTTATTTTCAACAAATAGCCGCAATTAACCGAATTTCGGTTAATTGCCTTTTTTGTAAGCATATCAATCGCTTGCAAAGAATATGAGCCATGCAATTATAGCATTGCTGTGGCGAGCAATCTTCCCTATGTTACGCGGCACTACAAAACGAGGCTACTCACATAGGGAGGGTTGAATGGCGCCGCGAAAAACCGCGTCCGTTTCCAGCCGTAAGACAACATCCAAGCCTGTCAAAGACACCAATGGTGGTGCGATCGCGGATTTCGACCGCGATGAGGAGCTCAAGGCCTATCGTGAGATGCTCCTGATCCGCCGCTTCGAAGAGAAGGCCGGCCAGCTCTACGGCATGGGCTTCATCGGCGGTTTCTGTCACCTTTACATTGGCCAGGAAGCTGTCGTCGTCGGCATGCAACTGGCGCTGAAGGAAGGCGATCAGGTCATCACCGGCTACCGCGACCACGGTCACATGCTGGCAACCGGCATGAGCGCCCGCGGCGTTATGGCCGAGCTTACCGGACGCCGGGGCGGCTATTCCCGAGGGAAGGGTGGCTCCATGCACATGTTCTCCAAGGAAAAGAACTTCTACGGCGGCCACGGCATCGTCGGCGCGCAGGTCGCGCTCGGCACGGGCCTCGGCTTCGCCAACTGGTACCGCGGCAATGACAATGTCAGCGTCGCCTATTTCGGCGATGGCGCCGCCAACCAGGGCCAGGTCTCCGAAAGCTTCAACATGGCGCAGCTCTGGAAGCTGCCGGTGATCTACGTGATCGAGAACAACCGTTACGCCATGGGCACGTCGACGGCGCGCGCCACCGCGCAGGCGGACTTCTCCAAGCGCGGCTCCTCCTTCGGCATTCCCGGCATTCAGGTCGACGGCATGGATGTCCGCGCCGTCAAGGCCGCTGCCGACGAAGCTGTCGAATATTGCCGGTCCGGCAAGGGCCCGATCATTCTGGAAATGCTGACCTATCGCTACCGCGGCCATTCCATGTCGGACCCGGCCAAGTATCGGTCCAAGGACGAAGTGCAGAAGATGCGCTCCGAGCATGACCCGATCGAGCAGGTTCGCGCCCGCCTTCTGGAAAAGGGCTGGGCGTCGGAAGACGATCTGAAGGCGATCGACAAGGATGTCCGCGATATCGTCGCCGACAGTGCCGATTTCGCCCAGAACGATCCGGAGCCGGATGCTTCCGAGCTCTACACCGACATTCTGCTCTAAATCGGGGAGGGACGATCCATGCCCATCGATATTCTCATGCCTGCCCTCTCTCCGACGATGGAAGAGGGCACCCTTTCCAAGTGGCTCAAGCAGGAAGGTGACAAGGTCACCTCCGGCGACGTCATTGCCGAAATCGAGACCGACAAGGCCACGATGGAAGTGGAAGCCGTCGACGAAGGCACGATCGGCAAGCTGCTGATCGAAGCCGGCACCGAAGGCGTCAAGGTCAACACCAAGATCGCGATCCTGTTGCAGGACGGCGAATCCGCTTCGGACATCTCGACGGCGAAGGCCGCTCCGGCCGCCGAACCGGTCAAGACCGAAGCGCCCGCCGCCGCTGCCCCGGCGCCCGTTCCGGCACAGCCGAAAGCCGCCCCTGCCGATCCGGAAATTCCGGCCGGCACGGAAATGGTGTCGATGACAGTGCGTGAAGCGCTGCGCGATGCCATGGCCGAAGAAATGCGCGCCGATCCGGACGTCTTCGTCATGGGCGAAGAAGTTGCCGAATACCAGGGCGCCTACAAGGTTACCCAGGGCCTGCTGCAGGAATTCGGCCCCCGCCGCGTTGTCGATACCCCGATCACCGAGCACGGCTTTGCCGGTGTCGGCGTCGGTGCTGCCATGGCCGGCCTTCGCCCGATCGTCGAGTTCATGACCTTCAACTTCGCCATGCAGGCGATTGACCACATCATCAATTCCGCTGCCAAGACGCTCTACATGTCCGGCGGCCAGATGGGCGCTCCGATCGTCTTCCGCGGCCCGAACGGCGCGGCAGCCCGCGTCGCCGCTCAGCACAGCCAGGACTATGCGGCCTGGTACAGCCAAATTCCGGGCCTCAAGGTCGTCATGCCCTATACGGCAGCCGACGCCAAGGGCCTGCTGAAGGCCGCGATCCGCGATCCGAACCCGGTCATCTTCCTTGAAAACGAAATTCTCTACGGTCAGCACTTCGATGTGCCGAAGCTCGACAATTTCGTTGTGCCGATCGGCAAGGCCCGCATCCATCGCTCCGGCAAGGACGCAACGGTCGTCTCCTTCGGCATCGGCATGACCTATGCCACCAAGGCGGTTGCCGAGCTCGAAGCCCAGGGCATCGATGTCGAGCTAATCGACCTTCGTACCATCCGCCCGATGGACCTGCCGACCGTCATCGAATCGGTCAAGAAGACCGGTCGCCTGGTGACCGTCGAGGAAGGCTATCCGCAGTCCTCCGTCGGCACGGAAATCGCAACCCGCGTCATGCAGCAGGCCTTCGACTATCTCGATGCGCCGATCCTGACGATCGCTGGCAAGGATGTGCCCATGCCCTACGCCGCCAATCTCGAGAAGCTGGCGCTTCCGAATGTCGGTGAAGTGGTCGATGCGGTGAAAGCCGTTTGCTACAAATAAGGGGAGGGCTCTTCGATGCCTATCAACATCACCATGCCTGCCCTCTCGCCGACCATGGAAGAGGGCAACCTCGCCAAATGGCTGGTCAAGGAAGGCGATAAGATCAAGTCCGGTGACGTCATCGCCGAGATCGAGACCGATAAGGCGACGATGGAAGTCGAGGCCGTCGATGAAGGCACCGTTGCCAAGATCGTCGTTCCCGCCGGCACCGAAGGCGTCAAGGTCAATGCGCTGATCGCGGTTCTGGCTGGCGAAGGCGAGGATGTCTCTGCCGCTGCCTCGGGCGCCGCTGCTCCGGCTGCTGCGGCACCTGCACCTGCGCCGAAGGCAGACACGGCTCCAGCCCAGTCCGCACCGGCCGCTCAGCCGGCGCCGGCCGCGCCTGCGGCTCTCTCGACGGATGGTCATCGCACCTTCGCATCGCCGCTCGCTCGGCGTCTTGCTAAGGAATCCGGCATCGATCTGACTGCGCTCGTCGGCTCCGGCCCGCATGGCCGTGTGGTCAAGAAGGACATCGAAGCCGCCGTCTCCGGCGGTGTTGGCAAAGCCGCTCCGGCGGCTGCTCCCGCCGCCCAGCCGGCCGCTGCTGCACAGGCTCCGGCCGCAGCCGCGCCGAAGGGCATGTCGGACGATGCCGTCCTCAAGCTGTTCGAGCCCGGTTCCTACGAGCTCGTGCCGCATGACGGCATGCGCAAGACGATCGCCAAGCGCCTGCAGGAATCCAAGCAGACGATCCCGCACTTCTACGTCTCGGTCGATTGCGAACTCGACGCGCTGCTGGCGCTGCGCACGCAGCTCAACGATTCGGCACCGAAGTCGAAGGACGGTGCGCCGGCCTACAAGCTCTCGGTCAACGACATGGTCATCAAGGCCCTGGCGCTGGCGCTGCGCGACGTTCCGGATGCCAATGTGTCGTGGACCGACAGCAGCATGGTCAAGCACAAGCATGCCGATGTCGGCGTTGCCGTTTCCATTCCGGGCGGCCTGATCACGCCGATCATCCGCAGCGCCGAACTGAAGACCCTCTCGGCCATCTCCAACGAGATGAAGGACTACGGCAAGCGCGCCAAGGAACGCAAGCTGAAGCCCGAGGAGTATCAGGGCGGTACGACGGCCGTGTCCAACATGGGCATGATGGGCGTCAAGAACTTCGCCGCCGTCGTCAACCCGCCGCATGCGACCATCTTGGCCGTTGGCGCGGGCGAGCAGCGTGTGATCGTCAAGAAGGGCGAGATGGCCATCGCCACCATGATGACCGTCACGCTGTCGACCGACCATCGCGCCGTCGACGGTGCGCTTGGTGCGGAACTGCTGGCGGCCTTCAAGGGCTACATCGAAAATCCGATGGGGATGCTCGTCTGAGCCTTGTCGTCAAACGGAGGCATGCATGACCAAGACCGTTCTGTGTTATGGCGACTCGCTGACATGGGGCTATAGCGCCGAAACGATCGGTCGTCATGCTTTCGAAGATCGGTGGCCGAGCGTGCTGCAAAAGGCGCTCGGCGATCAGGTCCGGATGATTCCGGAAGGGCTGAACGGCCGCACCACGGCTTTCGATGACCATCTCGCCGATTGCGACCGTAACGGCGCGAAGGTATTGCCGACGATCCTGCAGACGCATGCGCCGCTCGATCTCGTCATCATCATGCTGGGCACCAACGACATGAAGCCGGTGATCGCCGGTTCGGCCTTTGCTGCCTTGCAGGGCATCAGCCGGTTGATTCAGCTCATACGCAATCATACATGGGCGTTCGAATATGATGTCCCCGACATTCTGATCGTCGCGCCTCCCGTCATCACCGAGACCGCCAATCCGGCTTTCGCCGCTCATTACCTCGGCGCGATCAAGGAGTCGGCGAAGCTTGCGACGCTCTACCGCGATCTGGCCGACGAGCTTGGCTGCGGTTTTTTCGATGCAGGCACGGTTGCCGTGACGACGCCGCTCGACGGGGTGCATCTCGATGCGGAAAACACCCGGGCGCTCGGTCGTGGCCTCGAGCCGATCGTGCGAATGATGCTTGGACTTTAACTATTTGATTGAGCACGATCTTGCTCGCCGCTTCGGTTCGGCATCGTGCTTCGGGAAAATTAAGGCAGGCTGCGCTTCGATCGGCCGCCAACCAAAGGCAGGAAACATATGGCTGAGAATTACGACGTCATCATCATCGGCTCTGGCCCTGGCGGCTATGTCGCCGCCGTGCGCGCCGGCCAGCTTGGCCTGAAGACGGCGATCGTCGAACGCGAGCACCTGGGCGGCATCTGCCTGAACTGGGGCTGCATTCCGACCAAGGCGCTGCTGCGTTCGGCCGAAATCCTCGATCATTCCAATCATCTGAAGGACTACGGTCTTGTCCTCGAAGGCAAGGTAACGCCGGATGTCAAGGCGGTCGTCGCCCGTTCGCGCGGTGTTTCCGCCCGCCTCAACACGGGTGTTGGCTTCCTGATGAAGAAGAACAAGGTCGATGTGATCTGGGGCGAAGCCAAAATCACCAAGCCCGGCGAAATCGTCGTCGGCAAGTCGACCAAGCCGGTTGTCGAGCCGCAGCATCCGCTGCCGAAGAACGTCAAGGGCGAGGGCACCTATACCGCCAAGCACATCATCGTCGCCACGGGCGCCCGCCCGCGCGCGCTGCCCGGCATCGAGCCGGATGGCAAGCTGATCTGGACCTATTTTGAGGCACTGAAGCCGGATTTCCTGCCGAAGTCGCTGGTGGTCATGGGTTCCGGCGCGATCGGCATCGAATTTGCGAGCTTCTATCGCTCGATGGGTGTCGATGTCACCGTCGTCGAAATCATGCCGACCATCATGCCAGTCGAAGACGCCGAAGTCTCCGGCATCGCCCGCAAGCAGTTGGAAAAGCGCGGCCTGAAGATCTTCACCAAGACGAAAGTCACCAAGGTCGACAAGGCTGCGAACAGCATCACCGCGCACATCGAGACCGAGGACGGCAAGGTACAGCAGATCACGGCTGACCGCATGATCTCCGCCGTCGGCGTGCAGGGCAACATCGAAAATCTTGGCCTGGAAGCGCTCGGCGTGAAGACCGATCGCGGTTGCGTCGTCATCGACGGCTACGGCAAGACCAATGTGCCGGGCATCTATGCGATCGGCGACGTCGCCGGTCCGCCGATGCTGGCGCACAAGGCCGAGCATGAGGGCGTGGTCTGCATCGAGAAGATCGCCGGCCTGCCGAACGTGCATCCGACCGACAAGAGCAAGGTGTCGGGCTGCACCTATTGCCAGCCGCAGGTCGCCTCTGTCGGCCTGACGGAAGCCAAGGCAAAAGAACTCGGCCGCGACATTCGCGTCGGCCGCTTCCCGTTCACCGCCAACGGCAAGGCGATCGCGCTTGGCGAGGACCAGGGCCTCTGCAAGGTCATCTTCGACAAGAAGACCGGCGAACTGCTCGGCGCGCATATGGTCGGCGCCGAAGTCACCGAACTGATCCAGGGCTTCGTCGTCGCCATGAACCTGGAGACGACGGAAGAGGAACTGATGCACACGATCTTCCCGCATCCGACCGTTTCGGAAACGATGAAGGAAGCCGTGCTGGACGCTTACGGACGCGTGCTCAACGCTTGATAATCTCCTGGCTCGCCCTTTATCCAGAGGGTGGAAAACAGGAAAGGAAATCAATATGTCTATCACTACGGAAGGTTGGGTCGTCTTTCTTCTTATCGGTCTGGTCGCGGGCTTTCTCGCGAGCCTGGTCGTCGGTGGAGGCGGGCTCATCAGTTGCCTGGTGAGCGGCGTGATTGGTGCTTTCGTGGGCGGTTTCCTGTTCCATTATTTTGGGATTTCGCTCGGCATTGAAAATGCACTGGTGGTGGAAATCATCCATGCCACCGTCGGTGCGATCATCGTGGTGCTATTGGCGAGATTAATCGCCTGAGATCGGGGATGTGATGGAAAGTGTCGGCTGGCTGGGTCTGGTCATCATCGGCGGTCTCGCGGGCTGGCTTGCGGGAAAGCTGATGGAGGTGCGCTACGGCATCATCCTCAACATCGTGCTTGGCATTGCCGGCTCGGTCGTTGCCGCTGCCATTTTGGTGCAATTGCATGTCGGCGTGCCCGGCGGCCGGATCGGCTATTTCGTCACCGGTTTCATTGGTGCGTGCATTCTGATATTTCTCGCCAAACTCGTCCGGCGATGAATGGGCCGCGACTGAGCGGCGGAAAGTAGACATTTCATGGTCACGATTCTCGACACGATCAATCCAGACGCAAAGCGGGTCAGGCATCCGGAAAAGGCGCATCGGCCGGATACGGAAGTCCTGCGCAAGCCGGATTGGATCCGTGTCAAGGCGCCGACATCGAAGGGCTATGCCGAGACCCGCTCGATCGTGAAGGAACACAAGCTCGTCACGGTTTGCGAAGAGGCCGGCTGCCCGAACATCGGCGAATGTTGGGACAAGAAGCACGCCACCTTCATGATCATGGGCGAGATCTGTACCCGCGCTTGTGCCTTCTGCAACGTCTCTACCGGCAAGCCGAACGCGCTCGATATGGCCGAGCCTGAAAACGTCGCCAAGGCCGTCAAGGAAATGGGCCTCAGCCACGTCGTCATCACCTCCGTCGATCGCGACGATCTGGAAGACGGCGGCGCCGAGCACTTCGAAAAGGTGATCTGGGCGATCCGCGCCGCTTCGCCGACAACGACAATCGAAATCTTGACGCCGGACTTCCTGAAGAAGCCGGGCGCATTGGAGCGCGTCGTCGCCGCCAAGCCGGACGTCTTCAATCACAATATGGAAACCGTCGCCGGCAACTATCTGACCGTACGTCCCGGCGCCCGCTATTTCCACTCGATCCGCCTGCTGCAGCGGGTCAAGGAACTCGATCCGACCATGTTTACCAAGTCCGGCATCATGGTCGGTCTCGGTGAAGAGCGCAATGAAGTGCTGCAGTTGATGGATGATCTCAGGACGGCCGATGTCGACTTCCTGACCATCGGCCAGTATCTGCAGCCGACACGCAAGCATCATCAGGTCATGAGCTTCGTCACGCCGGATGAATTCAAGTCCTACGAGACGGTTGCCTATACCAAGGGCTTCCTCATGGTCGCCTCCAGCCCGCTCACCCGCTCTTCCCATCACGCCGGCGACGATTTCGCCCGGCTGCGGGCTGCCCGCGAGAAGAAGGTTCTGCTGGCCGCAGAGTAAAATACAAGTCTCTTGCCTTTTGAACGAACCGCGGCGATTGTGCCGCGGTTTTTCGTTCGCGCCGTCACCTGTTCGTCATTGGAGCGGCCTAAGGGACACGCCGCCGTTTGTTACCGGTTTCGGCGCTTTAGAATCGACTATGGAGCTGGACCGTGGAGCAGATCGTCGCGCCGCAGGCGCTCCCTTATGCCGTCGATATAGAGACGGCAGTGTCTATTCTCAGAAGTGCCAACCGGATTCTCGTCATCGGCTGTTCCGGTGGAGGCAAGTCGACGCTGGCGCAGAAGATCGTTGTTTGCCTGGACTTGCCTTACGTCTCAATGGATCGGGAGTTTTTCTGGCTGCCTGGCTGGATGAAGAGAGACAAAGCGGAAGAGCGCAATCTAATTGCGGGGAAAGTCGCAGAGGATCGCTGGCTGATTGATGGGACAGGGCCGTCAAGCTTCGATCTGAGATTACCGCGGACCGAACTTGTTCTTTGGGTGCGTATGCCGCGCTGGCTATGTATGTGGGGGGCTCTATCGAGAGCGTTGCGATGGCTGGGACGGTCGCGCCCCGATATGGCGCCGGGTTGTCCAGAGCGCATCGATTGGGAGTTCCTGCGTTACATATGGGATTGGGAGCGGAAATTTGCGCCGAAAGTGCTCGCGGGCCTCATCGAACACGGCCCCGATGTGCCTGTTCTGCAGCTAAAATCCCGCGGCGAAATGCGTCAGCTTCTTGATCTTCTGAACCGTCCTGCTTAATTGCCGCTCATGCCTCAGTTCGAAACGCACCGCCCCGTCCCACACTCGCCTGAACAGATGTTCGACCTCGTCGCCGATGTCGAGCGCTATCCGGAATTCCTGCCGCTTTGCGAGGCGCTGATTGTCCGCAATCGCAAGGAGCGCGACGGCAAGATCCTGCTGATTGCCGATATGACTGTCGGCTACAAGGCGATCCGCGAGACCTTTACGACGCAGGTGCTGCTCAACAAGCCGGAACGGGCGATCGACGTGAAATATATCGACGGGCCGTTCAAATATCTCGACAATCGCTGGCGCTTCACGCCATCGGAAAACGGCGGCTGCAGCATTGATTTCTTCATCGACTATGAGTTCAAGAGCCGCATCCTCGGCGCCCTGATGGGGTCGATGTTCGATCGCGCTTTCCGTATGTTCACGGATGCCTTCGAGACACGCGCGAAGAAGATCTACGCCTGAGGCGGGAGTTAGGCATTACTTGCCGAGAGTGATCAGCATTTCCAATGCGGTCTTCAAGGTGGCGAGCCGAACCTTGTCGCGGCCGATATCGCCATAGCGCATTTCATGATGGATGAGTGCGCCGTTACGCGCCTTGGCGGCGAGGTGGACCAGCCCCACGGGCTTTTCCGCAGAGCCGCCAGCGGGTCCGGCAACACCGGTGACTGCGACGGCAAAGTCAGCCCGGGAGCGGAAAAGGGCGCCATGCACCATCTGCAGCGCCGTCTCCCTGGAAACAGCACCGAACTGCACGAGCGTCTGCTCCTGCACGCCGAGCATGTCCATCTTCGCCGTATTCGTATAGGTCACGAAGCCGCGGTCGACGACGGCTGAGGAACCGGGAATTTCCGTCAAAGCGCCCGCGATCAGCCCGCCGGTGCAGGATTCCGCCGTGGCGACCATCCAGCCTTTGGCGGCGAAATCGGTGATGATGCCCTGGGCGAGCGCGAGAATATCGTCGGGAAAATGCGTCATGCCTTGCCTCCGCGATAAACCACCGTTGCCGTCGCGATAGCTGCGATGCCCTCGCGGCGGCCAACGAAGCCGATCTTTTCGTTTGTGGTCGCCTTCACCGAGCAGCGCTCCAGGCTGATTCCCAGGAACTCGGCGAGTTTCGCGCGCATCGCCTCACGGTGCGGTCCGACCTTCGGCGCTTCGGCAATCAACGAGATATCGGCATTCATGATGGTGCCGCCGTGATCGCGCACGATCTTTGCCGCATGTTCGATGAAGATGCGGGAGGGGGCGCCCTTCCATTGCGGATCGGAGGGCGGAAAATGGTCGCCTATATCGCCGGCGCCACAGGTGGCGAGCAAGGCGTCCGTCAGCGCGTGCAGGGCGACATCGGCGTCGGAATGGCCCTTCAGCTTTTGGTCATGCGAAATGAAGACGCCGCAAAGTGTTACGCCGTCGCCCGGCTCGAGCTGGTGGACATCGTAGCCGTTGCCAGTGCGCACATCCGGCAGCAGGCCTGCGGAAAGCTTTTCATCGGCCATGGCGATATCCCTTTTGATCGTCAATTTCACATTGTCCGAACTGCCGGCAACGAGCGTCACCGGCAGGCCGTTCCATTCGGCGATCGCGGCATCGTCGGTGAAATCCGTCTTATTCTCGGCGGCGGCTTTTTCATGCGCCGCTAGAATATCGGCGTATCGGAAAGACTGCGGTGTCTGCGCGGCGTAAAGGCCCGAGCGGGGTACGGTTTCGGTTACTAGTCCAGCCGCATCGGCCCGTTTCAGCGTATCCGTCACGGGCATGGCAGGCAGCACGGCAGGTGCACCGGCAGCCAGCGCGGCGGCGACGCGATCGAGCAGATCATGGTCGAAGAAGGGGCGTACGGCATCATGGATCATGACATGCGTGACGCCGGCATTTTCCAGTTTCCGCAACCCCGCAAGCACCGATTGCTGACGGGACACGCCGCCAAAAGCAATCTCGACCTCGGACGAATCGGCAGCCTGTTGCAGCGCGGCTTGGAGCAATGTCTCGTCGTCGCGATGAATGACAACCACGATCTTTGCCGCCTGCGGCCATGTCACGAATTTTTCAAGCGTATGCGCAATAACCGACCGGCCGCCGATCGGGCGATATTGCTTCGGACCTTCTTCGGGCGATCCCGCCCGCTCGCCACGTCCGGCTGCAACGATCACGATTCCGATCGACATCGGTTGCAATGAGTGCATTTGCGTCATAAACCCCCAGGGATGAAAGGCTTTCGCTCCAGCATGATCCCCAAAAGTGTGAAGCGGTTCTTGGATGGGATCATGATAAGCAGATCGCCAAAGCGGGATCTCGCTCTAGCAGGGTCTATCGCCTCGAATAGGTATTTTCCAGCATTTGCCCAAAAAATATCGGCGTTCTCCGAAACCTCTTGGCAAGCTCCGCAAGACTGTCTAAAAATAGTGCAAATATATGGTGTGCCTGAAAGATAATCATTTGTTTCCGTCCGAGCTTGCAGCCCCATTTTCCATCGGCCCGGTGCCCATCCGCAATCGCGTGATCCTCGCGCCGATGTCGGGGGTCACCGATTTGCCTTTCCGGCAGCTCGCCTTGCGCTATGGGGCCGGCCTGGTCGTGACGGAAATGGTCGCCAGCCGTGAATTGGTGCAGGACACGGCGGAATCCTGGGCGCGCCTGAGAAGTGCCGGCCTGAAGCCGCATATGGTGCAACTGGCCGGCCGCGAGGCGCATTGGATGGCCGAGGCGGCGAAAATTGCCGCCGACAATGGCGCTGACATCATCGACATCAATATGGGATGCCCGGCCAAGAAGGTCATCGGCGGCTATTCCGGCTCGGCGCTGATGCGCGATCCGGATCACGCGCTGAGCCTGGTCGAGGCGACGGTTAAGGCGGTCGATATTCCTGTGACGCTGAAGATGCGGCTCGGCTGGGACGAAAATACCATCAACGCGCCGCTTATCGCCCGCCGAGCCGAGGAAGCTGGAATCCAGCTCGTGACCATCCACGGTCGCACGCGCATGCAGTTCTACGAGGGCAGGGCGGATTGGGATGCGATCCGCGCCGTTCGCGATGTCGTCTCCATTCCGCTGGTGGCCAATGGCGATGTCGACACGCCTGAGGATGCGCTTGAGATACTTCGCCGCTCCGGCGCTGATGCGGTCATGGTCGGTCGCGGCTGTCAGGGGCGGCCGTGGCACGCGGGCGTGCTTGCCGGCCATCGTCACCCGGACCGCAGCGAGATCGCCGATATCGCCTTAGAACATTATCAGATGATGCTCGCGTTCTATGGCGAAGCCGTTGGTATTCGTCATGCCCGTAAACATCTCGGCTGGTATCTGGACCGTTACGCTCCCACCATAACAGGCGCTGAAAAGGCAGGGGTCATGACTTCGAAAGACAGCCGGGAAGTGGCGGCATTGTTCCATGCGGCTCTGCGGACCGCGTCCGATCTCGCCCAAGGCGTCCAGGAGGCCGCATGAGTTCCAAATCCGATTCCGGAGCCGCGGATCATATGGGCAGCGTGGCCATGGCCGTTCTCAACGCGATCCAGAACCCGGTCGTGATGGTCAACGAGGCCGGCCTGATCGCTTTTGCCAACTGGGAGGCCGAAGCCTTTTTCGGCGCCAGCGCCTCGCATCTGTCCCGCTATGAGATTTCCACCTTCATTCCCTTCGGCAGTCCGCTGCTGGCGCTGATCGATCAGGTGCGCGAACGCCGTGGCCCGGTCAACGAATACCGCGTCGATCTCAGCTCGCCGCGTCTCGGCCAGGACAAGCTTGTGGACATTTATGTCGCGCCGGTTTCAAGCGAACCCGGCTCTGTGGTGATCGTCTTTCAGGAACGGTCGATGGCCGACAAGATCGACCGGCAATTGACCCACCGGGCTGCCGCCCGTTCGGTGACCGGCCTTGCGTCGATGCTGGCGCACGAGATCAAGAACCCGCTCTCCGGCATCCGTGGTGCGGCTCAATTGCTAGAACAATCGGTGGAGGATGATGATCGCGGGTTGACGCGCCTCATCTGCGACGAGACCGATCGCATCGTCTCGCTGGTCGACCGCATGGAGGTCTTTTCCGATGAGCGTCCGATCGACCGTGTGCCGGTCAACATCCATTCCGTCCTAGATCACGTGAAGGCGGTCGCCAAGGCCGGTTTTGCGCGCAATATCAAGGTCACCGAGAATTATGACCCGTCATTGCCGGCTGTTTATGCCAATAGAGACCAGCTCGTGCAGGTCTTTCTCAATCTGGTGAAGAATGCTGCCGAAGCCATCGGCGATCGGCCGGATGGCGAGATCATGCTGACGACGGCCTATCGC
This sequence comes from Rhizobium sp. NXC24, assembly GCF_002944315.1. Classification (NCBI taxonomy): domain Bacteria; kingdom Pseudomonadati; phylum Pseudomonadota; class Alphaproteobacteria; order Hyphomicrobiales; family Rhizobiaceae; genus Rhizobium; species Rhizobium sp. NXC24. The sequence goes on from NZ_CP024311.1 coordinate 1,880,258, forward strand.
CCGGGCATCCGCCTTTCCGTGGCCGGCACGCGCGAAAAGATTTCGCTGCCGCTGGAATTCTGCGTGATCGACAACGGCCCGGGCGTGCCCTCCGATCTTCTGCCGCATCTCTTCGATCCGTTCATCACGACGAAGACGAACGGGACCGGCCTCGGCCTCGCGCTGGTCGCCAAGATCATCGGCGATCATGGCGGCATCGTCGAATGCGATAGCCAGAATCACCGCACCACTTTCCGCGTCCTGATGCCGGCCTCCAAAGGCATTACGCTTGAAGACGCTCCTCTTCCGAACTCCACAGGGACTACTCGATGACAGCTACGATCCTTGTCGCTGATGACGATGCGGCCATCCGTACCGTGCTCAATCAAGCCTTGAGCCGCGCGGGTTATGATGTGCGCATCACATCCAATGCCGCCACGCTCTGGCGTTGGGTTTCCGCCGGCGAAGGCGACCTCGTTGTAACCGATGTCGTGATGCCTGACGAAAACGCCTTCGACCTGCTGCCGCGTATCAAGAAGGCGAGGCCGGAGCTGCCTGTTCTGGTCATGAGTGCGCAGAATACCTTCATGACGGCGATCAAGGCCTCTGAAAAGGGCGCCTATGATTATCTGCCGAAGCCCTTCGACCTGACGGAGCTGATCGCCATTATCGGCCGCGCTTTGTCCGAACCGAAGCGCAAGCCCGCCAAGCTTGATGACGACATACAGGACGGAATGCCGCTGGTCGGCCGCTCTGCCGCCATGCAGGAAATCTACCGTGTGCTGGCGCGTCTGATGCAGACCGATCTGACGCTGATGATCACCGGTGAATCCGGCACCGGCAAGGAGCTCGTCGCCCGCGCGCTACATGATTACGGCAAGCGCCGCAATGGTCCCTTCGTCGCCATCAACATGGCGGCAATCCCGCGCGACCTGATCGAATCCGAATTGTTCGGTCATGAGAAGGGCGCCTTCACCGGCGCGCAGACGCGCTCGACCGGCCGCTTCGAGCAGGCCGAGGGCGGCACGCTGTTTCTCGACGAAATCGGCGACATGCCGATGGACGCCCAGACGCGTCTGCTGCGCGTCCTGCAGCAGGGCGAATATACGACCGTTGGCGGCCGTACGCCGATACGCACCGACGTCCGTATCGTTGCCGCCACCAACAAGGATTTGAAGCAGGCGATCAATCAAGGCCTCTTCCGCGAGGACCTCTATTACCGCCTCAACGTCGTGCCGCTGCGCCTGCCGCCGCTGCGCGATCGTGCCGAGGATATTCCCGATCTCGTCCGCCATTTCGTGCAGCAGGCTGAGAAAGAGGGGCTGGGCTCCAAGCGTTTCGACCAGGAAGCTCTGGAACTAATGAAGGCCTATCCTTGGCCTGGCAACGTGCGTGAGCTGGAAAATCTTATCCGTCGGCTGATGGCGCTCTATCCGCAGGATGTCATCACCAAGGAGATCATCGATGCCGAACTGCGGGCTGATGTGCCCGACAGTCCGATCGAAAAAGGCCCGGTCCGCACGGGGAATATGACCATCGCCCAGGCGGTCGAGGAGAATATGCGCACCTATTTCGCGAGCTTCGGCGACAATCTGCCGCCGCCCGGGCTCTATGATCGCATCCTCACCGAAATGGAATATCCGCTGATCCTTGCGGCATTGACCGCAACCCGCGGCAATCAGATCAAAGCCGCCGATCTGCTCGGTCTCAACCGCAATACACTGCGCAAAAAGATCAGAGAACTGGGTGTTTCCGTCTATCGAAGCTCCCGGACGGCTTGACAATGTGATCGGATGCGTTGCATTTTCGCCACAATGCGTTGCTTAAAGGTCACGCAGCCGGTTCACTGTTTTTATGGTAATGATTCGTCGGGTGTGTTCCCACGCAAGGGGAAATTGTTCAGCAGTTTCAGTTCATTGTTCCAATGATTTGAAGCGGAGGTTTTGCGTCGAGCGCGAGGCCGGATGACGGTTCCCACCTTTGCCTGTCACTCCTGCTGCTGCCAAAACGGTGCTGATGCAATTTTGGCCAAGGCGCCGACCGCCGCCTGGGCCCGGAGACGATGGGAATGAAGCAGGACGCGGTGTCGCCGCAAGCGAGCGACGAGGCGGTCGTCAAAGTGACGGACCGTCGAGCATCCTTCGCCCTCCCTGGCCTGATCTTGGCCGGCGGCGCGCTTTTGTGCGCGATTGCGACGCTTCTGATGCTTCTGGGGCTGACACCGATTGCCCCTACATCCTCTGTCGTCTTCACCTCCGTTGTGATCAACGGCCTGTTCGTTCTGGGGCTGATCGCCCTGATCGCACGCGAAGTTGCGCGCCTTGTGAAAGCGCGCAGTCGCGGCCGCGCGGCGGCGCGTCTGCATATCCGCATCGTCGTTCTCTTTTCCATCGTTGCGATCACCCCGGCGATCCTCGTGGCCATTGTCGCCAGCTTGACGCTGAATGTCGGCCTAGACCGCTGGTTTGCGCTGCGCACGCAGCAGATCATCAGTTCCTCGCAGAATGTCGCCCAAGCCTACCTGATGGAGAACGCCAGCTACCTGCAGGGCCAGACCGTTTCCATGGCGAACGATCTGGAGCGCAATCGCACGCTCTACAGCCTCGACCGCACCGGTTTTGCCGATCTGATGACCCGCCAGGCCAAGGGCCGCGGTTTGCTGGGCGCGTTTCTGGTGCGCCGTGACGGCAGCGCGATCGTTCAGGCCGACATCAAGACTGAGCGTCCGCTGCCGGCCATTCCGAAGGATGCGCTCGACGCCTCCGCGGACGGCCAGCCGACGCTCATACCGCCCGGAGTGACCAACCTCGTCGGCGCCATCCTCAAACTGGACGAGATTCCCGGCTCCTTCCTCTATACCGTCCGGGCCGTCGATCCGCGCGTCATGAACGCGATGCGCATGGTCGAAGACAACACGGCCGAATACAAGGCGATGGAAGCAGGACGCATGTCCCTGCAGATCGCCTTTGCCGTGCTCTATATCGGCTTTGCGCTGATCGTGCTTCTGGCGGCGATCTGGACCGCGATCGCGGTTGCCGACCGCATCGTTCGGCCGATCCGGCTTTTGATCAGTGCAGCCGACAATGTCGCCTCCGGCAACATGAATGTGCTGGTGCCGGTGCGCGCGGCCGATGGCGACGTCGGCAGCCTGTCGCGCACCTTCAACAAGATGATCGCGGAGATACGCACCCAACGCGACGAGATTCTTGAAGCCAAGGACGAGGTGGATGACCGCCGCCGCTTCATCGAAGCGGTGCTCTCCGGCGTCACTGCGGCCGTGATCGGCGTCGAACACGACCGGCGCATCACCATTGCCAACACATCTGCCGAAGAGCTGCTGACCCTGAAGAGCGATGAGCTTGTCGGCAAGAACCTGGCGGAGATAGCCCCTGAGGTCGAGCAGGTGGTGACGGAAGCGACGACCCGGCATCGCAATGATTTCCGCAAGCAGATCAGCCTGGTGCGCGGCGGTACGGTGCGGACGCTGAGCGTCCAGGTGACGCGCGAGGAGTCGCGCGACGCGAATGAATCCTACGTCATCACGCTCGACGACATCACCGATCTGGTCATCGCCCAGCGCTCGACCGCTTGGGCCGATGTCGCCCGCCGTATCGCGCATGAGATCAAGAACCCGCTGACGCCGATCCAGCTTTCCGCCGAGCGCATCCGCCGCCGCTTCGGCAAGAATATCGCCGAGGCCGATCGCCCGGTCTTTGATCAATGTACCGACACGATCATCCGCCAGGTGGGCGATATCGGTCGCATGGTCGATGAATTCTCGTCATTTGCCCGCATGCCGAAACCGACGATGGAACCGAGCGATCTGCGCGACATCCTGCGCGACGCGGTGTTCCTGCGCGAAATGGGAAACAATCACGTCAAGTTCGAGCGCGAACTCGGGGACGAGCGACTGGAAGGCATGTTTGACACGCGCATGCTGGGTCAGGCTTTCGGCAATCTCATAAAGAACGCCGTCGAGGCGATCGAGGGCGTGCCGAGCGGCGAGACCCGCGAGGAGCCTAAGGTCCTTGTACGTTCATCCCTGGATGCTGAGCGCGATCGCTTTACGGTCGACGTCATCGACAATGGCCGCGGCCTGCCGGTCGAGAATCGGCACAGCATTCTCGAACCTTACATGACGATGCGCGAGAAGGGGACGGGCCTCGGTCTCGCGATCGTCAAGAAGATCATTGAAGACCATGGCGGGCAGCTCGAATTGCATGATGCTCCCGCCGATTTCGACCAGGGCAGGGGTGCCATGATCCGCGTGCATTTGCCGCGTCGTGAGCAGGCCGCCGTCGCCCAGACAGCAAGTGACAAGGAAAGCGTATATGGCATCTGATATTCTCGTGGTGGATGATGAGGAAGATATCCGCGAAATCGTTTCGGGAATTCTTTCAGATGAGGGGCATGAGACTCGCACTGCGTTTGATAGTGACAGCGCTTTGGCGGCGATCTCCGACCGCGCGCCGCGGCTGATCTTCCTCGATATCTGGATGCAGGGCAGCAAGCTCGACGGACTGTCGCTGCTGGATGAGATCAAGACACGGCATCCGGAGCTGCCTGTCGTGATGATCTCCGGCCACGGCAACATCGAAACCGCCGTCTCCGCCATCAAGCGCGGCGCCTTCGATTTCATCGAGAAGCCGTTCAAGGCAGACCGGCTGATCCTGATCGCCGAACGGGCGCTGGAAAATTCCAAGCTGAAGCGCGAGGTCTCGGAGCTCAAGCGCCGCACCGGTGATGCCGTCGAGCTGATCGGCACGTCGGTTGCCGTTTCGCAGCTTCGCCAGACCATCGACAAGGTCTCTCCCACCAATAGCCGCGTGATGATCTTCGGCCCCTCCGGTTCCGGCAAGGAGCTGGTGGCCCGTATGATTCACAAGAAGTCGTCGCGCGCCAATGGTCCTTTCGTCGCCTTGAATGCCGCAACGATCACGCCCGAACGCATGGAGATCGCCCTGTTCGGGACCGAGGGTTCGCCCGGCCAGCCACGCAAGATCGGCGCGCTGGAAGAGGCGCATCGGGGCATCCTCTATCTCGACGAAGTCGGCGAGATGCCGCGCGAGACGCAGAACAAGATCCTGCGCGTGCTGGTCGATCAGCAATTCGAGCGCGTCGGCGGCTCGAAGCGGGTGAAGGTCGATGTGCGCATCATATCGTCGACGGCCTACAATCTGGAAAGCCGGATTGCCGAAAGCCTGTTCCGCGAAGATCTCTACCATCGCCTGGCCGTGGTGCCGGTGCGGGTGCCTGCTCTCGCCGAGCGGCGCGAGGATATTCCATTCCTCGTCGATCAGTTGATGCGGCAGATTTCCGAGCAGGCCGGCATCCGCTCGCGCCGGATCGGCGACGACGCCATGGCGGTGCTGCAGGCGCATGATTGGCCGGGCAATATTCGCCAGCTTCGCAACAATATCGAACGCCTGATGATCCTGGCGCGCACCGATGGCCCGGATACGCCGATTACGGCGGAGATGTTGCCGACCGATCTTGGCGACATGCTGCCGAAGGTCTCCGCCAAGAACGACTATCACATCATGACGTTGCCGCTGCGTGAAGCGCGTGAAATGTTCGAGCGCGACTATCTGATTGCCCAGATCAACCGCTTCGGCGGCAATATTTCGCGCACGGCCGAGTTCGTCGGCATGGAGCGCTCCGCGCTGCATCGCAAGCTGAAGTCGCTCGGCGTCTGAAATCATTTGCGCGGCGGTGACGACCTGCCGCGCAACTCCTTCATGTCCTTATAAAACTCTGCTCAGGGTCCGCCATGCCGAGAATAGCTTATGTGAACGGCCGTTACGTCAAGCACAGCGACGCGATGGTCCATGTGGAGGATCGCGGTTATCAATTCGCCGACGGCGTCTACGAGGTTTGCGAGGTCCGTCACAGCCTGATCGTCGATCTGACCCGGCATCTCGACCGTCTCAACCGCTCCCTCGGCGAGCTGCGCATCGCCTGGCCGATGAGCCGCGCGGTGCTGATCCATGTGATTCGCGAGACTCTGCGCCGCAATCATGTCCGCAACGGCCTTTTCTATCTGCAGGTTACGCGCGGTGTTGCCCGGCGGGATCATGTTTTCCCGGCCCCAGGGACGCCGTCCTCGATCGTCGTCACCGCCAAGAGCACCGATCCGTCCATCATCGCCAAGAAAAATGCCAATGGCATCAAGGCGATTACCGTGCGCGACAACCGTTGGGATCGGGTCGACATCAAGTCGGTCGGGCTTCTGTCGAACGCGCTGGCTCGCCAGCAGGCCAAGGAAGCCGGCGCGCAGGAAGCCATCTATATCGACCACAACGGCATGGTGAAGGAGGGGGCAGCGACCAACGTCTGGATCGTCGATTCCGATGGCAACCTGGTCACGCGTCCGGCCGAGCACGGCATTCTGCGCGGCATCACGCGCACGACGCTGATCGACGTTGCCGCGAAATTGGAGCTTCCCATCGTCGAGCGGTTTTTCTCCGTCGAGGAGATGATGGCGGCGCGCGAAGTGTTCATCACGGCGGCCACAAGCATTTGTTTTCCGGTGGTCGCCATCGATGGCGAGACGATCGCCAACGGTCATCCGGGAACCGTTTCGCAGAAAATCCGCGAAGCCTTTTTCGACGTTGCGGAAAAGACTGCGATTTGATACCAACATTCGCTGGAGAGGGGAGAATGAGGGTATCTCCTGTCCGGGGTCTCAGTATATCTTGATATTTCACCGGCTTAGGCCGGCAAAAAAGAAAGAAGCGGCGCGATGGCGGAACGTTCTCAGAACTTGCAGGACCTATTTCTCAATACTGTTCGCAAGCAAAAGATTTCACTCACAATCTTTTTGATCAATGGCGTAAAGCTCACGGGCGTTGTTACGTCTTTTGACAATTTCTGCGTCCTGCTGCGCCGAGACGGCCATTCTCAGCTCGTCTACAAGCATGCGATCTCGACGATCATGCCTGGCCAACCGATGCAGATGTTCGAGAGCGAAGAAGTCGCATCCTAACTAGGATTTGCCGTTATCACGACACGCGATACGAAAAACGATTCCATCATCCCGGAAACAGCAAAGCATCGGGATGATACGCATGCTGTCGTCATTGTGCCTGTCCTGAAGCAGGCGCGCGCATCGCGCACCGCGCAGGCAGATGGTGCGACGACGACTACACGTTCCCCCGAAAGCCGGCTCGAAGAAGCCAAGGGTCTGGCGCTTGCCATCGACCTGGACGTCGTCAATGGCTCGATCGTGCCGATCAGCGATCCGCGTCCAGCGACGCTTCTCGGCACAGGCAAGATCGAGGAAATCCGCGCGCTGCTCGATGAATTTAACGCCGGCCTGGTGATCGTCGATCATCCGCTGACGCCGGTACAGCAGCGCAACCTCGAGAAGGAATGGAACGCCAAGGTCATCGACCGCACGGGTCTCATTCTCGAAATCTTCGGCCGCCGCGCCTCCACCAAGGAAGGCACGCTGCAGGTCGATCTCGCACATTTGAATTACCAAAAAGGCCGGCTGGTTCGAAGCTGGACCCACCTTGAGCGCCAGCGCGGCGGTGCGGGCTTCATGGGCGGCCCCGGTGAAACCCAGATCGAGGCCGACCGGCGCATGCTGCAGGAGCGGATCATCCGGCTCGAGCGCGAACTGGAACAAGTGGTGCGCACCCGTCAGCTTCACCGTGCCAAGCGCAAGAAGGTGCCGCACCCGATCGTGGCATTGGTGGGCTATACCAATGCCGGCAAATCGACGCTGTTCAACCGAATTACCGGCGCCGGCGTCCTGGCCGAGGACATGCTGTTTGCGACGCTCGATCCGACGCTTCGGCGCATGAAGCTGCCGCATGGCCGCACCGTGATCCTCTCCGATACCGTCGGCTTCATTTCCGACCTGCCGACCCATCTGGTGGCCGCTTTTCGCGCTACGCTGGAAGAAGTCCTGGAAGCCGACTTGATCCTGCATGTGCGCGATCTTTCGGATGACGACAACCCAGCGCAGAGCGCCGATGTCATGCGCATCCTCGGCGATCTCGGCATTGGCGAGGCGGAAGGGGCGGAGCGCATCCTCGAGGTCTGGAACAAGATTGATCGACTGGAGCCGGAGGCGCACGATGCCATCGTCCAGAAGGCATCAACCGCCGAAAACGTGATCGCGGTCTCGGCAAGGAGCGGTGAGGGCGTCGATCGCCTGATGAACGAAATCAGCCGCCGGCTTTCCGGTGTCCTGACCGAGACGACGATCACGCTGCCCGTCGACAAGCTGGCATTGTTGCCCTGGCTTTACAATCACGCCATCGTCGATAACCGGGAAGACAACGAGGACGGCACGATCACGTTGGATCTGCGCTTGACTGAGACGGAAGCCGCGGAGCTGGAACGGCGCATGGGCAACGGCCCGAAGCCGCAGCGTGAGGATTGGGAATAGGCGTCCTCGAGCGGTTCAGCTTTTCACGGAATGGCAGAACCGCTCTATCCTTTTGTTTTTTCGCAATTCCGGACGGAAAACCGCTTCGCACTTTTCCTGGATTGCTCTACTCGGCGAGCTGACGCTCGATCGCCTTCGCCGCCTGCCAGATATCTTCCATCCGTTCCAGAGAAGCGCCGTCCAGGGTTTCCCCTTCGGCGGCAAGTGTCGTTTCGATGTGATTGAAACGGCGGCGGAACTTCGTGTTGGTGCCGCGCAATGACTGCTCCGGGTCTGCCTTCACATGCCGCCCGATGTTGACGACGGCGAAGATCAGGTCGCCCAGTTCGTCGCCGACCTTGGCCTTGTCGCCGCTCGCAAGCGCCACCCGCAATTCATCGATCTCCTCCTCGATCTTGTCGAGGATCGGCTCGGGTGCTGACCAGTCGAATCCGACTTTGGCGGCGCGTTCCTGCAATTTCAGGGCCTCGGTCAAAGCGGGGAATGTGCGCTGCACCGAGCCGAGGAAACCGGTTTTGAAATCTTCGGCAATACCCCGCCGCGCCCGCCGCCCGGCGCGCTCGCGCTTCTCTTCCGCCTTGATCTCCTCCCATTGCAGCTTCACAGCGTCGGGCGTGTCGGCGCCGGAGACGGCAAAGACATGCGGATGCCGGCGGATCATCTTGCGGGTAATGGCTTCCACCACATCGCCAAAGGAGAACTCGCCCGCTTCCTCGGCCATGCGAGCGTGGAAAACGACCTGCAGCAGGAGATCGCCGAGCTCCTCGCAAAGATCGTCCATATCCCTGCGTTCGATCGCATCGGAAACCTCGTAGGCTTCCTCGATCGTATAGGGCTTGATGGTCTCGAAGGTCTGGACAATGTCCCAGGGGCAACCGGTCTCGGGATTGCGCAGCGCCGCCATGATTTCGATCAGGCGGGATATGTCTCTCGATGCTTGCATCGGGGCCTCTATAGTCTTGTCTATCTCAGTTCAGTGGAATGTCATTGTCGCTCTTGGTCGCCTGATAGCTATCAGAGAGCGCGTTATAGGCGGCCTTGATGCGCGCCGTCTGTTCCTTGAGTGCCGCCTTCAGCGGGTCCGCCTCGGTTTCGACGAGATCGGCGACGGCAAAGCTGTTCCAGAAGGCGTTCTGCCGGCGATAGTCGCCCGGTTCCAGTCCGAAGACTTCTTTCAGGATCTTCAGGTCATGCGGGATCGCGAAGGCGTCGCGGGAATCCTCATGGCTGAAGAAGTAATAGAAATTATCGAAACCGGCCCAGGTGATTGCCGACATGCACATGCTGCAAGGTTCGTGCGTAGAGAGGAAGATCAGCTCCTTGGTCGCAGGCTTCTCGCCGAGTTCGTAGAAGCGCTTCAACGCATGCACTTCGCCATGCCAAAGCGGATTTTCGAGTTCGTTGTTCGTTTCGGCAATGACCAGCGACAGGTCGGATTTGCGCAGGATCGCGGCGCCAAACACCTTGTTTCCGGCGGCAACGCCCCTTTGCGTCAATGGCAGGATATCGTGTTCCATCACATCGAGGAGGCGAGGGGCGATGGTGTTGGCGGACAAGCGGCACACTCCGAAACTTTTTCCCTATCTTAACGGCATCGTCGGCCCTGCGGAATGCGCAAATGACGTATGGACTCCATTTGCCACAGGCAATAGGAATATCCGTGATAGCAAGAAGTCCTAAAAGTCTATGGATTTCCTGTATTTATGCTATTCTGACTGACTGGTGAGTTTTGCTCAAATCGGACAGATGTCGAGCAAAAGAATACGGACTCGGCGGAGCATTAGAATTTCTGTTTCTTCAATCTCCTGGCCGGTAAGGTGATATTCGGGCAATCTCGAAGTGGAATGATAATGCCTCCCAGGACTCAACAGCTTTCGGTGTTTCCCGCCTTCTTTCGCGTGGAAGGAAGGATCGCGGCTGTCTTCGGCAATGGTGATGAAGCCTTTGCCAAGACGCGGTTGCTGATGAACACGCAGGCGAAGATCGTCGCCTATACGCAGACGCCGGAGGCCGATTATCACTCCTTCCTGATTGCCAACCGCATCGAGACGGTGCGTGCAGCCTTTTCGCCGGATCAGGTCCAGGGCGCTGCCCTCGTGTTCGCCGCCACTGGCGATGCCGAAGCCGATCGCGCTATTGTTGATGCCGCCCGCGCCGAAAGAATTCCGGCGAACGCCGTCGATCAGCCGGACTATTGCGATTTTTACACCCCGGCGCTGGTCAATCGTGCCCCTGTGGCCGTTGCGATCGGTACCGAAGGCGCCGGCCCCGTGCTGGCGCAGATGATCCGCGCGCAGATCGATCAGATACTCTCGCCCTCGCTCGGCAAGCTCGCTGAACTGGCGACGAGCTATCGCAAATCCGTCGATCGTCTCGTGCCGCGCGGCGTCGCTCGCCGCGTCTTCTGGCGCCGCTTTTTTTCCGGTCCGGTTGCTGACGCCGTCAGTGCGGGCCATTTGCTGCAGGCGGAACGCGCTGCGGACAGCTTGCTGTGCTCGATGCATAAGGTCGAGGGCCATGTGTGGCTGGTCGGTGCCGGTCCTGGCGCGGAAGATCTGCTGACCCTGCGCGCCCAGCGCGTGATGATGGAAGCTGATGTCATCGTCTATGACGCGCTCGTCCCGCAGGCCATTGTTGATATGGGCCGCCGGGACGCTGAGCGTCTTTCCGTCGGCAAGCGCAAGGGCTGCCATACCAAATCCCAGGAAGAGATCAACGATCTGCTGGTGCAGCTTGGCCGCGACGGCAAGCGCGTTGTGCGGCTGAAATCCGGCGATCCGCTGGTCTATGGCCGGGCGGGCGAAGAGATGGCTGCCCTGCGTGCCGCTGGCGTTACCTATGAGATCGTTCCGGGCATCACCTCGGCCTTTGCTGCGGCTGCCGATTTCGAGCTGCCGTTGACATTGCGCGGCGTTGCTTCATCGCTGGTCTTCACCACTGGTCACGACCTGACCGGCGACGTTCTGCCGGATTGGGCAAGCCTTGCCGTATCCGGCGCGACCATCGCCGTCTATATGGGCCGTACGGTGGCCGCATCCGTTGCTGGCCGCCTGATGGACGCCGGGCTTCCGCCTGAGACGACTGTTGCCGTCATCGAGAACGCCAGCCGCCGCGACCGGCGCCTGATGCACGGCACATTGAAAGATTTGCCGGACCTGGAGCATCGCGATGAGCTGAGCGGTCCGGTCATGGTTATCATAGGCGATGCCGTCGCCGGCGCCAATTTCGAACAGTCCGAGCCGCTGGTCCGTCAGGAGACCGCTGCTCAAGAATTTGCAAGGAGCTGATCCATGGTCGACAAGGTTCTGACCGCAAACCGGCTGACCGACGGCATTGCCGTCTGGTGGAATGCCAATGGTGAGTGGGCAACCTCGCTGCAAGGGGCGCTGGTCGCTCGTCATGCCGAGGCGGAAGCCGCGCTCGAGGCGATCGGCAAGCAGGCCTATGCCGACAACAAGGTTGTCGATGTTGCTCTGATCGAGATCCAGGAAACCGGCGGCAAGCTCTGGCCGCTGCGCCTGCGCGAGCGCATTCGCGCCGAAGGTCCCACTATGGAATACGCGCCGGGCTATGCCGCGGCCGATCCGGAATTCATTGCAGTCTGAGGAAATCATGTATCGTTACGACGAATTTGACCACGCCTTTGTTGCGGAACGGGTTGCACAGTTCCGCGATCAGGTGCAGCGGCGCCTTTCGGGTGAACTCTCGGAAGATGCGTTCAAGCCGCTGCGGCTGATGAATGGCGTCTATCTGCAGCTCCATGCTTACATGCTGCGCATCGCCGTTCCTTATGGCACGTTGAGCTCACGCCAGATGCGTATGCTCGCCCATATCGGGCGCACCTATGACCGCGGTTATGGCCATTTCACCACCCGCCAGAATCTGCAGTTCAACTGGCCGAAGCTGTCCGATATACCCGATGTGCTTGCCGACCTCGCTTCCGTCGAGATGCACGCCATCCAGACGTCGGGCAATTGCATTCGCAATGTCACAGCCGACCATTTTGCCGGTGCTGCCGCTGACGAAGTCGCCGACCCGCGTCCCTATGCGGAAATCCTGCGGCAGTGGTCCTCGGTCCACCCGGAGTTCTCCTTCTTGCCGCGCAAGTTCAAGATCGCCGTCACCGGCGCCGAGCGCGACCGCGCCGCCATCCAGGTGCACGACATCGGCCTGCATCTGAAGAAGAACGACAAGGGCGAAATCGGCTTTGCCGTCTACGTCGGTGGCGGGCAGGGCCGTACGCCGATGGTCGCCAAGCTGATCCGCGACTTCCTGCCGGAAGAAGACCTGCTGTCCTACACGACCGCCATCGTGCGCGTGTACAATCTGCACGGCCGCCGCGACAACAAATACAAGGCCCGCATCAAGATCCTCGTGCACGAAACCGGGGCTGAGGAATTGACCCGCCAGGTCGAGGCCGAGTTTGTGAAGCTGAAGGACACCGAACTGAAGCTTCCCGAAGCGGACGTTCAGGCGATCGCTACCTATTTCGCGCCGCCGGCTCTGCCCGAGCGTGCCGAAGGCTGGGAAAACCTTGCCCGCTGGAAAAAAGCCGATCCGGATTTTGCCCGCTGGGTGCAGCAGAATGTGCAGCCGCACAAGAACCCCGATTATGGCATGGTGACGATCTCGCTGAAGCCGATCGGCGGTATTCCGGGCGATGCTTCGGATGCGCAGATGGACGTGGTCGCCGATATCGCCGAAGAATATGCTTTCGACGAAATCCGCGTCAGCCATGAGCAGAATCTGATCCTGCCGCATGTGGCGCTGGCCGATCTCGAGGCCGTCTATCGCGGTCTGGTCGCCGCCGGTCTCGAAACGGCTAATGCCGGCCTGATCACGGATATTATCGCCTGTCCGGGGCTGGACTATTGCGCTCTCGCCAATGCCCGTTCGATCCCGGTTGCGCAGGAAATTTCCAAGCGCTTCGGTTCGGCCGAGCGTCAGGCCGAAATCGGTGAGCTGAAGATCAAGATTTCTGGCTGCATCAACGCCTGCGGTCACCACCATGTCGGCCATATCGGCCTGCTCGGCGTCGAGAAGAAGGGTGCGGAACTCTATCAGATCACGCTTGGCGGTTCCGGCGACGAACATACCTCGATCGGTGAGATCATCGGCCGCGGCTTTGAGCCGGACAAGGTGACCGACGCGATCGAGACAATCGTCGATACTTATCTCGGCCTGCGCTTGGAACCCTCCGAAACCTTCCTCGCCGCCTACCGCCGCGTCGGACCGCAGCCTTTCAAGGACGCGCTCTACGGCTCGGCTGCGGCTGAAGCGGCGTAAGGAGATGGCCATGACGAAGATTTGGCGGGAAACCGGTTTTGTCGCAAACGATCTCTGGATCATCGAGACCGATGAGCCGAAGGCGACCGAAGAGCAGAAGCCTCTGCTTGGCCTCGATGCCTTGATTGCCAAGGCCGAGGAAAGCAACGATGTCGGCCTTGGCGTATTGATCAAGCCGGCTGACGATGTGACGCGGCTGGAGCCCTATCTCTCCCGCCTGGAGATCGTCGCCGTAGCGTTTCCGGCTTTCAACGATGGCCGCGCCTTCAGCCATGCTTCGCTGCTGCGTCAGCGCCTTGGTTATGCCAATGAGCTGCGTGCGGTCGGCGATGTGCTGATCGACCAGATTCCGTTGATGCTGCGTGTCGGTATCGACAGTTTTGCGGTTACCAACGAGACGGCGCTGAAGAGGCTTTCGGAGCAGCGCCTTCCGGGCATTCCGCATCACTATCAGCCGACCGCCCGGCAAGCCGAAGATGGCCAAGCCTTTAGTTGGCGCCGTAAGGCGGCTAAAACGGCCTAATTCGGCTTCTAGCCCAGGGATGCCGGCAATGCGAAATACATCGGATTGCCGCATTCTTGGTATATACGGCTCACATGATGCGTGAATCCTGACCGGAACACGCATATTTTATGCCGGCGCCGTGGGATGGAATAGAATGCCTTTAAATCGGGGCTATATTATAATATCAGCCTCGCAAAACGCAGCCTGCCAAGAATGACGTGTACGACGAATACGGGATCCGATACCGAATGAACGCCCCTGCCAAGACCGAAGAGTTTGTTTCCGCAGTGCCCGCCGGCGTCTTTGCCGAGAAGGTACTGAGCGTGACACATTATACCGACCGGCTCTTTCGCTTTACGATGACCCGGCCGCAGGGCTTCCGCTTCCGCTCGGGCGAATTTGCGATGATTGGCCTCATGGTCGACGGCAAGCCGCTTTATCGCGCCTATTCGATCGCGAGCCCCGCCTGGGCCGACGAGCTTGAATTCTTCTCGATCAAGGTTCCGGACGGTCCGCTGACCTCGCATCTGCAGAACATCAAGCCGGGCGACGAGGTGCTGATGCGCAAGAAGCCGACGGGTACGCTGGTGCTCGACGCGCTGACGCCTGGCAGAAGGCTCTATATGTTCTCGACCGGCACCGGCATCGCGCCCTTCGCCAGCCTGATCCGCGACCCTGAGACCTACGAGAAGTTCGAGGAAGTGATCCTCACCCATACGACCCGTGATGTCGCCGAGCTGAAATACGGCTTCGACCTCGTCGAGGAAATTCGCAACGATGAAATCCTGAGTGAAGTCGTCGGCGACAAGCTGCGCCATTATGCGACCGTCACCCGCGAAGAGTTTCCCTTCAAGGGCCGCATTACCGATCTCATCGAAAACGGCAAGCTCTTCACCGATCTCGGCGTCCCCGCATTGGATCCTGCCATCGACCGCGGCATGATCTGCGGCTCCTCGGCGATGCTGAAGGATACCAAGGATCTGCTTGAGAAGGCAGGTCTTAGCGAGGGCGCCAACAGCAAGCCGGCCGAATTCGTCATCGAACGCGCCTTCGTCGGCTAAGGCCGTTTTCCATCCGGGATTGCAAAAAAGATAAAGCGGTTCTGCGTTCCCATGAAAGGCTGAACCACTCTCTGAACCTTCGGATATCGGAATAGGCAAGGCGGTCTCGACAGCGAGGCCGCCTTTTTCATCTGTCGCTGAGATAATCGATCAGAGCCGCCATCGTCTTGCGGGCATCTTCGCTGTTGCCCCCATGGATCGCCCTGATGACGCTGACATGCAATGCGATCGAGCGGTCCATGCCGTCAGGCGTCGCGGTCGAATACCAGAGCCGACGTGAATGGGTCTGCACTGGCCCAAGTGCGGCCGTGATGAAGCCGTTCGGACAGGCATCCTCGAGAATTTCATCAAACGTCTTGTCGGCGGCAAAGAAGCCCGGCAGATCGCGCGTTGCGGCGCACTCGGTCATCAGCCGGGCGCATTCGAGCAGTTGTTCCCGCTGTTCCTCAGTGGCATGGCTGGCGACCAGCGACGCGGCGATCGGTTCGAGTTCGCGCCTGACCTGCATGACATGCATATGGTCTGCCAGCCGAATCTCCGCGATCTGCAATCCCACGCGCGGCCGTACATGGATCAGCCCTTGCCATGCCAGCTTCTGGATTGCCTCGCGCACCGGCGTGCGCCCATGGCCGGCCAATTCGATCAGTTGCTTTTCCGTGACCAGTGCACCCGGTTTCAGCGCCAGCGTAACGATCCGATGCTCGAGGGCGAGATAGGCGCGGTGGCTTTGCGAATTCTGCATTCCCGGATGATTCCATTGATACATCAAAAGTTGGCATGTCGTTGCCGCGATGGCAAGCGACTGTGATATATCAGGCAAGGGCGATGCAGGCGTAGCCTATTTGCACTCCGGTCGAACGATCGTGCTCACGTGGAATGCCTGCTGCAGTCGGGCGAACTCGCAGCAAAGTCTTTCCCGTATCGGGAAGGTGCTGGCGAGCGGACCTGTCGAAGTTCTGATTTGGTGGAGTCAACCGGTCAAAGGGCCGGGCGAGAGAGCCCGGCATTCTCTAGCCGTGATAGGGGATCAATAGCCGATTGCGGAAGAAAGGCTGGGCGGCTTCCGCTTGGCAGCCATCAGCAAATCCAGTTCCGTAGCAGATGGTCCGAACTTGTCGAAGAGCCGCTTGGCTTCCTTGTCATCGAGGCGATACTTTCGTGCGAATTCGGCGATGCTGTAGGGGCGACCGCGTATTACCTTCCGGCCCGGCGTCTGATTGGCGCTTTGGGTCATGCTTCCAACCTCCTCTTCCGTCTACCAACAAAAGCTAGGGCTGCGGGCGAGGTTGAAAAGGGTTGTGAAAGCCAAAATGTCACATAAATACAATAAAAAAGGGAAGGCGAGATATCCCCGTCTTCCCCTTGACTATCTCTGTCCTGACGGATTTTGCTCGCTGAGCGGGCGCCTATCGTCTGATCAACCGACCGACGAAAATCAGGATGCAGGCGCCGATGAAGCCGGTGATCAGATAGTTGATCCATGCGTTGAACGGCAATGCGATGTGCAGAATCCCCAGGAGCCAGCTAGCAACAATCGCCCCGACAATGCCGAGGATGATGTTCATGATAAGACCCATGTTGCTTTCCATGAGCTTTTCGGCGAGCCAGCCTGCGAAGCCGCCAATGATGATTGCTGCGATCCAACCGACGTGTGCGTCTTCCATAGAAATCCTCCTGAGGGAATCGGCGGGTTGCCAATAAATTTCGATATACACCAAAAGCGATTCGGGCCGCAAACAATTGCGTCTGGGTTGCGATCAGAGCCGCTGGCGTGCAGATCCCGATTATTAAGGAAGAATGTTACCGTTGTTCCGGCGTGGCGAAGCAAGCTCTGAGATCGGCAAGCTGTTTTCTCAGCTCCTCGGCGACTTCATCGGTCGTGTCGATGAACCGGTTGTTTTCGACGGCGTGTACACGAATGCGGCCCTGCTTCAGACAATGCAGATGGAAACGCAAAAATTGCTCCTGTGCCTTGCACCATTTATCGAGTTCGGATTTCTGCTTCATTGGCGTCCCCGACCCAGTGCCGGCCTCAACCTGATTCTGAACTGATGTCTCAAGAATTCAGGCGTCAAGCATTCAAAAAATCATCCTATCATACCGTGGTAACATTCTGAGGCAGTGATTGCCGAGTCAGTCATTTGAATGAGAAAAGCGTAGTTGCCACTCTAAAGGTGTGCGGCAAATCTCCCGAAAAGGCAGGTATAACCTATAAGATAATCCTTAAATTGAGGAATTCTGCGGTTTCCTATCATCAAAACGACCAATCCTTGCTTTTTTCGCGAAGAAAGACGCGGCTTCCTATGCTGATCTTCCCGATTTGCGCATCGACACAGGCAGCTTTCACCACTTCGACATGCGGAAAAGCGTTGTACGTCGTCGTAACCGCGATTTTATGGGTTGACCGCAATAGGGCGTCTGCATATGTTCCGCGCACTTCCAGCCGGGGTGCAATCATCCGCGGACGGGGAGAGCGTAGCTCAGCCGGTAGAGCAACTGACTTTTAATCAGTAGGTCATGGGTTCGAATCCCATCGCTCTCACCAAAAACTCAGTAAAATTAGCAGCTTAAGGTGTGGGCACGGCGGGATATATGATTCGCTGCACCGAAGAATCACGACTTGGTCCGTGGCCGGCTTATTATCCGGCGGATGCGCGCTCTACATAACGCATGATTCTGGTTACGGTCGATCGACTGACGCCAGCCTCGCGGGCGATGCAATCCATCGACTTTCCTTCGGCTTTTAGCCGCAACACGCACTCGGCTTTATGCCTCATCGCACCGGCAGACGAATCGTGTACCGGAATCATGCCAAGGGAACCGCTATTTTCGATCCCTAAGGCTTCGAAATGCTGCATATCAACAGACGCCATAACACGCTCCTCGCAGTCGTGGGACGATTAGGAACAATGGTGCCCATGTCGAGCGAGGTAAATTCGGATATTAGCAGTATGTGAAAAAGGCACTAATTGGTGAACTGCTTCCGCCATCCGTATATGCCGCTGCACAGTGCCATGGTTCAGGCGGGATCCTCCTGGCCGATTTTTCATCCAAGGATCAATGAAATGGCATCGCTCGCGCGCCCCTCGAAAAGGTGATTGGCCTTCCGGCTCCAGCAACGCTAGTAAGACGGCTGAATGACATAGCCGGAGTCTATCGTGTCGCTTGCCGATATCTCGCTTCTGAGCGCCTTGCTCGCCGGAGCGCTTTCGTTTCTTTCGCCCTGCGTGCTGCCGCTGGTGCCGCCTTATCTCTGCTATATGGCCGGCATTTCCGTCGAGCAATTTCGCGGTGGCGGAGCGGCCGTCGCGGCCGGGCCAGGCGTTCGCGGCAATGTCCTGTTTTCGGCGCTGTTCTTCACGCTTGGCTTTGCGACCGTGTTCATTGCGCTTGGCGCTGGCGCGTCCTCGATCGGCATTCTGCTGCGCCAGCATCTCGATATCCTAGCGAAAATAGGCGGCCTGATCATCGTCGTCATGGGCCTGAATTTCCTCGGCGTTTTCCGGCTCGGCATTCTCGCCCGCGAGGCGCGTTTCCAGGGCGGCGGCAAACCGGCGACGCTGACAGGCGCCTATATCATGGGTCTTGCCTTCGCCTTCGGCTGGACGCCCTGCATCGGTCCGGTGCTGGGCGCGATTCTCGGCGTTGCGGCTTCGCGTGAGACGATCGGCGCGGGCGCGGGGCTGCTCGCCATCTATTCGCTCGGCCTTGCTATCCCCTTCTGGATCGCTGCCGGTTTTTCCGGTGCCTTCATGACCTTCCTTGTTCGCTTCCGCCGCCATCTCGGCACGGTGGAGAAGGTCATGGGCGGGCTTCTGGTGCTCACCGGTCTGGCGTTCATATTCGGTTATGTCAGCGACATGGCGATCTGGTTTCAGCAGACCTTTCCAATCCTGACGCAAATCGGCTAAGCAACTCCAGTCTCCCTTTCCAATCACCCAAAATGGGATATGCCCGATGGCTGACATTGTCGGTCTGTTGCTGCCGTTCTTCGGCCTGATCGTAATCGGTTACATCGCCGCGCGCATCACCAGACAGCCGGCGGAAGCACTTGGCTGGCTCAATACCTTCATCATCTATGCGGCGCTGCCAGCCCTGTTTTTCAAGCTCGTCTCGCAAACGCCGATCGAACAATTGACGCGCGCCGATTTCATCATCACCGATCTGGCCGCGACCTATCTGATCTTCCTGCTGCTGTTCCTGGCCGGATGCTTTCTGCGCCGCAATTCGCTGGCCGACAGCACGATCCAGGCTTTCGCCGGCGCCTACGGCAACATCGGCTATATGGGGCCGGGTCTGGCGCTGCTGGCGCTCGGCGAAAAGGCCGCCGTTCCTGTCGCCCTGATTGTCTGCTTTGAAAATGCGCTGCATTTCATCGTCGCGCCGGCGCTGATGGCGATCGAGGGCGGCGACAAGCGATCGTCCGGACGGCTTGTCGCCGACATTGCCAGAAGAGTGCTGCTGCACCCCTTCATTGTGTCGACCGCGCTCGGCTTCGTCGCCGCTGCTTTTTCGGTCGGCCAGCCGGTCGCCTTCCAACACTTTGTCGACTATCTGGCGCAGGCCGCCGCACCCTGCGCATTGTTCGCCATGGGCGTGACGTTGGCGCTGCGGCCGCTGAAGCGTGTCCCGACCGAGATCGGCTATATCGTTCCGGCCAAACTCATTCTGCATCCGCTGGTCGTTTATGTCGCGCTGCAGGCAGTCGGCGGCTTCGATCCGATCTGGATCGAATCAGCGGTATTGCTCGCCGCCCTGCCAACGGCGACGAATGTATTCGTCATCGGCCAACAATATGGCGTCTGGCAGGAGCGGGCCTCCGCGACGATCCTCATCACCACCGCTTGTTCAGTCGCGACGGTCTCGCTGGTGCTTTATTTGATCAAGTCCGGTGCCCTACCGGCGCAGCTTTTCCCGTAACATCGACGGAAAACCGCGTAAGCCGCCGCCCGGCTCGATGCCTTCACGCATGACGATGTTGCGCAGTGGCGGAATGGCCGAAAGGACGTGCAGCCCCGCGGCTCGCAGCATCTGAACGGGGAGAAAATCCGAAAGCAGAGAGCGGTTCAAGAGATCGACGCTCGCTGTGCGGCTAATGATATCGACGCGGCGACGGCGGTCGAAACTGCCGCCGGCGGATGCTGAAATCGGCTGTCCGGTGGGGCTTGCCAGAATTTCGACGAGCGTCAGTATATCGCGCAGGCTGAGGTTCAGCCCCTGGGCGCCGATCGGTGGGAAAACATGCGCGGCCTCACCGATCAGCGCGGTGCGGCCCTTGCCGAAGCGATAGGCCGTCATGCCGGAGAGCGGCCAAACCTGCACGCTGTCCTCGACCGTAACCTTGCCGAGCATCGATTGCATGCGGTCCTCGATCAGGCGGCCGAGATCTTCCAGCGATTTTTCGGCATTGGCAGCGGCTTCCGCCGGCTTTTGTACCCAGACGAGGCTGGAGCGATTGCCGGGCAGGGGGACCTGGGTGAACGGCCCGCTTTCTGTGTGGAACTCCGTCGAGATGTTCTGATGCGGCAGCGAATGCGCAAAGTTCAGCACCATGGCCGATTGCGGGTAGGACCAGGTCTTGACCTTGATCCCGACCGTTTCCCGCACCATCGAATTGCGCCCATCCGCACCGACGACAAAGGCAGTGTCGAGCGTTTCGCCGTCTTCGAGGGTGACGGTGACGCCATCGTCGCGGACAGTGACCTCGGAGGCCGCCATTTCGATAAGCGTGATATTGCCCTCCGCTTTTACGGCTTCGCTGAGGGCGCTGAGCAGTGCGGCGTTCGGTATATTATAGCCGAAGGCGTCGAGGCCGATTTCAGAGGCGCGAAAGGCGACGGTCGGCGCACGCAGCAGCCGCGTCGTGCCGTCGATGATCTGCATGGTGGTCAGGGGGGCGGTCGAAGGCGCAATCCTGTCCCACAGCGCCAGCCGCTCCAGGAAGCGAATCGATTGGTCCATCAGCGCCGTGGTCCGCCGGTCGGCCTTGTTATGCGGCTGGGCTATGAGGGCAATGGCTCGCCCACCGCGCGCCAAGGCTATCGCCGCGATCATGCCCGCCAGACCGCCGCCGATGACGGCCACTTCAACCTGCTTCATATCGATGCCTCAATTATCTTTCTTTCTGAAAATAGACGCTTAGCCTGTTGAAATCCATGGGATGAAACATCGCAGCGGGTGAAAATGACAAGAACTCGCGCTAGCCTGTGGTACATGGACGCTTTTGCGCTGGCAGCGCCGCGTAAAGGGTGCATATTAGCAAGAAAAATCGCCTGCCGGGGCAGGTAGATAAGCAGGCGAGTAACGGGGCGGATGAAAATCTTCAATTATAAGCGGGTGCCTTACGCGGAAATCCGTGCCTTTTCCGTACATATATTGACGGCATCCGGCTCGTTCCTTGCCTTTCTCGGCGTTGTCGCGGCGGCGGAACATCGCTTTGTCGATATGTTCTGGTGGCTCGGTCTGGCTCTGCTTGTCGATGGCATCGATGGACCGATCGCCCGCAAGGTCAGCGTCAAGGAAGTGTTGCCGAACTGGTCCGGCGATACGCTGGATAACATCATCGACTACGTGACCTATGTGCTTCTGCCCGCTTTCGCGCTTTACGAAAAAGGCATGATCGGCGAGCCCTGGTCCTTCGTCGCTGCGGGGATGATCGTCGTCTCCAGCGCCATTTATTATGCCGATATGGGCATGAAGACGGAGGAATATTTCTTCTCCGGTTTCCCGGTCGTCTGGAACATGGTGGTCTTCACGCTCTTCGTCATCGACGCTAGCGCAACAACCGCCATGGTCCTCGTGGGCGTCTCCGTCGTCCTGACCTTCCTGCCGATCAATTTCTTGCATCCGGTGCGCGTCAGGCGGCTGCGGCCGCTCAATCTTGGTATATTCCTGCTTTGGTCCGCCCTCGGAATCTATTCATTGCTGATGCATTTCGTCATGCCGCAATGGGCTGTTGTCTTGTTTATCGTCAGCGGCATCTATCTTTATTGCATCGGCGCCGTGCTGCAGTTTTTCCCGTCCCTCGGGCGTCAATGAGGATTGCGCATCATGAAGAAGACTAAGGCCATTCGCATCCACGAAAATGGCGGTCCTGATGTCATGAAGTTCGAGGAGGTCGATCTGCCGTCTCCGGGCGCCGGCGAGGTGCAGATCCGTCACGCTGCGATCGGCCTTAATTTCATAGACGTCTATTTCCGTTCGGGCCTTTACAAGGCACCCTATTTTCCTCTGCCGCTCGGCAAGGAAGCCGCGGGCACGATCACGGAAGTCGGGCCGGGCGTGACCGATTTCGCCGTCGGCGATCGTGTCGCCTATGTCGGCAGCGACGGCGCCTATAGCATCGAGCGCAACATAGAAACCCGCCATCTGGTCAAGGTGCCTGACGATATCCCACTCGAAACCGCGGCATCGATGATGCTGAAGGGGATGACGGCCGAATACCTCTTGAACCGCACCTTCAAGGTCGGCCCCGGAACGACGCTGCTGTTTCATGCCGCAGCAGGTGGCGTCGGCTTGATCGCCGGCCAATGGGCCAAGGCTCTCGGAGCCGGCACCGTCATCGGCACTGCCGGTTCTGCGGAAAAGGTCGAACTGGCATTGGCGCACGGCTATGACCACGTCATCGATTACAGTAAGGAGAGCTTTGCCGATCGTGTCCGCGAGATTACCGGCGGCAAGGGCGTCGACGTCGTTTACGACTCGGTCGGCAAGGACACGTTCCCACATTCGCTCGATTGCCTGAAGCCGCGCGGCATGTGGGTGACCTTCGGTCAATCGTCCGGCCCGATCGAGAACTTCAATCTCGCCATCCTCAATCAGAAGGGTTCGCTTTTCGCCACGCGGCCAAGCCTTTTCGCCTATGTCGCAACGCCTGAGGAGCTGAGAGCCAGCGCGAAAGCATTATTTGCTGTTGTGCAAAGCAGCAAAGTGCGTATCAATGTGAACCAGACCTATCCGTTGAGCGATGCGGGGCGCGCGCACACGGATCTGGAAACAAGAAAAACGAGTGGAACTACGCTGCTGATCCCATAGATCCGAAAGGGCAGGACAGTGGGAAGGAAATGAGGGGAACGTGTCGTCATTCGATGTGCCGGCAACCGGTGCGTTATTGTCGGTTCGCAAACTGACTAAGCTGTTCGGTAGCTTTGCTGCCTGCAATGGAATTGATCTGGAAATTCAGCCCGGCGAGATTCACGCTCTGCTCGGTGAGAACGGCGCAGGCAAATCCACTCTGGTGAAGATGCTGTTCGGCGTTTTGGAGCCGACCGAGGGCGAAATCGCCTGGCAAAACCAACTCGTCTCGATTGGCTCGCCGGGCGAAGCACGCAAGCTTGGCATCGGCATGGTGTTTCAGCATTTCTCCTTGTTTGAGGCGCTGACGGTCGCTGAGAATATCGCCCTTTCCCTTGATGACAGCATTCCGATCGGCAAGATCGCTGAGGAGGCTGCCAGCCTGTCGCAAGCCTATGGCCTGCCGCTGGATCCCCATGCTCATGTCGCTGACCTTTCCGTCGGCGAGCGCCAGCGTATCGAAATCGTCCGTGCGCTGCTGCAGAATCCGAAGCTGATCATCCTCGATGAGCCGACCTCGGTGCTGACACCGCAGGAAGCCGACCGCCTGTTCGAAACGCTCTTCCGGCTCCGGGACGAAGGCCGTTCGGTGCTCTATATCAGCCACCGCCTGGAGGAGGTGCAACGCATCTGCTCCCGCGCTACGGTGCTGCGCCATGGCAAGGTAACCGGTGCCTGTGACCCACGGCAGGAAACGCCCGGCTCGCTCGCCCGCATGATGGTCGGCAGCGATGTTGCCAGCGTGCAGCATGAAGGCCTTGGCAAGAAGGGCGATATCCAGCTCGAGGTCGCCGGTCTCTCTGTGCCCGCGCGCGCGCCCTTTGCCATGTCGCTGAAGAATGTTTCGCTCCGCGTACGCGCGGGCGAGATTCTGGCGATCGCCGGCGTTGCCGGCAACGGGCAGGGGGAGTTGTTCGATGTCGTTTCCGGCGAACATACCGTGCCTTCAGACGATTTGATCCTGGTGCGTGGCCAGGCGGTCGGCACCAAGGGTATCAATACGCGCCGCCTGCTGGGTGCCGGTTTCGTGCCGGAAGAGCGGCATGGCCATGCGGCGGTGTCGGGGCTGAAGCTTTCAGACAATCTCGTGCTGGCCCGCAGCAAATCGGACCGCCGGGCCTTCCTCGGCGGTGGTTTCCTGAAGGTGATCCGTCGGGGCGCGGTCAAACAGGCGACCAAGCGCATTTCCGAAGCCATGGACGTGCGCAAAAGCGGCGAGGACCCGACTGCGGGCTCGCTCTCTGGCGGTAACCTGCAAAAGTTCATCGTCGGTCGTGAGCTGGACCGGCAGCCGACGGTGCTGGTGGTCAATCAGCCGACCTGGGGTGTCGACGCGGGTGCCGCAAGCCATATTCGTCAGGCGCTGGTCGATCTTGCCCGCAACGGCTCGGCCGTGCTGGTCATCAGCCAGGATCTCGACGAAATATTCGAGGTGGCCACCGATATTGCCGTCATTTCGGAAGGACGGCTGTCGCCGGCTTATCCGGCGGGCGAGCTGACACGGGAAAAGATCGGTCTCCTAATGGGCGGCCTGCATGAATCAAAGACGCATCCGGAGCCCATGCATGCGCATTGAACTTGAAAGGCGCCCGCAGGCTTCGAAACTGTTCGGCTTCCTGTCGCCGCTGCTCGCCCTCGCGCTGGCGCTGATTGCCGGTACCATTATGTTCGCCGTCCTCGGCAAGGACCCGGTGGAAGCGCTGGACGCTTTCTTCGTCGAGCCTCTGCTGGAAGTCTGGTCGCTGCACGAACTGGCGATCAAGGCGGGGCCGCTGATCCTGATCGCGGTCGGCCTTTGCGTCTGCTATCGGTCCAACAACTGGAACATCGGCGCCGAAGGCCAATTTACCATCGGTGCGGTCGCCGGCTCCTACATTCCGATTGTCTTCACCGATTGGCATTCGCCGATGGTCCTGCCACTGATGCTGATCGCCGGCGCTGTCGGCGGGGCGCTCTATGCCGCCATTCCGGCGTTGTTGAAGGCGCATTTCAACACCAATGAGATCCTGACGAGCTTGATGCTCGTTTATATCGGGCAGCTCTACCTGGATTGGCTCTCACGCGGCCCTTGGCGCGATCCGCAGGGCCATAATTTCCCGCAGAGTATCGATTTTCCGCCGGAGGCGGTGCTGCCGGCGATCTGGGCGGACTCCGGTCGGGCGCATTGGGGGATCGTCTTTGCCATCGTCGCGGCGATCCTTGCCTGGTTCATGATGAAATACACGCTGAAGG
Source organism: Rhizobium sp. NXC24 (assembly GCF_002944315.1). Taxonomy (NCBI): domain Bacteria; kingdom Pseudomonadati; phylum Pseudomonadota; class Alphaproteobacteria; order Hyphomicrobiales; family Rhizobiaceae; genus Rhizobium; species Rhizobium sp. NXC24. Next base: position 1,905,792 of record NZ_CP024311.1, read on the forward strand.
GCTTTGAGATAACCGTTCTTGGCCAATCGGAACGAGCAGGCCGCTTCGCCGGCTTTTCCTCCAAGAAAATGGTCTGGTTCGGCTTCCTCTTCTCCGGCGCGCTGGCAGGCCTTGCCGGCATTTCCGAGGTTGCGGGTTCGATCGGCCATCTGCAGCCGGCAATATCGCCGGGCTACGGCTTTACCGCCATCATCGTTGCTTTCCTGGCGCGTCTCAATCCGCTCGGCGCGATCCTTTCCGGCTTCGTGCTGGCGCTGACCTATCTTGGCGGCGAGGCGGCGCAATTATCGCCCGGCATCTCCGCCAAGGCGGCGAGCGTCTTCCAGGGGTTGTTGCTTTTCTTCGTGCTCTCCTGCGATACGCTGATCAACTATAAGATCCGGCTGGTCTGGTCGCGGGTTCGGGGAGGTGCGGCATGAGTATGAGTGTCTTTGAAGCGATCCTCCTCACCATCATCACGGCCTCGACGCCGCTTGTTATCGCCGGCCTCGGCGAACTTGTGGTGGAACGCTCCGGTGTGCTCAATCTTGGCGTCGAAGGCATGATGATCATCGGTGCTGTCGCCGCCTTCGTCGGCGCACAGGTGAGCGGATCGCCCTATGTGGGCCTCATCGCCGGCATTGCCGGCGGCGCGCTATTTTCGCTGTTGTTCGGCTTCCTGACGCTGACGCTGGTGACCAATCAGGTGGCGACGGGTCTGGCGCTGACCATCCTTGGCCTCGGTCTCTCCGGCATGATCGGGGAAGGTTATGTCAGTGTGCCCGGAGTGCAGTTGCGGGAAATCGTCTTCCCGGTCTTGTCCGATATTCCGCTCGTCGGGCCGGTGCTGTTCAAGCAGGATCTGACTTTCTATCTGTCGATCGCGCTGCTCATCGGGGTCAACTGGTCCCTCTTCCGCAGCCGCAGTGGCCTGAAGCTGCGCGCCATCGGCGACAGTCATGGCTCGGCACATGCCCTCGGCATCGACGTCATCCGCACGCGCTATCTCGCCGTCATGTTCGGCGGCGCCTGCGCCGGGCTCGCTGGTGCACAGTTGTCCCTGGTCTACACGCCGCAATGGGTCGAGAACATGTCGGCCGGCCGCGGCTGGGTGACACTGGCCCTTGTTGTCTTCGCGTCGTGGCGGCCGATGCGCGTCCTGGCCGGCGGCTATCTCTTCGGCGCAGTGACGATCCTGCAGTTTCATGCGCAGGGCTTCGGCGTCGGCATTCCCTCACAGTTTCTGTCGATGCTACCCTACGCATCGACTATTGTGGTTCTCATCATCATCTCTCAAAATCGTCGGGCGACATTGATCAACACGCCAGCGTCGCTTGGCAAGGCCTTCGTTCCGGAGCGCTAAGAACAACAACCGGACGGATTTCGTAAATATCAAACCAGCAGGGGTAACCATGAAAAAACTAGCACTCGCACTCGCCACCACGGCCGCTGCCATTGTCGGCTTCGGTGCTGCGGCCGAAGCGGCTCCGACCAAGGTCTGCTTTGTCTATGTCGGCTCGCATACGGACGGCGGTTATTCGCAGGCGCACGATCTCGGCCGTCAGCAGGTCCAGAAGGAGTTTGGCAACAAGATCGATACGCCTTATCTCGAAAACGTACCGGAAGGCCCGGACGCCGAACGCGCCATCGAGCGACTCGCCCGCTCCGGCTGCTCGCTGATCTTCTCCACATCGTTCGGCTTCATGGACGCGACCGTCAAGGTCGCCGCGAAGTTCCCGAAGGTTAAGTTCGAGCATGCGACCGGCTTCAAGAGCGGCCCGAATCTCGCCACCTACAACTCGCGCTTCTATGAAGGCCGCTACATCCTGGGTCAGATCGCTGCCAAGACGTCGGAGAATCACGGTGCCGCCTACATCGCTTCCTTCCCGATCCCGGAAGTGGTGATGGGCATCAACTCCTTCGAGCAGGGCGCGCGCTCGGTCGATCCGAGCTTCAAGCTCAAGGTCGTCTGGGTCAACACCTGGTTCGATCCCGGCAAGGAAGCCGACGCTGCCAAGGCCATGGTTGACCAAGGCGTCGATATCTTGACGCAGCACACCGATACGACGGCACCGATGCAGGTGGCTGAAGAGCGCGGCATCCATGCCTTCGGTCAGGCGTCCGACATGATCGCCTCCGGCCCGAAGGCGCAGTTGACGGCCGTCGTCGACACCTGGGGCAACTACTACTCCAAACGCGTCCATGCGCTGCTTGACGGCACCTGGAAGGCCGAACAGAGCTGGGATGGCCTGAAGGACGGCATTCTGAAGATGGCGCCGTACACCAACATGCCCGACGACGTGAAGAAGATGGCTGAAGAGACCGAAGCCAAGATCAAGTCCGGCGAACTCGCGCCCTTTACCGGCCCGATCAACAAGCAGGACGGTACGCCCTGGCTGAAGGCCGGCGAGAAAGCCGATGACGGTACTCTGCTCGGCATGAACTTCTATATCGAAGGCGTCGACGACAAGCTGCCGGCTTCAAAATAAGAAAATCAGGCGGAAAACGCTTGAGTTGAAAAGGGCGTCCAAGGGACGCCCTTTTTTGTTGCAGTGCGTCATAGAATCCCGATTTACAAAAGTATTACTATATGATTTTTTGCCTTCGGCCGTAGGAGTTGGCCAATTGGGAGGACATCATGAAATTTAAGACTGCACTGGTGAGTGCCACGATTCTTGCTGCTTGCATGTTTACGACCGCATCGGCAAAGAATTTGGTCGTCGGCTTTTCGCAAATCGGTTCGGAATCCGGCTGGCGTGCGGCGGAAACGACGGTTACGAAACAGCAGGCTGAAAAGCGCGGCATCGACCTCAAATTCGCCGATGCCCAACAGAAGCAGGAAAACCAGATCAAGGCGATTCGCTCCTTCATCGCGCAGGGTGTCGACGCGATTCTCCTGGCGCCCGTCGTGGAAACGGGATGGGACTCTGTTCTGAAGGAAGCCAAGGAAGCCAAGATCCCCGTCATCCTGCTTGACCGCACGATCAACGCCCCGAAGGATCTCTATCTGACCGCCGTTACCTCGGACCAGATTCACGAAGGCAAGGTTGCCGGTGACTGGCTTGTGAAGACTGTCGGCGACAAGAAGTGCAATATCGTCGAGCTGCAGGGCACCACCGGTTCCTCGCCGGCCATCGCCCGCAAGAAGGGCTTCGAAGAAGCCATCAAGGGCCATGACAACCTGAAGATCGTCCGCAGCCAGACCGGCGATTTCACCCGCGCCAAGGGCAAGGAAGTCATGGAAAGCTTCCTGAAGGCCGAAAATGGCGGCAAGGACATCTGCGCGCTCTACGCTCATAACGACGACATGGCCGTTGGCGCTATCCAGGCGATCAAGGAAGCCGGCCTGAAGCCGGGCAAGGATATCCTGACCGTATCCATCGATTCGGTTCCGGACCTCTTCAAGGCCATGGCGGCCGGCGAAGCAAACGCGACGGTGGAACTGACGCCGAACATGGCCGGCCCCGCCTTCGATGCCCTCGACGCGTACCTCAAGACCAAGAAGGAGCCGCCGAAGTGGATCCAGACCGAGTCGAAGCTGTACACACAGTCTGACGACCCGCAGAAGGTCTACGAGGAGAAGAAGAACCAGGGCTATTGATGTAAAAAAAGCGAACCGCATCGGCTGGCAAACGGCCGATGCGGGCTTTTCTACGCGGCATTGCGGGCGGGGAAGCTTCCGCATTTAGGTGAACTACCCGAATGCGAGTAAGATGTACGCACGGCGCTTTAGCGAGCGGCGTATTTCGCACCTTTGCATACCGGCTCAATTCAAGGAAATTCTTGCTCCATGGCTCACGATGTCGAGCGTCTTCTGACGGCTACCGGCTTCTGCAAATATTTTCCCGGCTCCACCGCTCTGGATCATGTCGATTTTACGTTGCGGCGGGGCGAGGTTCATGCGCTTCTCGGCGAAAATGGTGCTGGGAAATCGACGCTGATCAAGTGCATGACCGGCGCCTATCGCCGCGACGCAGGCAGCCTTGTTCTCGATGGCGCCGAAATCGACCCGCACGATACGCTGGCGGCGCAGAAGCTTGGTATCGGAACGGTCTATCAGGAGGTGAACCTCCTTGCGAATTTGAGTGTAGCGGAAAATCTGTTTCTCGGCCGGCAGCCAAGACGGCTCGGCATGATCAGCAGCCGTGCGATGAACAGCATGGCGAAAGACCTGTTGTCGCAATACGGCATAGACATCGATGTCAGCCGTCAGCTCGACCGTTTCTCCGTCGCAATTCAGCAAGTCATCGCGATCGCACGTGCCGTGGATCTCTCTGGCAAGGTTCTGATCCTCGACGAGCCGACGGCCAGCCTCGATACGCACGAAGTTGCCATGCTTTTCGGTATTATCCAGAATCTGAAGAAGCGCGGATTAGGAATTGTTTTCATTACGCATTTTCTTGAGCAGGTCTATCAGATTTGCGACCGCATAACCGTTCTGCGCAACGGCCGCCTTGTGGGCACGCGCGATGCGGAGGGCCTTTCCCGGCAAACCCTGATCGCCATGATGCTGGGCCGCGAACTCGCGCAGGTCGAAGCGACCGCGAAGCAGGCGGTCGGCGAAAGCGGGCCGGTCAGATACCGCTTCACCAATTTCGGCAAACGCGGCAAAATTAAGCCCTTCGACCTGGAGGTTCGGGTCGGAGAAGTGGTTGGGATTGCCGGTCTGCTGGGCTCAGGACGCACGGAAACCGCGGAAGTGCTCTTCGGCGTCGAGCGCGCCGACAGCGGCGAGGCAAAGATCGAGGACAGGAATGTGACCCTTTCGGGCCCTCGCGCTGCCATCAAGAGCGGCTTCGGCTTTTGCCCCGAAGACCGCAAGACGGATGGCATCATCGGCGATCTTTCCATCCGCGAAAACATAGTCATGGCGCTCCAGGCCCGCCGCGGCTGGGCGCGCCCATTACCGCGCAGCGAGCAGAACGCGATCGCCGATCGTTATATCAAGGCGCTGGATATCCGCACCACCGACCGCGAAAAGCCGATAAGGCTGCTGTCCGGCGGCAATCAGCAGAAGGCCATTCTGGCGCGCTGGCTGGCGACCAATCCCAATTTCCTGATCCTGGACGAGCCGACGCGCGGCATCGATGTCGGCGCGCACGCGGAGATCATCCGACTGATCGAAGATCTTTGCCAGCAGGGAATGTCGCTAGTCGTGATCTCGTCCGAGCTGGAGGAACTCGTGGCCTATAGTTCCCGCGTCATCGTGCTGCGTGACCGCGAACATATTGCCGAACTGACAGGCGACAAGATTACCGCCAGCCATATCGTCGACTCGATCGCGACGGGCGAGAGCAAGCGGGAGGAAGCATGAGTTCCCAGATCAAGGCCCTGTTGCTTCGATTGGCCCCGCAGCTCATTGCGCTGTCAGCGATTCTTCTATTGAATTTCATTATGTTCCCACAGTTCTTTCATCTGGAACTGCAAAATGGCAGATTGTATGGCAGCATCATCGATGTTCTCAATCGCGGTGCGCCCGTAGCGCTTCTGTCCATCGGCATGACGCTCGTCATCGCCACCAAGGGCATCGATCTCTCGGTCGGCGCGGTGATTGCAATTTGCGGCGCCGTTGCCGCATCCGCCATCGTCTCCGGACATTCTCTCGCCTATACGCTGATACTGACCATCGGCGTCGGGCTTGCATGCGGGCTTTGGAACGGGTTCCTCGTCGCGGTTCTCGATATTCAGCCGATCATCGCCACGCTGGTGCTGATGGTCGCCGGCCGCGGGATAGCCCAATTGATCACCGAAGGCGTCATCATGACCTTCAATGACGATGGGCTCATCTTCTTGGGAAGCGGGTCCTTCGGCTCCCTGCCGATGCCTGTCGTCATCTGGCTGTTGGTGGCATTGGCGGTTATTCTTCTGGTGAGACGCACGGCTCTCGGCATGCTCGTCGAGGCGATCGGCATCAACCGGCGGGCCAGCACGCTGTCGGGCATTCAGACGCCGGTGCTGCTGATCGCCGTCTATGCGCTGAGCGGCCTGTGCGCTTCGATCGCCGGCATCATCGTTTCCGCCGATATCAAGGGCGCCGATGCGAACAATGCCGGTCTTTGGCTCGAACTTGACGCGATCCTGGCCGTCGTCGTCGGTGGCAATTCCCTTCTTGGCGGCCGTTTCAGCATCGTCGGCTCACTGATCGGCGCGATGATCATCCAGTCGGTCAATACCGGCATTCTGCTGTCCGGCTTCCCGCCGGAGTTCAATCTGGTGATCAAGGCCGTCATCGTCATCATCATTCTGGTCATCCAGTCTCCAGCTCTCCAATCCGTCTCGTCGTTTTTCTGGCGTCGGCGGGGCGCGGCGCAGATGATCCATGAGGAGCAGGCAAAGTGAATTCGAAATATCTTCCTCTGCTCGTGACGATCGTCATTTTCCTGCTGGCCTACACCGGCTGCGTGATGGAGTTTCCGACCATGCTGTCGACGCGCGTCGTCGGCAATCTGCTGACGGATAACGCTTTTCTCGGAATTGCCGCCGTCGGCATGACGTTTGTCATCCTTTCCGGCGGCATCGATCTGTCGATCGGTTCGGTCATCGCCTTTACCGGCGTCTTCCTGGCTATCATTCTGCGAGATACCTCGATCCATCCGTTGCTCGCCTTCGCGCTTGTTCTGGCGATCACGACGATCTTCGGCGCGGGCATGGGTGCCATCATCCACTATCTCAGCATGCCGCCCTTCATCGTCACTTTGGCGGGCATGTTTCTCGCGCGCGGCATCGCTTTCGTCCTCTCGATCGACAGTATCCCGATCGAGCATGATTTCTATTCGCAACTGAGCGATCTCTATCTATTGCTGCCAGGCGGCGGCCGTCTGACGCTGATCGGCGGTATCATGCTGATCGTCTTTGCAGGCGGCATTGTGCTGGCGCATCGCACCCGCTTTGGCGCCAACGTCTATGCGTTGGGCGGCGGGGTGCAGACGGCTCAGTTGATGGGTGTGCCGGTCGGCCGCACAACGATCCAGATCTATGCGCTGTCCGGCTTTCTCGCCGGTCTATCCGGAATCGTTTTTTCGCTCTATACGTCGGCAGGATATTCGCTGGCTACGGTTGGGGTCGAGCTGGATGCCATTGCCGCCGTGGTCATAGGTGGAACATTGCTCACGGGGGGAGCAGGGTTCGTTGGAGGAACTCTCATCGGAATTCTCATACAGGGCTTGATTCAGACTTATATCACCTTTGATGGAACGCTCTCCAGTTGGTGGACTAAGATATTAATCGGGCTGCTGCTCTTTGCGTTTATTCTGATGCAGAAGGGACTTCTGCTGCTTTCCCGCTTCAATCGACGTTACGCTTAGGGAAGGACAGAGTGTTTGCGCGGCCGATTGCTTGAAACCAGGAAAACCGAAGGAAAATCCCGAACGAGCCATGCTCAGGTCGTGGATGATCTTGGAAAAGCGATTGTGTCCGGCGCCTTTCCCATCGGCAGCATTCTCCCTGGCGACAGCGATCTTCTGCAGCGGTTCAAGGTGTCGCGCACCGTGCTGCGCGAGAGCATGAAGACGCTCGCGGCAAAAGGATTGGTCGTGCCGCGCGCCCGCGTCGGAACCCGTGTCACCGAAAAGATCCATTGGAACATGTTCGACAGCGCGGTGCTGACCTGGCACTTTGAAAGCGGCGTCAACGAGGAGTTCCTTCTCCACCTCTACGACATTCGTTTGGCCTTCGAGCCGTTTGCCGCCAGCCTCGTGGCGAAGCGGGCCAGCCCCGAAGAAATCGAGTCGTTGCGAAAGCTGGCGATGGCCATGGCCGCGCCGGAACATACGCCTGATAGTCTCGCCGTCGCCGATCTTCACTTTCACCTGGCGATCACGGAAGCCTCCCACAATCCCTTCATGCGTTCGCTCGGCGGCCTGATCGAAGCGGCCCTCGTCGGCATGTTCCGGATGAGCGCACCTCCGACCAGCAACGGCTTCGGCAATATTGCCGATACGCATATGGCGATCGTCGACGCTATCGCCGCCGGCGACGAATTGGCGGCGCACAAGGCGATGGAATTCGTTATTTTCGACGGCCGCCGGCATGTCCAGCAAGCCTTCGCGGCGCTCGCGGACGCTTGACGTCTACGTCTAATTTCGCCGTAGTTCACCGCTCAACTAGTTGCTATGAGGAGATGAGGCCTGCTCTCGGGCCTCATCGGACCGTATCTTTCGGAGCTTGCAATGGAACGCACCTGCCTCGCCATCATCCTCGCCGCCGGCGACAGCACCCGCATGAAGTCGTCGATCTCCAAGGTGCTGCACCCAATCGCCGGCCGTCCGATGATTGCACATGTGATGGACGCGATTGCCAAGACCGATATTTCTGCTGCCGCGCTCGTGGTCGGCCGCAACGCGGAGGAGGTCACTGCGGCGGCCGCCGTCGGCGGCGTCAAGGTGGAAGCCTATCTGCAGAAAGAGCGTCTCGGCACCGGCCATGCAGTGCTTGCGGCGCGCGAGGCGATCGCCAAAGGGTATGACGATATTCTCGTGGCCTATGGCGACGTACCGCTGCTCACCGATGCGCCGCTTCGCGCGGCACGTCAGGGGCTAGCCGATGGCAATGACATCGTCGTCATCGGCTTTCATACGGAAAACCCCAACGCCTATGGCCGGCTGCTCGTCAAGGACGGCGAGCTGATCGCCATCCGTGAGGCAAAGGACGCGACCGACGCCGAGCTTGCGGTTACCTGGTGCAATAGCGGCCTGATGGCGATCAACGGCCGCAAGGCGCTCGATCTGCTCGACCGTATCGGCAACGACAATGCCAAGCGCGAATATTATCTGACCGATCTCGTCGAGATCGCCCGCTCTCTCGGCGGCCGCGCGGTCGCCGTCGATGCGCCCGAAGTGGAGATGACCGGCTGCAACAACCGCGCCGAACTCGCCGTTATCGAGCGGCTCTGGCAGGAGCGGCGCCGTCATGAGCTGATGCTTTCAGGCGTCACGATGATTGCGCCAGAAACGGTGTTTCTTGCCTATGACACGGTAATTGGCCAGGACGCGCTGATCGAGCCGAACGTCGTCTTCGGCCCCGGCGCCGTCATCGATGGCGGCGCGGTCATCCATGCCTTTTCGCATATCGAAGGCGCCCATGTCAGCGCCGGCGCCACGGTCGGCCCCTTCGCGCGGCTGCGTCCGGGTGCGGACCTTGCCGGCGGCTCGAAGGTTGGTAATTTCTGCGAGGTGAAGAACGGCAAGATCAGCGAGGGCGCGAAGGTCAATCACCTGACCTATATCGGCGATGCCACGGTCGGCGCCGGCAGCAATATCGGCGCGGGCACGATCACCTGCAACTATGATGGCGTCAACAAGCACGAGACGCATATCGGCGCCAACAGCTTCATCGGCTCGAACTCGTCGCTGGTTGCGCCCGTGCGTATCGGCGACAACGCCTATGTCGCCTCAGGCAGCGTCATCACCGAGGATGTGCCTGCCGATGCGCTTGCCTTCGGTCGCGCCCGCCAGGAGGTAAAACCTGGCCGTGCCAAGGTCATTCGCGAGAGAGCCTTGGCCATCAAGGCAGCGAAGAAGGGCAGCCACTAAGCCTAAAGTCCAGCGCATGAGCCCTTAAATCGGAATCGATTTAAGGAAAGGAATATGCGCTACTCTAAAGTCCTACTGCGTTCTCAACGCGTCCTTTGGATCCGCGTTGCAGTAGGGTCGCGTAACGGTCGGAAACCGAAAGTGACCATCGCGGCAATTGAGAAAACTATAAGAATCATTAGGACTTGCGCCAAGATTTTGGGCCAGACGGAGAATTGCATGTGCGGCATTGTCGGGATTGTCGGAACGAAGCCTGTGGCGGCACGATTGGTGGATGCCTTGCGGCGTCTCGAATATCGCGGCTACGATTCGGCTGGCGTTGCCACCATCCATAACGGCGTCATGGACCGCCGCCGCGCCGAAGGAAAACTCTTCAATCTCGAAAAGCGACTGGATGTCGAGCCGCTACCGGGCGTCACCGGCATTGCTCACACCCGCTGGGCGACCCATGGCGTTCCCAACGAAACCAACGCCCATCCGCATTTTGTCGAAGGCGTCGCCGTCGTTCACAATGGCATTATCGAGAATTTCTCCGAGCTGCGCGAGGAATTGAAGGCCGAAGGCCGGGTCTTTGCCACACAGACCGATACGGAAGTTGTTGCGCATCTTCTGGCGAAATATCTCCGCCAGGGCCTCGATCCGCGCGCAGCCATGCTGAAGATGCTGAACCGCGTCACCGGTGCCTATGCACTGGTCGTCATGTTCCAGAACGATCCCGACACGCTCATGGCGGCCCGCTCCGGCCCGCCGCTCGCCATCGGTTTCGGCAATGGCGAGACATTCCTCGGCTCCGACGCGATTGCGCTGGCGCCCTTCACCAACGAGATTACCTATCTCGTCGACGGCGACTGCGCGATCATCACCCGCGATGGCGCCACGGTTGTCGATTTCAGCGGCCAGGAGGTCAGCCGCGTTCGGCAGATATCGCAGGCGACTGCCTATGTCGTCGACAAGGGCAATCATCGCCACTTCATGGAAAAGGAAATTTACGAGCAGCCGGAGGTGATCTCCCATGCGCTCAGCCAATATGTCGATTTCGCCAGTCATCGAGTGCGCCCGAATGCGTCGGCGATCGATTTCAGCGCGGTGTCCAGCTTGGCGATTTCAGCCTGCGGCACGGCGTATCTTGCCGGCCTGATCGGCAAATATTGGTTCGAGCGTTATGCCCGCCTGCCGGTCGAGATCGATGTGGCTTCCGAATTCCGCTATCGCGAAATGCCGCTATTGCCCTCGCAGGCTGCGCTATTCATCTCGCAATCCGGCGAAACGGCGGATACGCTTGCATCGCTGCGCTACTGCAAGGATCATGGCCTGAAGATCGGTGCCGTGGTCAATGTGAAGGAATCGACCATCGCGCGCGAATCCGATGCGGTGTTCCCGATCATGGCCGGCCCCGAAATCGGGGTTGCCTCTACCAAGGCCTTCACCTGCCAGCTTGCTGTGCTCGCATCTTTGGCGATCGGTGCCGGCAAGGCGCGTGGTACGGTCAGCGCTGAGGACGAACAGGCGATGGTGGGTCATCTCGTTGAGATGCCGCGCATCATGGCCCGGGTGCTGAACATCATCCAGCCGCAGATGGAAAGCCTTGCCCGTGAGATCTCAAAGTTCAACGACGTGCTTTATCTCGGACGCGGCACCAGCTTCCCGCTCGCCATGGAAGGCGCGCTGAAGCTCAAGGAAATCTCCTACATCCACGCCGAAGGCTATGCTGCCGGCGAGCTGAAGCACGGTCCGATCGCGTTGATCGACGAGAACATGCCTGTTATCGTCATTGCGCCCTATGACCGCTTCTTCGACAAGACCGTCTCCAACATGCAGGAGGTGGCGGCCCGCGGCGGCCGCATCATCTTCATCACCGACGAGGCAGGGGCTGCGGCTTCCACCTTGCCGACAATGGCGACGATCACCCTGCCGGTTGTCGATGAAATCATCGCACCGATCATCTTCTCGCTGCCGATCCAACTGCTCGCCTATCACACGGCAGTCTTTATGGGCACGGACGTCGATCAGCCGCGCAATCTCGCCAAGTCGGTGACGGTAGAATAGGCCGTATTCCCCGCTCTTTTCCTAAAATAACGTCGTCGTGAATGGGGCGCCGATTCCCATTGATGACATGACTGCCGGGTTGTGCGACGCGCCGATTTCTGGCACGTTTTACGGAGGAGATGGTGGGGGAATTTGCCGGTTAGCGGTGGCGACGGAACGGAGTTTTCGAACGGCGAATGACGGAAAAACCCATCAAAGTGTCTGTGGCAACGCGGATCAGAAATAATTTCTTGGCGGGCCTGATTATCTGCGCGCCGATCGCCATTACGCTCTGGCTCACTTGGTCTGTGGTCCACTGGGCCGATAGCTGGGTCAGGCCCTATATTCCGGCCCGCTATGATCCCGAAAGCTATCTGAACTTCGCGGTTCCTGGCACCGGCTTGGTGATCGCGATGATCTTCATCACGATCGTCGGTTTCCTCGCCAAAAACCTCATTGGCCAAAGCATCGTCCGTTTCGGCGAATCGATCGTTCATCGTGTGCCGCTGGTGCGAACCATCTATAAGAGCGTGAAGCAGATTTTCGAAACCGTGCTGAAAGAGCAGGGCACGTCTTTCAAGAAGGTTGGCCTAATCGAATATCCGAGCCCCGGCCTCTGGTCGATGGTGTTCATCTCGACCGATGCCAAGGGTGAAATCGCCTCCAAGTTTAACGCTATGGGGCATGACATGGTGGCCGTTTTCCTACCGCCGACGCCGGTGCCGACAGCCGGTTTTCTGGTTTTCGTTCCGCGTGAAAAGATCACCATTCTCGACATGAGCCCGGAAGACGGCGCCAAACTGCTGATCTCCGGCGGATTGGTCTCACCGGAATATCGGGAAAAGCTGATCGGCAAGGAACTGCCTCCGCCGGCGCCTGTTCCCGCAAAGACTTTGTCTTAGAGCCAGCCATTTCCTGATCTCCCCCTCTATCGCCCACGCGTTTGGGGCGAGTTGTCATGTCCTTATCATGTTGCCGTCTTAGACCGTCTGCCGGAAAGGCAATCGGGCGCATCTCATTGTCGAATGTCTGGGCTCAGTGCCGGACGTATCGTTCGACGCGGCTTCAGGCCGGGTCTGGAGGTGAATGCCGTTCCAGCCAAAAGGGCTTTTTCATCAGGAGGATATTGCCGTGAAAAATGTGCATTCAATGACTTTGCCGCTGCTCTCCGTAGCGCTCGCCACTTTCGTTTTTGCTGCGCCGGCCGCAGCCCTCGCCGATAATTCCGTTACCGTCGGCAATGTCACGCTGGTCAACAAGGGCCGCGTCGCCGTCGGGCGCATCCCGGCCAATCAGCGCGACAAGTTCGGCGAGACCTTCGGCTCCGGTTCGGGCATGTCCATCGACACCAAGAGCTGGGTGCGCAATGCCGATGGTTCCTACAAGGGTTCGCTGTGGCTGCTGCCGGATCGTGGCTATAATGCTGTCGGCACTACCGACTATCGTCCGCGCCTCAACACCGTCGATATCCAGTTGACGCCGGTTGCTCCGGGCGCAACACCGCCGGCCGGCAAGGAACAGTCTGGCGTCGTCGCCAAGCTTGCCGACACCATACTGCTCACCGACAACAAGGGCGCCGATACGACCGGTCTCGACCCTGCTAACGGCACTCGCCATCCGGAAGGCAGCATGCCGCTGCTGCCTCAAGCGCCGAACGGCAAGATCTCGCTCGACAACGAGGCCATCGCCCGTCTGTCCGACGGCACGATGTTCATCAGCGATGAATATGGCCCCTATATCTACCGCTTCTCCGCTACGGGCCTAATGATGTCTGCCACCCAGCCGCCGGCTGCACTGCTGCCGATGCGCAATGGCGCGGTGAACTTCGCTTCCAACAATCCGGGGCCGGGCGAAACGGCTCCCGATCCGAAGGATCCGACGAGCGGCCGCCAGAACAACCAGGGCCTCGAGGGCATGTCGATGACCCCGGACGGTAAGTTCCTGATTGCCGTGCTGCAGTCGGCAACCCGCCAGGATGGCGGCGATTCCAGCTCGACCCGACAGAACACCCGCGCGCTGATCTACGATGCCGCTGATCTGGCGCATCTGAAGCTCGTGCATGAATATGTCGTGCCGCTGCCGGTCTTTAAGGACGACAAGGGCAAGACGCTCGTCGCTGCCCAGAGCGAAATCGTGGCCCTGTCGCCGACAAACTTCCTGATGCTCGCTCGCGATAGCGGCAATGGTTACGGTGTGAAGGGCGATAAGTCGCTTTACCGCAGCATCAACATCGTCGATGTCTCGGCGGCCACGGATATTGCCGGCAGCAAATTCGATGCCGACACGGCGCTCGCTCCCAAGGGCGTTCTCGATCCGTCGGTAAAGCCGGCTGCGGTCAGCCAGTTCATCGATATCAACGATAGCGCCGATCTGGCTCGTTTCGGTCTCCACAATGGCGCGCCGAACGATCGGAACAACCTCTCCGAAAAGTGGGAGGCCATGTCGCTCGTCAGCGTGCAGGATCCGAAGCTGCCGGATGACTACTTCCTGTTTGTCGCCAACGACAACGATTTCCTCACCCAGGACGGTTTCCAGGTTGGCGCGGCCTATAAGGGCGATGGCGGAGGCGATGTCGACACCATGTTCCAGGTGTTCCAGGTGACGATCCCCGGCCTGTCGGCCAAGTAACGGCCTTTTGATCTGGATGGACGCGATTGCCGCGTCCATCCACCTATCCCGCCCTAAGGAACCGGATCGCCTCGTCGCGGCGGAAAAGATAGAGCAGGGTGCGCACCGCCATGCCGCGCTCGCCCGTCAGCTCCGGATCGCGCTCAATGAGATAGGCGGCGTCCTTGCGAGCGATTTCCAAGAGATCGGCATGGGCTTCGAGGCTGGCGATGCGGAAGCCCGGCGTGCCCGACTGGCGCGTGCCAAGCAACTCACCCTCGCCACGCAGCTTCAGGTCTTCCTCGGCAATTCGGAACCCATCCTCCGTGTCGCGCATGATCGAGAGCCTCGCATGGCCGGTTTCGCCGAGTGGCCCCTTGTAGAGCAGGATGCAGGTGGATGCCTCGTCGCCACGTCCGACGCGCCCACGCAACTGGTGCAACTGCGCCAGGCCGAAACGCTCGGCATGCTCGATCACCATGATGGTCGCATCCGGCACATCGACGCCGACCTCGACGACAGTCGTAGCAACCAGCAGGCGGATCTCGCCATTCTTGAAGGCCATCATCACGGCATCTTTTTCCGGTCCGCTCATGCGGCCGTGAATGAGCCCGATGCCGGGTCCGAGCGCCTTGGTCAAACTTGCGTGCCGCTCCTCGACCGACATTAAATCGGATTCTTCGGTTTCCTCCACAAGTGGGCATATCCAATAGGCCTTTTTGCCTTCGGATAAAGCGCTCTTCAGCCGTGAAACGATATCGCCGGTTCGTTCCGTCGGAATGGTGATCGTCTGGATCGGCTTGCGTCCGGCGGGCTTTTCCGTGAGCTTGGAGACATCCATGTCGCCGAAGGCGGCGAGCACAAGCGTCCGCGGGATCGGCGTTGCCGTCATGACCAGCATATGCGGCGAGATACCCTTCGCCGTCAGCCGCAAGCGCTGGTGTACGCCGAAGCGGTGCTGCTCGTCGACGACGGCCAGCATGAGATTGGCGTAGGTCACGCTGTCCTGAAACAGCGCATGCGTGCCGATGACAATCTGCGCTTCGCCGGAGGCGATACGTTCCAGGATGGCGTCGCGCTCGCGGCCCTTGGTGCGCCCGGTCAGCACTTCGACGGAGAGATTGGCACCGGCCGCGAATTTCGAGATCGTCGCATGATGTTGCCGCGCCAAAATTTCGGTCGGCGCCATCAACACCGCCTGACCGCCGCTTTCGATGACCGCGGCAATCGCCATCAGCGCCACCAGCGTCTTGCCGGCGCCGACATCGCCCTGCAGCAGCCGCAGCATGCGCTCCGTTCCGGCCATATCCTTGAGAATATCGGCCACGGCCTCCCTCTGACTGTTCGTCATCGAGAAGGGAAGGGATTCCAATATGTTCTGGCTGATTGTTCCCGTGGGATGCACAGGCTGCCCGGCAACCTTGCGCAGACGCTGACGCACCAGCGACAGCGACAACTGCCCGGCGAGGAATTCGTCATAGGCAAGCCTACGACGGGCCGGCGCCTGGGGATCGATATCGGCGGCATCCCGCGGCGCGTGCAGCATGTGAAAGCTGTCTGAGATGGAGGGGAAGCCCTGCTTCTGCGTGAGCGCCGCATCGTCCCATTCGGGCAGTTGCGGCATGCGCGTCATCGCCCCTTCAATGGTCTTGCGCAGGAATTTCGGCGAGAGCCCGGCGGTCAGGGGATAAACCGGCTCGACAAGCGGCAGGTTCTCCGCCTCGCTTTCGCGCATGATATAGTCCGGATGCACCATCGACGGGCGGCCGTTGAACCAGTCGACCTTGCCGCTGACGGTCACCACCTCATCGATCGGCAGTTGCTTTTCCAGCCATTGCGCCTTGCCACGGAAGAACACCAGACCGAGTTCGCCGGTTTCGTCATGCAGGAAGACGCGATAGGGCACATTGCTGCGTGGATTCGGCGGCGGCTGATGGCGGTCGACGCGGCCCGTGATGGTGACGATCGTGCCCTGGGGCGCGCGAGCAATGCCCGGCTGCTCGCGCCGGTCGATGATGGAATGCGGTGCATGGAAGAGCAGATCGATGACGCGGCAGTCGTCTATGCTCTCCCGATCGAGCAGCTTCACCAGCAGTTCGGCAAGCTTCGGCCCAACGCCGGGCAGCGAAGAGACGGAAGCAAAGAGTGGATCGAGCACGGCGGGACGCATGGCCGGCAAAATGCGACGGGGAGGGTGGCTTGGCAAGGCCTGACGGTCATGCTGGCCTTTTCGAGGCGCACACTCCCCGGAAAATTGCACGCCGCATGCTTTTTTCCGAAAAACCGGTTCCCACCTTTCAAGGCTGGTTTTATAGAGACGCATCAACATAAAGGTGTTTTTGATGACTGGGCTGACTCTCAGCAGTGCCGATCTCGATCCCCGCCGCCGGCGCATTCTGTTTCGCTGTTGGCATCGCGGTATCCGCGAGATGGATCTTGTGTTCGGTCAGTTCGCCGACAACGAATTGCCCGGGCTTGCCGAGGCCGATCTCGATGAACTCGAGCGCATCATGGCCGAGGAAGATAACGATCTCGTCAAATGGATACTCGGAACGCAGCCGGTACCGGAGCATCTACGGACGCCGCTGTTCATGCGCCTTGCCGCCTATAAGCCCGATTTCGAGCAGATCGCCGAAAAGCTTGGGATAACCAGATGATCCCTGGTTTCGACGCGAAGAAACTGATCGCGGCAAGCGAGCCGCTGACGATCGGCCACGTTCCCGCCGGCCTGGAGCCTTTCCTGCTGGCTGAACTGGCGAGAACCGGCCAACCGGTTGCCTATGTCATGTCCGACGGCCAGCACATGGCCGATGTCGAACAGATGCTCGGCTTCATCGCGCCCGAAATTCCGGTATTGACGCTGCCCGCCTGGGACTGCCTTCCCTATGACCGCGTTTCGCCAAGCTCCGATACCTCAGCCCGCCGTCTGGCGGCACTCTCAGGCCTCATCGCCCACCATCACAAGCCGCATGCGGCGATCGTCCTGGTGACGGTCAATGCTATGCTGCAGAAGGTCGCGCCGCAGGATGTGATCGAAAGCCTGGCCTTCTCGGCCCGGCCGGGCAATCAGGTGCGCATGGACGACATCGCTAGCCGTCTGGAGCGCAATGGCTTCGATCGCGTTGCGACCGTGCGCGAAGTCGGCGAATATGCCGTGCGTGGTGGTATCCTCGATGTCTTCGTGCCGGGCACGGAAGAGCCGGTGCGCCTCGATTTTTTTGGCGACACGCTGGAAAGCATCCGCAGCTTCGATCCCGCCAGCCAGCGCACCACCGGCCAGATCCGCTCCCTCGATCTCAATCCGATGAGCGAGGTAACGCTGACGCCGGATACGATCAGTCGTTTCCGCAAGAACTATCTTTCCGCTTTCGGCGCGGCGACGCGCGACGACGCGCTCTATGTCGCCGTCTCGGAAGGCCGCCGCTATGCCGGCATGGAACACTGGCTACCGCTGTTCTACGAGAAGCTGGAGACTGTTTTCGATTATCTCCGCGGCTTCCGGCTCGTCACCGACCATACGGTGCGCGAAGCTGCCGAGGAGCGCTCCAAACTCGTTTTCGACTATTACGATGCTCGTCTGAATTCCGGGCAGGCGGCCAAGGGGCAGATGGCGCAAGGCACGCCCTATAAGCCGGTAACGCCCGGCCAGCTCTATCTTGACGGCGGCACCTTCGCCAAAGCGCTCGATGCCTTCGATGCCATGCGCATCTCGCCTTTCAATGAACACGAAGGCGAGGCCCGCCGCGTTGTCAGCGTCGATGCCCGGCAGGGGCCGCGCTGGGCGCGGTCCGCGACCGAGAGTGCCGACAGCGAGCGCGTCAACGTCTTCGATGCCGTCGTCAAACATATTGCCGACAAGCGGGCTGCGGGCGGCAGGGTGCTGATTTCAGCCTGGACGGAAGGTTCGCTCGATCGCCTGTTGCAGGTGTTGGCCGAACACGGGCTGGCTCGCGTCAAGACAATCGAGGCTTTCAAGGACCTCAACACCCTGGCGAAAGGCGAGGCGGCTGCGGCCGTGCTGAGCCTGGAAGCAGGCTTCGAGGCTGGCGATCTCATCGTCATCGGCGAGCAGGACATTCTCGGCGACCGCATGGTGCGCCGCTCCAAGCGCCGCAAGCGCGCCGCCGATTTCATCTCCGAAGTGGCCGGTCTCGACGAGGGTTCGATCGTCGTTCACGCCGAGCACGGCATCGGCCGTTTCGTCGGTCTGCGCACCATCGAGGCCGCCGGCGCGCCGCATGCCTGTCTTGAGCTACAGTATGCGGACGAGGCCAAGCTGTTCCTGCCGGTCGAAAACATCGATCTCCTGTCGCGCTACGGCGGCGAGGGCACCGAGGCGCAGCTCGACAAGCTTGGCGGCGGCGCCTGGCAGATGCGCAAGGCCAAGCTCAAGAAGCGCCTGCTGGATATGGCGGGCGCCCTGATCCGCGTCGCGGCAGAACGGCTGACGCGGCATGCGCCGGTGCTGACCTCGCCGGAAGGGCTCTATGACGAGTTCGCCGCGCGCTTCCCCTACGACGAGACCGAAGACCAGATGAACGCCATCGATGCGGTGCGCGACGATCTCGGCGCCGGCCGCCCGATGGATCGCCTCGTCTGCGGCGACGTTGGTTTCGGCAAGACGGAAGTGGCCCTGCGCGCCGCCTTCGTGGCCGCCATGAACGGCGTGCAGGTCGCCGTCGTCGTGCCGACGACGCTGCTTGCCCGTCAGCATTTCAAGACCTTCTCCGAGCGTTTCCGCGGTTTGCCGATCCGTGTGCAGCAGGCTTCGCGCCTCGTTGGCGCCAAGGATCTGGCACTGACCAAGAAGGAAGTGGCCGACGGCAAGACCGATATTGTCGTCGGCACGCATGCGCTGCTCGGCGCCGGCATCCAATTCGCCAATCTAGGCCTGCTGGTCATCGACGAAGAACAGCACTTCGGCGTCAAGCATAAGGAGCGCCTGAAGGAGCTGAAGAGCGACGTGCATGTGCTGACGCTGTCGGCAACGCCGATTCCGCGCACGCTGCAGCTTGCCATGACGGGCGTGCGCGAACTGTCGCTGATCACTACGCCGCCGGTCGACCGTATGGCGGTGCGCACCTTCATCTCGCCCTTCGATTCGCTAGTCATCCGCGAAACGCTGATGCGCGAGCACTATCGCGGCGGCCAGAGCTTCTATGTCTGCCCGCGTCTGGCCGATCTCGCCGACATCCACGCCTTCCTGCAGTCCGATGTGCCGGAGCTGAAAGTGGCCGTCGCCCATGGCCAGATGCCTGCCGGTGAGCTCGAAGACATTATGAACGCGTTCTATGAAGGGCGCTATGACGTGCTGCTCTCGACGACCATCGTCGAATCCGGCCTCGACGTGCCAACGGCCAATACGCTGATCGTCCACCGCGCCGACATGTTCGGCCTGGCGCAGCTCTATCAGTTGCGTGGCCGCGTCGGCCGGTCGAAAGTGCGCGCCTTCGCCCTGTTCACCCTCCCGGTCAACAAGGTGCTGACGACGACGGCGGAGCGCCGCCTGAAGGTGCTGCAGTCGCTCGATACGCTCGGCGCCGGCTTCCAGCTCGCCAGCCACGACCTCGATATTCGCGGCGCCGGCAATCTGCTGGGCGAGGAGCAGTCCGGTCATATCAAGGAAGTGGGCTTCGAGCTTTATCAGCAGATGCTCGAAGAGGCTGTTGCCGAGGTCAAGGGCGTTGACGAGATCCAGGACACCGGCTGGTCGCCACAGATTTCCGTCGGCACGCCCGTCATGATCCCCGACGATTACGTGCCGGACCTGCACCTGCGCATGGCGCTCTATCGCCGTCTCGGCGAGATCACCGAGATCAAGGAGATAGACAGTTTCGGTGCCGAAATGATTGACCGCTTCGGCCCGATGCCCATCGAAGTGCAGCATCTCCTCAAGATCGTCTACATCAAGTCGCTCTGCCGCGTCGCCAATGTCGAAAAGCTCGACGCCGGCCCGAAGGGCGTCGTCGTGCAATTCCGCAATAAGGAATTCCCGAACCCCGCCAACCTCGTCGGCTATATCGCCAAGCAGGGCACAATGGCGAAAATCCGCCCCGACCAGAGCGTATTCCTGACGCGAGATCTTCCGACGCCGGAAAAGCGGCTGCAGGGCGCGGCTGTGGTTATGACGCAGTTGGCGGAATTGGCGAAGTAGACGGGAGGCTCATCAGTCGCCTTTGCGGCTGATGAAGAGCCCCGTTTCCTTCTCGGTTTCAAGCACGCCGTTACCAGCCTCGAACGCCTCGGCAATTGCCTTGCGAAATTCGGCAAGCTGCGCCTCGTCGGCCTCATCGCCGGGAGGATAGGAGGTGAGGGCGCGGTACACGTCTTCCGGCTCCGTCACGCGAAGGCGAGCCGGATGCTCGGTCATCCTGACATTTCCGAATTGGCTCTGCATGAGCCGTTCAGCGGCATCGTAGCCGAAGGCCGCGCCGGCGGGGTCATAGGGCGGGCTGCCGAATACGGTGGTCAGCTCGTACATCTTGCGCATGTTGCCGGCTCCGTTGGTCGTCACTGCGAGGAAGCCGCCCGGCTTCAGCACGCGATGCATTTCCGCGATGGCTTTGAAAGGGTCCGGCAGGTGATAGAACATATGCATCGCGATGACGGCATCAAAGGAGCCATCCGCAAAGGGCAGGGCCGCAGCATCGGCCCGCTCACCAGTGACGCCGGCAAAGGGCAATGCCCTGCATCGCTCCATGGCTTCTTGAATCATGCCGGGAGAAAGATCGGCAAGCGTCAGGTCCAGATTTGCCGGTAGTGACGCGACCGTTGCCGCCCAGAACCAAGCGGGGCCACAGCCGATATCGAGAATGCGATCTCCGGATTTCAACGGAAGCTGCTGGGCGACCCATGGAAACCAGCCGATTTCTGCAACGGCATATTCGCTGTTCAGCCGGCCGCGCGCAGCCAGCTTTCTGCTATCCGCATATTGCTTGTCATTGACAGAGGTTATCGACGACATATCCGGTTGTCTCCCGATCTGGTGCCGAAAATCCCGCGTTTTTCCTTCTAGCGCAGCCCCGAAACATGCAAGTCTCAGCGGTCCGCCAATTGCGATCCGCAGCCTACAATAGACGCCTGTTGAACGCTAACTCTCTTTATGGTTGGCTTATTATAGCGTTCCGGCGAAGGCCGCTGCAGCCAGCAATACGCCTGTAAGAATGTTCGCCAGAAACAGTCGGTAATTCACCTCGGGGCGCGAAAGATCGAGGCGCCAGGTCTGCCAGCAGAGATGTGCGGCGATGACAAGCATCCCGATGACGTAGGGCAATGACATGCCGACCATCCATCCACCAACCGACCATGCTGCAACGGTCATGGCGTAGAACAAGCCGATACACGCCTTGCCGTGCTTACCAAACAGGATTGCGGTCGATTTCAAACCTAGTCGCCTATCGTCGCGAACATCGACATAGGCATAAACGGTATCGTATCCGATCTGCCAGGCGATAGCTCCGAGCCACATCAGAAGCGCACCGGCCGGGATCTTGCCGATGACCTCCGACCACGCCATCAGCATTCCCCAATTGAATGCCGCGCCAAGAACGGCCTGAGGCCAATATGTGAACCGCTTGCAGAGCGGATAGACAAAGACGAGGGGCAAAACGCAGATTGCGACGAGGCGTGTATAGGGCGTCAGGAAGAACAGAAGCAAAGCGGCCAGCGTGAGTTCCGCCGCCAGAAACATGAGCGCCTGTGGCACGCCGATCTGCTCGCTCGCCAAAGGTCGAAAGCGGGTCCGTTCCACATGGCCGTCGAACTTCCGATCCGCAATGTCGTTGACCGTGGAGCCTGCGCTCCTCATCAGCAATGCGCCGAGCGAGAAGATGAACAGATGCCGAAGGTCCGGAAAGCCTTGCGAGGCTTGGATAAGCGCGGCCCAGCACGGGAAAAGAGTGAGCCATATGCCGACCGGGCGATCCAGCCGTGCGAGCCGCGTATAGGGTCTCAATGCCGAAGGCAAACGGCGATCCACCCAGTCGCCTAGCTTTATATCGCTTAAATCGGGGCGGGCAGAAGCGCTCATCATCCAAATCCGGCGGCTAAATCGAGGACGCAAAATAGAGGCTTTTGCGCATGCTGCAACAGCCGGAATCGGCCTGCGCCAATTTGGCCTGGACATTGCCGACGACATCCACCGCCCGGCGCCAAAACCCCAATCTTCCCTCAGTTCATCCCAGCCCGCGCCTCGGCCTTCATCTTGGCGATATCGCGCAGCGCCCCAACCAGCACATCCGGCGTCTGCGCGCCGCTCACGGCATATTGCTGGTCGAAGATGAAGAAGGGGACGCCGGTGACGCCGATCTTCTGGGCGGCGTCGATTTCGCCGATGATGAGAGCGCGGTCCGCATCCGAGGCGAGCAGGGTGGCGATGACGGAGCGGTCGAGCCCGGCCTTTTCGGCGATATCCAGCAGCACGGCATGGTCGCCGACATTGCGGCCTTCCTCGAAATTGGCCTTGAACAGGGCGCTGACCACCTTTTCCTGCTTCTCGCGATCCTCCGTTCCCGCCCATTGGATGAGGCGATGGGCGTCAAGGGTGTTTGGGCCGATCTTGATCGCGTCGAAATCGAAGTTGATGCCCACTTCGCGGCCGAGATCGGTCAACATCTTGTGCCCCTGCGCGACACGCTCCGCGCCGCCAAGCTTCTGCTCAAGCGCCTTCTTCTGGTCGACGCCTTCGGGCGGATAGTCGGGATTGAGGCGATACGGTCGCCAGTTGATATCGACGCCCACTTCGTCCTGCACTTCGGCGATTGCCAGCTCCAGCCGGGCCTTGCCGAGATAGCACCACGGACAAACGACGTCCGAGACGATATCGATCGTGATGCGTTCCATGGCTCAATCCTTCCACTCTATGGGGCTTCAAGGTCCCATCTAGGCCGGTTGGCTGGCAGCTTCAACCGGTTACCGAAAAGGAACCGGGTAAACATCTGCCGGCAAAGGCGTTTTATTGCACCGACGCATCCCACCAGACGGGCAACTGATAGCCATAGAGCGGCAGGACATCGGGATGGGCGATGCGGCTGCGCCGCGCCACCCATTGCTGGTCGATATGGTAGAGCGGCACGAGGTAATAGCCCGAGATCAGGATGCGGTCGAACGAGCGCACGGCATCGCGGAAATCCTCGGCCGAGTGGGCCGTCAGGAAATGCGACATCAGCGTATCGACATCCGGGTCGGCGACCCCGGCGAAATTGAAGCTGCCTTCGGTCTTGGCGGCGATCGAGCTCCAGCGCCCGAGCTGTTCGGTGCCTGGCGACAGCGACGAGGGATAGGACTTGATGATCATGTCATAGTCGTAGCTGATCGTACGACGCTGATACTGCGAATCATCGACCGTGCGGATCGTGACCGCGATGCCAAGCAGCGCCAGCGACCGACGGTAGGCGATCGCGATGCGCTCCTGGTCGGCGTTCTGCGTCATGATCTCGAAGCTGAGCTGGCGCCCGGCGCTGTCGACCATCTTTTCGCCCTGGATCGTGTAGCCGCCTTCCTTGAGCAGATTTACGGCCTTGCGCAGGATAGCCCGGTCGCGGCCGGAACCGTCGCTGACGGGCAGCTTGTAGGTGCCATCAAGCACATCGCGATCGATGCGATCCTTGATCGGGCCGAGCATGGCGAGTTCATGCGCATCCGCGGGCACACCGAACGACGAGAGGTCGGAGTTTTGCCAGTAGCTTTCGCTGCGCGTATAGGCGCTCGAGGAAAGGTTCCGATTCACCCATTCGAAGTCGAAGGCGAGCGTCAGTCCCTGCCGAATCTTCTTGTTGGCAAAAATCGGCCGCCGCGTATTGAAGACAAAGCCGAACATGCCGCTTGGCAGCTTCGGCCTGAAGACGTCCTTGATGACAGCGCCTGAAGTCACGGCCGGGAAATCATAGGCCGCCTGCCAATGGCCCGGACTGCCGTCAGGATAGATGTCGATATCGCCTTTCTTGAAGGCTTCGAACAGCGTGGTCTCCTGCAGGAAATAATTGACGGCGATCTCGTCGTAATTGTCGACGCCAACCTTCGACGGAATACCCTTGCCCCAATAATCGGGATTGCGCTCAAAGACGATGCGTTGACCGGGATCAATGCTCTTGACCCTGTAAGGGCCGGAGCCGATCGGGATGCTGAGCGTCGTCCGATCGAAACTGTCAGGGTCTGTCGCGTGCTTCGGCAGGATCGGCAGCGATGATGCGATAATCAGTGGCGTTTCGCGATTGGCCTTGTCGTTGAAGCGGATCAGCACGCTATGATCGCCGACCTTCTCGACGCTGCCGACAGTGTCGAGCCAGGAGGAAAACGGCACCCGCCCCTTGTCGTGCAGCAGTTGGAACGTGAAAATCACATCCTCGGGCGTCACCGGCTGCCCGTCCGACCATTTGGCGTTTGGATTGAGGTTGAACCGGATATAGCTTCGGCTGTCGTCCCATTCGGCCGTTTGGGCCAACAGACCGTAGAGCGTGAAGGGTTCGTCGCGCGAGCGCTGCATCAGCGATTCGTAGATGAGATTGCCGAAATCCGGATCCCACATGCCCCGCGCAGTCGTGCGCATGCTCTTCAGAATAAAGGGATTGAGATTGTCGAAGGTGCCGACGACGCCATAGTTGATATGGCCGCCCTTTTTGACGTTCGGATTGACGTAGGGAAAATGCGTATAATCCGCCGGCAAGGCAGGATCTCCATGCATCGCGATGCCATAGAGCGGCTCGGCGGCCGCCGCACTGCAGAATGCTGAGAAGAACAGGAAAATAGCGATCCGGAGCGCTTGCATGGCATCCTTTCCGGTAAGGGGCATGATTCTGCGGAACCTTATCATGAGAGTGCCGAATCCAACACGCGCCCACCGGAATTCTTGGATCTTGACAGAAAAGACCAAAGAAAAGCTGGATATCCGCGCCCGTGCGATGTAACAGGAGTGCCGGGTTTCCCGGGTCATGCATTTGCCTTAATCTTTCGACAGGTGGACGGCGGTTTGACCCGATTGGCATGGGGCGGCAGGCTGTCGTCCCGCATCGGATTTCAGGAGGCGGTTTCGCTATGACGTTCAAGACTGACAACAAAATGCGGGCAGGACTCTCTGCTCTGGCTCTCATGATCGGTGCAGCGCTTCCGGCTGCTGCTTTCGCTCAGGATGCCTCGGATGCAGCTCCCGCTGACGGCGGCGCCAACGCCAACCAGCCGCGCCTCGGCTGGTACAAGACCTGCACCAAGCAGGACGACGCCGATATCTGTATCGTTCAGAACCTGATCATGGCCAACAACGGCCAGTTGGTGACCGCAGTCGGCCTCATCTCGGTCGACGGCAAGGTCAACCGCAAGATCCTGCAGATCTCCGTTCCGACGGCACGTCTGATCGCTCCGGGCATCACCATGCAGGTCGACGGCGGCAAGGGCCAGAAGATCGACTACGCTGTCTGCCTTCCGGACAAGTGCACGGCCGAAGTCCCGCTGACCGACGCCATGATCGCGGCCCTGAAGAAGGGCACCGACGTGACCTTCACCTCGATCAACTTCCGTCGCGCTCCGAACCCGATCAAGATCTCGCTCGACGGCTTCGGCGCTGCCTATGACGGCGCAGCGATCTCCGACTCGAAGCTGGCCGAAAGCCAGAAGAGCCTGCAGGACAGCATGCAGAAGAAGGCCGAAGAAGCCCGCAAGAAGCTGGAAGACGCTCAGAAGGCCGCAAAGCAGCAGTAAGCCGCAGCGCTTTCAAGATTTTACAAAAAAGCCCGGCTCTGCGCCGGGCTTTTTTGTAATGGCCATAAGTCCAAAAACACGAAAGGGAAGACGTTGGGAGCGTCTTCCCTTCGAAAACTTGCATGAAATTGACGCTTAGTGGGCGAAGCTCATCTTGGGCTTGAACTCGCCTGTAGGCGCTTTATCGAAGATCTGAGCAATCTGCGGGTTACGAAGCGGGACACCGCTCTCGTCGCTGATCAGGTTCTGCTCGGACACGTATGCGACATATTCCGTCTCGTCATTTTCGGCGAGAAGGTGGTAGAAGGGTTGGTCCTTGCTGGGCCGCACTTCTGCCGGAATGGAATTCCACCATTCTTCAGTATTGGCGAATTCCGGGTCGACGTCGAAGATGACACCGCGGAAGGGAAACATCCGGTGCCGAACCACGTCGCCTATGTTGAATTTTGCGTAGCGTTCTTTCATGGCGCGACTTCCTTTCAAGCAATCATGTGGTGAATTCCACCGCCGATATCAAGGATTCTGCCCCGATTCCTTCATTCAGTTGTCACATTCGAACAACGCTGTTCGCCCTACATTGTTCGATTGCGCGATACACGAATTGTAATGTCCAGCAAGGCAGCCGTGACCGAAAATACGTCTGCCTCACGCTTGCCAGCAAGCAAAAGCCCCGGCTGACCGAGGCTTTCGCCTCGGTTCTTATGCCGAGTAATACATGTCGTATTCGACCGGATGCGGGGTCATTTCGAAGCGCATGACTTCCTGCATCTTCAGTTCGATGAAGGCATCGATCTGGTCGTCGTCAAAGACGCCGCCGGCGGTCAGGAACTTGCGGTCCTTGTCCAGGCTTTCGAGCGCTTCGCGCAGCGAGCCGCAGACCGTCGGGATCTTCTTCAGCTCCTTCGGCGGCAGGTCGTACAGGTCCTTGTCCATGGCCTTGCCCGGATGGATCTTGTTCTTGATGCCGTCGAGGCCGGCCATCAGCATGGCGGCAAAGGCGAGATAGGGGTTGGCGGTCGGGTCGGGGAAGCGGACTTCGACGCGCTTTGCCTTGGGGTTGGAGCCGAACGGGATGCGGCAGGAGGCGGAGCGGTTGCGGGCCGAATAGGCGAGCAGAACCGGAGCCTCATAGCCCGGCACGAGACGCTTGTAAGAGTTCGTCGACGGGTTGGTGAAGGCGTTGATCGCCTTGGCATGCTTGATGATGCCGCCGATGTAGTAGAGGCAGCTCTCGGAGAGGCCTGCATATTCATCGCCCGCGAAGGTCGGCTTGCCGCCCTTCCAGATCGACTGGTGAACGTGCATGCCCGAGCCGTTGTCGCCGAAGATCGGCTTCGGCATGAAGGTTGCCGTCTTGCCGTAGGCATTGGCGACCTGGTGAACCACGTACTTGTAGATCTGCATCTTGTCGGCGTTGCGCACCAGCGTGTCGAACTTGATGCCAAGTTCGTGCTGAGCAGCCGCGACCTCGTGGTGATGCTTTTCGACGACGACGCCCATCTCGGCGAGAACCGTCAGCATTTCCGAACGCATGTCCTGGGCACTGTCGACCGGCGGAACCGGGAAGTAGCCGCCCTTGACGCGCGGACGGTGGCCGAGGTTGCCGGTTTCATAATCGGTGTCGTCGTTGGACGGCAATTCGCTGGAGTCGAGCTTGAAGCCGGTGTTGTACGGATCGGCCTTGTACTTGACGTCGTCGAAGACGAAGAATTCGGCTTCCGGACCGAAGAAGGCGGTGTCGCCGATGCCGGATGCCTTAAGATAGGCTTCGGCCTTCTTTGCGGTGCCGCGCGGATCGCGGTTGTAGGCTTCGCCCGAGACCGGATCGAGAATGTCGCAGAGGATGACCATGGTGGATTGCGCGAAGAACGGATCCATGTGAACCGTTTCGGTATCGGGCATCAGCACCATGTCGGATTCGTTGATGGCCTTCCAACCCCCAATCGAGGAGCCGTCGAACATCACGCCGTCGGCGAACATGTCCTCGTCGACGCAGACGACGTCCATCGTGACATGCTGCAGCTTGCCCTTGGGATCCGTGAACCGCAGGTCAACGAACTTGACGTCGTTATCCTTAATTTGTTTGAGAATTTCGCTTGCGGTCGTCATTAAAATTACTTCCCTTGACTTAGATGACGATTACGAGCCTGGCCGCAACAGCCGGGCGGTTAGATGGCGTCTATACCTGTTTCTCCGGTGCGGATTCGAATGACCTCTTCCACATTGGAGACGAAAATCTTTCCGTCGCCGATCCGGCCGGTCTGCGCAGCCTTGCGGATGGCGTCGATCACCGCTTCCGCATTCTCGTCCGCCAATACGACTTCGACCTTCACCTTAGGCAGGAAGTCGACGACGTATTCGGCGCCACGGTAAAGCTCCGTGTGGCCTTTCTGACGACCGAAGCCCTTCGCTTCCGTGACAGTGATGCCTTGCAGACCGACTTCTTGAAGGGCTTCCTTCACTTCGTCCAGCTTGAAAGGCTTAATGATCGCTTCGATCTTTTTCATGAGAAAATGTCTCTCCGCTTCTCCCGTTACAGCAGGACCATTCCCCGCTTGCCCAACCTGATGCACGTATCATGCCAGTTCACAGAGGCCTGCCGTAAAAAATCTCGGCGAATTGGCGCCGAGACCCCGGATTGATGAGGATTTTTCGGAAAAATGGAAGCGTTTTCGCACCGAAACGCGTGAGATGAAGCAAAATTTTGCAAAAAAGTGCTGTATTTCTCACAATTGTACCTCAAGCGCATTTTGAGTGCGTTTGCGTAATTATTATGCAAATGCATTCTGGTTGAGCAAATGGTGCCTCGAAATCATGGTTGTTTTTCAGGCAGGTTTCGCATTCAATGATGGCCATCATGATGTCACCGCTCGCCGATCTGCTTCTTTCACCCGAGGATATGGCCGCCGTCGATCGAGCGGCCGCCGCGTCTGGCATCGACTCCTACGGACTTATGGAAAGAGCAGGCCAGGCGGTCGCCGCGAGCGCCCTGCGGCATTTCCCCGAGACATTGCGATTTATCGTGCTCTGCGGCCCCGGCAACAATGGCGGCGACGGCTACGTCGCGGCGCGTGCCCTGCGGCAAACCGGCGTGGAGGTCCAACTCTTTCACCTCGGCGATCCCAAAACGCTGAAAGGCGATGCCGCCCGGGCCTTTGCGGAGTGTCCGGTTGGTGGCGAGACACTCGGGCGCTATTCGCCGCGCCCGGGAGACGTCGTCATCGACGCCATTTTCGGCGCCGGCCTCTCCCGTCCCGTCCCCGATGAGGTAGCGGCGATCATCGCGGAGATTGCTGAGGCTCATATTCCCGTTATTGCCGTCGACTTGCCCTCCGGTCTCGATGGTCGCAGCGGCCAAGTGCTGGGTGCCGCTTTTCGCGCCGTGCGTACAGTCACGTTCATGACCCGTAAGCCTGGTCACCTGCTAATGCCGGGGCGCGATCTTTGTGGCGTGCTGGAAGTTTTCGACATCGGCATTCCCGCGCGCATTGTCCGTGCCCATGCGAACGGCCTGATCGCGGAAAACACGCCGGCGCAATGGCAGGCCGACCTGCCGGCGGCTGCCACGGATATCCACAAATACAAGCGTGGCCATCTGGTGGTCTTTTCCGGCGGAGCGACCGCTACGGGCGCAGCGCGCATGTCGGCCATGGCGGGGCTTAAGGCGGGGGCAGGGCTCGTCACCATCGCCTCCCCGGAACAGGCGCTGATGGTCAACGCGGGACTGTTGACGGCAATCATGCTGCACGGGGTCGACGATGAAGCTGCGTTACGCGCTTGGCTCACCGACCAGCGCCTCTCGACGTTCGTCCTCGGCCCTGGCTTCGGCGCCGGCGAGAAAGCCAGGCAATTCGCATTGGCCGTGAGTGACCGCCATCTGGTCCTGGATGCCGATGGCATCACGTCGTTTCGCGATGAACCCCAACGCTTGTTCGATGCTTTCGCCAATGGCCCGACGCGGCTGGTGTTGACGCCGCATGAGGGGGAGTTCGCGCGCTTATTTCCCGATATCGCCGCCGATGAGGCGTTGAGCAAGGTCGAGAAGGCGAGGGCAGCGGCGGCGCGCGCTCATGCCGCCATCATCTACAAAGGCGCCGACAGCGTCATTGCCGCTCCCGACGGCCGAGCCTTGATCAATGCCAATGCGCCGCCCTGGCTTGCCACCGCCGGCTCCGGCGACGTGCTTGCAGGCATCATCGGCGGACTTCTGGCACAGGGCGCGTCTGCGTTCGAAGCGGCGGCGGCTGGCGTTTGGCTGCATGGCCTGGCCGGACAGCGCGCGGGAAAAGGGCTGACGGCCGAAGACCTCGTTGCCCGTGTCGCTCCCTTTTGAAAACAACTATTTCGCCACTTCCTCCTGCAGCGCGATCGCGCCATGCGGAGCATTGACCTTGCCCTCATGGATCATGAAGGCAAAGACGTCGCGAGGCTCAGCCTTGACCTTGCGGGTCTCATCGATCAACGGCAGGTCATCGGGTATCTTGCCTTCGGCCCATGTTTGCAACCGCTTCGCCCAAGCCTTCAAATCTTTCGGCGGATAGCAGGTCTTGATATCGTCGGAGCCCTTCTGCAGACGGGCATAGACGAAATCGGCGGTCACATCCGCGATCATCGGATATTCGAAATGCTCAGCGCAAACCGGCGCGATATTGTATTTGGCGAGCAGAGCGATGAATTCCGGCACCTTGAACGAGTCATGCCTGACCTCGACCACGTGTTTCAGCGCCAAGCCGTCCTGCTTATCCGGCAGCAACTTCAGGAATGCCTCGAAGTCATCCGGATCGAATTTCTTCGTCGGTGCGAATTGCCAAAGCAGCGGCCCAAGATGATCGCCCAATTCGCTGATGCCGGAGTCGAGGAAGCGCTGCATCGACTCTCCCGCTTCGGAGAGCACGCGCCGGTTGGTGACGAAACGTGTCGCCTTGAGAGAGAAGATGAAACCATCCGGCACATCGGCAGCCCATTTCGCAAAAACCTCCGGCTTCTGCGTGCTGTAATAGGTGCCGTTGACCTCGATCACCTTCAGCCTGCGGCTGGCGAAATTGAGCTCGTCCTTCTGCTTGAGCGTGTCGGGATAAAATGCCCCGCGCCAGGGCTCAAAGGTCCAGCCGCCGATGCCGGTTCGGATCGTACCTGCAGTGGTCATTCTCTCCTCCATTGATCGGCTAGTGCATGTCGCGCAAAAGTGTGCAGCGGTTTTGCGATAACGACATGCACAAAACCAAAAACTTAAAGCGCAAGAAGCGAGTCTGAAAGATCGCGACGCGCTTTAAGCTAGCTCACTCCGCGGCTACCACCTTTTTCATCGGCCGCCGCTCCAGCAATTCCTTCAGGAACTGACCGGTATAGGAACGCTTCTCCTTGACGACAGTCTCCGGCGTGCCTGCCGCGACGATCTCGCCGCCGCCATCTCCGCCTTCGGGACCGAAGTCGAGGATCCAGTCGGCCGTCTTGATGACCTCGAGATTGTGCTCGATCACAACAACCGAATTGCCCTGGTTGACCAGTTCGTGCAGCATTTCCAAGAGTTTGGCGACGTCGTGGAAGTGCAGGCCGGTGGTCGGTTCGTCTAGGATATAGAGCGTGCGACCAGTCGATCGCTTCGACAATTCCTTGGCCAGCTTGACACGCTGCGCTTCGCCGCCCGAAAGCGTATTGGCCTGCTGACCGACCTTGATATAGCCGAGGCCGACATCTTTCAGGGACTGCAGCTTGTCGCGCACGGCAGGAACGGCCGCGAAGAAATCGACGCCCTCTTCGACCGTCATGTCGAGCACATCGGCGATCGACTTGGTCTTGAAGGTGACGTCCAGGGTCTCCCTGTTGTAGCGCTTGCCGTGGCAGACATCGCAGGTAACGTAGACGTCCGGCAGGAAGTGCATCTCGATCTTGATGACGCCGTCACCCTGGCAGGCTTCGCAACGGCCGCCCTTGACGTTGAAGGAGAAGCGGCCCGGCTGATAGCCGCGCGCCTTGGCTTCCGGCAGACCGGCGAACCAATCGCGGATCGGCGTGAAGGCGCCGGTATAGGTTGCCGGGTTCGATCGCGGCGTGCGGCCGATAGGCGATTGATCAATGTCAATCACCTTGTCGATATGTTCGAAGCCATCGATGCGGTCATGATCGGCCGGGATTTCGCGCGCGCCCATGACGCGGCGGGCTGCCGACTTGTACAGCGTCTCGACCAGGAACGTGGACTTGCCGCCGCCGGAAACGCCGGTGACTGCAGTGAAGACGCCGAGCGGGATCGAGGCCGTCACGTTCTTGAGGTTGTTGCCTCTCGCGCCGATAACCTTGATCTCCTTGCCCTTCTTGGCCTTGCGACGCTCGTCGGGGACTGGCACGCCGAGCTCGCCGGAGAGATATTTGCCGGTCATCGATTTCGGGTTGGCCATGATGTCCTGCGGCGTGCCATGCGCCACCACTTCGCCGCCATGCACGCCGGCGGCCGGGCCGATATCGACGACGTCATCCGCCGTCAGAATGGCATCCTCGTCGTGTTCGACAACGATGACCGTATTGCCGATGTCGCGCAGATGTTTCAGCGTTTCCAGCAGGCGGGCATTGTCGCGTTGATGCAGGCCGATCGACGGTTCGTCAAGAACATAGAGCACACCCGTCAGGCCTGAGCCTATCTGCGAGGCCAGGCGAATACGCTGGCTTTCGCCGCCGGACAGCGTGCCGGAATTGCGCGACAGGCTCAGATATTCAAGGCCGACATCGTTGAGGAAGCGCAGGCGATCACGGATCTCCTTGAGGATACGCACGGCGATCTCGTTCTGCTTGTCGGTGAACGTCTCCGGCAGCGCGTTGAACCAGTCGCGGGCAATCCGGATCGACATTTCAGCCACCTGGCTGATGTGCAGCTTATTGATTTTTACCGCCAGCGCTTCCGGCTTCAGGCGATAGCCGTTGCAGGCAGGGCAGGGCGCGGCCGACATATAACGTTCGATCTCCTCGCGCGCCCAGGCGGAATCCGTTTCCTTCCAGCGCCGCTCGAGGTTCGGCACGATGCCTTCGAAATTCTTATGCGTCGTATAGGAACGGGCACCGTCGGCGTAGTGAAACTCGATCTTGTCCTCGGTGCCATTCAAAATGACATCTTTTGCCGTGTCGGACAGGTCGCTCCAGCGGCTGCCGAGCTTGAAGCCGTAATGCTTGCCGAGTGCTTCGAGCGTCTGATTATAATAGGGCGAGGTCGATTTGGCCCATGGCGCGACGGCGCCGTCGCGCAGCGTGCGCTCAGGTTCCGGCACGATCAGCGCCGGATCAATCTTTTGCAGCGAACCCAGCCCGTCGCAGGAAGGGCAGGCGCCAAAGGGATTGTTGAACGAAAACAGCCGCGGCTCGATTTCCGGAATGGTGAAGCCGGAAACCGGGCAGGCGAACTTTTCCGAAAAGAGCACGCGCTCATGCGTCTCGTTCAACGATTTGTTGGCCGAGCCGCCGGCCGCGGTTTCTTCCGGCGGCAACGGCTTGTCGGCGAATTCCGCAATGGCAAGGCCCTCGGCAAGATGCAACGAGGTTTCGAAGCTGTCCGCCAGGCGCGCCGACACGTCGGGCCTGACGACGATACGGTCGACCACCGCGTCGATATCGTGCTTGTATTTCTTGTCGAGCGCCGGCACATCGGCGATCTCATAGAACTGCCCGTCGACCTTGACGCGCTGGAAGCCCTTTTTCATGAGCTCCGCCAGTTCCTTCTTGTATTCGCCCTTACGGCCGCGCACGAGCGGCGCCAGGATATAAAGCCTGGTGCCTTCACCGAAGGCAAGCACGCGGTCGACCATCTGGCTGACCGTCTGGCTCTCGATCGGCAGGCCTGTGGCCGGCGAATAGGGCACGCCGACGCGGGCGAACAGAAGGCGCATGTAATCGTATATTTCGGTAACGGTGCCGACCGTCGAGCGCGGATTGCGCGACGTGGTCTTCTGCTCGATCGAAATCGCCGGCGATAGGCCGTCGATCTGGTCGACATCCGGCTTTTGCATCATCTCCAGGAACTGCCGCGCATAGGCCGACAGGCTCTCGACATAACGGCGCTGCCCTTCGGCATAGATCGTGTCGAAGGCGAGCGAGGATTTGCCCGAGCCAGAAAGGCCGGTCATGACGATCAGCTTGTTGCGCGGAAGATCGAGATCGATCCCCTTGAGATTGTGCTCGCGCGCGCCACGTATGGAAATAGTCTTCAGTTCACTCATCGTCGTCTGCGGTCCCTTGGTGTCTGCCCTTATTTAGTGATGCCCGCCCGCGAGTCGAGGCTGAAATGAAGGGCAACGCCAGGTTTTCGATTCGGTTGACAGGATCATAGAGGTGAATTAGAACAAAGAAAGAACAAATTTGCCTTCGGGTCAAGGCCGCGTATCATTTCGCATTTCATATAATGTCTGTGGATGAGCGCAGCAGATGGGGCCACGTAAATAGCGCCTGATGGCGGCAATGGTCTAAGGTGCGTGGATAGAATTTCAGAGCCGTCGATGGGCGGCAAGCAGGGTAGGTAATCATGGCCGGTAGTGTGAACAAGGTAATTCTGGTTGGAAATCTCGGGGCGGACCCGGAAATCCGCCGTACGCAGGACGGCCGTCCGATCGCCAACCTCAACATCGCGACGTCGGAAACCTGGCGCGACCGCAATTCCGGCGAGCGCCGGGAAAAGACGGAATGGCACCGCGTCGTGATCTTCAATGAAGGTCTCTGCAAGGTTGCCGAACAATATTTGAAGAAGGGCGCCAAGGTCTATATCGAGGGCGCACTTCAGACGCGTAAATGGCAGGATCAGAACGGCCAGGATCGTTATTCGACCGAAATCGTGTTGCAGGGCTTCAATTCGACGCTGACCATGCTGGATGGCCGTGGCGAAGGCGGCGGCGCTGTCGAAGGCGGTCGGGGTGGACGCGGCGGCGGTGACTTTGGCGGTGGTTATGGTGGCGACTATGGTGGTGACGACTACGGCCAGCCCTCGTCGCAATCGTCGGGCCGTGGCGCCAGCGGTGGCCGTGGCGGCGCCGCAAGCGGCGGCGGCAGCAACTTCTCGCGCGATCTGGACGACGATATTCCGTTTTGATCCCGTCGCTTTGATCGGCAAGTCGTATCGAGTTGAGTTGAACGGCCCGTCTTTCCGGCGGGCCTTTCTGTAAGTTTATGTGAGCTTGAGCGCCGCTTTCGCGCCATCCACGACGAATTGGGCAGCGAGCGCGGCGAGGATGACGCCGAGCAGGCGCGTGAGGATGGCGCGGCCCGTTGACCCCAGCATACGGTCAAGCCTCTCGGAAATAGCTAATGCCGCATAGACCAGCCCGAGATTGATCGCGATAACGAGGATCAATTGAGCTCGGTCGAGCATTGTCTGAAGCGAACCGGCCAGCAGGATGGTTGCCGAAATGGCGCCAGGACCCGCGATCAGCGGCAGAGCCAAGGGAAACACCGCGATATTCTGGATATGATCCTTGGTGATTGCGACTTCCGTCGTCTTTTCCTTTCTGTCCTGCCGTCTCTCGAACACCATCTCGAAAGCGATCCAGAAAAGCAGCAGGCCGCCCGCTATACGGAACGCACCGATGGAGATGCCGAGAATGCCAAGCACGCTGGCGCCGAACAAGGCAAAGGCCGCCATGATGAAGAATGCGATCAGCGAGCCGCGCAATGCCACCTGATGGCGTTGAGCCCGGTTCATGCCAGCCGTAAGGCCGATGAACAGCGGAGCAAGACCTGGCGGATCGACTGTGACGAGCAGCGTTGTGAAGGCATTGATCAGCGTGTCCGCGCTCGCCATATGATCCCCGGCATTTGTTTCTATTTGTTGTTGGCCCATTGATATGCGAGGAATGACGTTTCGCAAAGCGCAATGCGGGCTCGCCAAAACGTTCTGCCACGGAAATGTTCGATTTAGCGGGTTAAGAGGGCAAAAGCCTGTTCAAAAGCACCCGTCAAAATTGGCGCTTGCAGGGCCTTTCGGCTATAAATTTCGCAGTGATTCTAAAAGAGATCGTGATCTGTTTTGACTGAACAAACACCACCCGGCGGCGGGAAGCTCCCGCCAGGCATCGAGCCGATTTCCATCATGGAGGAAATGCAGCGGTCGTATCTCGATTACGCGATGAGCGTGATCGTCAGCCGCGCACTTCCCGATGTTCGCGATGGTCTCAAGCCCGTCCATCGGCGCATTCTGTACGGCATGTCGGAACTCGGGATCGACTGGAACAAGAAATACGTAAAATGCGCTCGCGTCACCGGTGACGTGATGGGTAAATACCATCCGCACGGCAACCTGGCGATTTATGACGCGCTCGCGCGCATGGCGCAGCCCTGGTCGCTTCGCCTGCCGCTGATCGACGGTCAGGGCAATTTCGGCTCCGTCGACGGCGATCCGCCGGCGGCCGAACGTTATACGGAATGCCGCCTGCAGAAGGTCGCGCATTCGCTGCTCGACGATCTCGACAAGGAAACGGTCGATTTCCGCGAGAACTATGACGGCACATTGAGCGAGCCCGTCGTCGTCCCGGCAAAGTTCCCGAACCTGCTGGTCAACGGCTCCGGCGGTATCGCCGTCGGCATGGCGACCAATATTCCGCCGCACAATCTTTCCGAAGTGATCGACGGCTGTATCGCGCTGATCGACAATCCGGCGATCGAGCTGCCGGAGATCATGCAGATCATCCCGGGTCCGGATTTTCCGACCGGCGCGAAGATTCTCGGCCGTGCCGGCATCCGCTCGGCCTACGAGACCGGACGCGGCTCCATCGTCATGCGCGGCGTCGCGACGATCGAGCCGATGCGTGGCGACCGCGAACAGATCATCATCACCGAGATTCCTTATCAGGTGAACAAGGCGTCGATGATCGAGAAGATGGCCGAACTCGTGCGCGAAAAGCGTATCGAAGGCATCTCCGACCTGCGCGACGAATCCGACCGCCAGGGCTATCGCGTGGTGATCGAGCTGAAGCGCGACGCCAACGCCGAGGTCATCCTCAATCAGCTTTATCGCTATACGCCGCTGCAGACCTCTTTCGGTGCAAACGTGGTGGCGCTGAATGGCGGTAAGCCGGAGCAACTGACCCTTCTCGACATGCTGAGGGCCTTTGTGTCCTTCCGCGAGGACGTGGTCAGCCGCCGCACCAAATATTTGCTGCGCAAGGCGCGCGAACGCGCCCACGTCTTGGTCGGTCTCGCCATCGCGGTCGCCAATATCGATGAGGTGATCCGCGTTATCCGTCATGCGCCCGACCCGCAATCGGCGCGTGAAGAGCTGATGACCCGCCGCTGGCCGGCGGCAGACGTCGAATCCCTTATCCGGCTAATCGATGATCCGCGCCACCGCATCAACGAAGACGGCACCTATAATCTGTCGGAAGAGCAGGCGCGCGCCATTCTCGAGCTGCGTCTTGCCCGTTTGACGGCACTTGGCCGTGACGAAATCGGCGACGAACTCAATAAGATCGGCGCCGAGATCAAGGACTATCTCGATATCCTGTCGTCGCGTGTTCGTATCCAAGCCATTGTAAAAGAAGAGCTTGCAGCCGTTCGCGACGAATTCGGCACGCCGCGCCGCACCGAAATCGTCGACGGCGGCCTGGAGATGGATGACGAGGACCTGATTGCCCGCGAGGACATGGTCGTTACCGTTTCCCACCTTGGCTACATCAAGCGCGTGCCGCTGACCACCTATCGCGCCCAGCGCCGTGGCGGCAAGGGCCGCTCCGGAATGACCACGCGTGACGAGGATTTTGTTACCCGGCTATTTGTTCTCAATACGCATACGCCGGTTCTCTTCTTCTCGTCGCACGGTATCGTCTACAAGGAGAAGGTCTGGCGCCTGCCCATCGGCACGCCGCAGTCACGCGGCAAGGCGCTGATCAACATGCTGCCGCTGGAGCCCGGCGAGCGCATCACCACGATCATGCCACTTCCGGAAGACGAGAGCACCTGGGACAATCTCGACGTCATGTTCTCGACGACGCGCGGCACCGTGCGCCGCAACAAGCTGTCGGACTTCGTTCAGGTCAATCGCAACGGCAAGATCGCCATGAAGCTGGAGGAAGAGGGCGACGAAATCCTCTCCGTCGAGACCTGCACCGAGCATGACGACGTACTGCTGACCACGGCGCTCGGCCAGTGTATCCGTTTCTCGGTTTCGGACGTACGCGTCTTTGCCGGCCGCAACTCGATCGGCGTTCGCGGCATCAGCCTTGCATCCGGCGACCGCATCATCTCGATGACCATCGTCCGCCATGTGGACGCGGAACCTTGGGAACGCGCGGCTTATCTCAAGCGCTCCGTCAGCGAGCGTCGCTCGGCGACGGGCGAGGACGAGGAAATCGCGCTGGTTGGCGAAGAAGTCACCGAAGAGGGACAGCTCAACGACGAACGCTATGAAGAGCTGAAGGCGCTCGAGCAGTTCATCCTGACTGTCTCTGAAAAAGGCTTCGGCAAGCGCTCGTCTTCCTACGATTTCCGCATTTCCGGCCGCGGCGGCAAGGGTATTCGCGCTACCGACACGTCGAAAACCGGCGAGATCGGCGAGCTTGTGGCCGCCTTCCCGGTTGAGGAGGGTGATCAGCTCATGCTGGTGTCGGACGGGGGCCAATTGATCCGTGTTCCCGTCGGCGGCATCCGCATTGCCAGCCGCGCTACCAAGGGCGTCACCATCTTCTCGACCGCCAAGGATGAGAAGGTCGTTTCGGTCGAGCGTATCAGCGAGCCGGACGGCGAGGACGATGCGAGCGACAATGGTGCCGAGGACGACGCTGCGAACGGCGATGCGGAAGTCTCGAACGGCGATGCCGAGGGTACGACCGAAGAATAAGGTTCAGTGAACTCAGCACATGGAATGACGACCGGGCGGCTTGGCTGCCCGGTTTTTTGTTGATCTCGTGGTTTTCGGGCAGCCGCGCAATGGACGATCGCATCCGCACCCGTCAGCACTTTGCGCAACAGCACGGCGTCCGCAAAATCTCCGACGACATGCGTCGTCGAAAACGGCGAACGATCGATCCCGACAACCGCGTGATTTGTCGCCAAGGCGTTAAAGATCGCACGGCCAAGCCGCCCGGAACTGCCTGTAAGAGCAATGCGCATATCGATCCCTCTATGAGACTGGATAGCCATAGCACGATTGAAGCGATTGCCGCGCTACTTGTCGCAAGAGCAGCGCCCCGTAGTGGCGCCGGGGATCGGGGAAAGGCTCGCGGGCGTAACGGCATAAAAAAACCGGACGCTGGGGGAGCGTCCGGTTCGAATTAACCCGAGCGATTGGAGGGCCGCACTCGGGATCAGGAAATATCGCAACACCCTTTGGTTCAGAGGGCCTTATGGTGTTTGTTCAGCTTCTTGCTCTCCTCGCTTTCGCGGTGGAGCGCTGAGATTGTGGACGCGACGGATACAACGAACATGCTGCTGATGAAGAGCGTAAGCACCGTTAATATCGTGAACATGATCGCTCCCTTCCTCTCGTGGAACTAGCGTTCAGATCCCTTAATACTGGCTGGTGGTAACGAAGGGACGAGCCGAAGCAAAGGGACCGTAGATCTTCGACTGGTCAGGCTTTTGATCGTAGAGAGCGATTGTCGCTGCAAGCATTCCCGAAATCATGGTCATCCAAACGACGTTAATAAGGGTGATCTTATCGGGCATACTCTGTTTCCTTCTTACCGCAATGAGCAAATCTAAGGTTCGGGCTTTAACGCGGCGGCCGATGAATGGTTCCGCCTTGATGTTGAGCGTCTGTTTACCAACGTCCATCTGAAGCGACCTTGAATGCCTTGTTCATCTGGCGTTCAGATTCGCGATGCGTTTTGCGCATGGCGTTGGCGATTTCTTGAGCAGAATTGGTGGTGTTAGCCGGGGAAGCCCATTCTA
This sequence comes from Rhizobium sp. NXC24, assembly GCF_002944315.1. Taxonomy (NCBI): domain Bacteria; kingdom Pseudomonadati; phylum Pseudomonadota; class Alphaproteobacteria; order Hyphomicrobiales; family Rhizobiaceae; genus Rhizobium; species Rhizobium sp. NXC24. Next base: position 1,945,478 of record NZ_CP024311.1, read on the forward strand.
TTTCGTAGTTGTTCGCGAAAAGATGAACGGCGTATTCAAGAGCGAAAGAGCCGATAACGGCGACTGCAACAATAAGGACCAACATGGCCTGATCTTCCTTGAGCCAGAGGCGGGTGAGCCGATGAAAGCGGCCCGTTTCGATGTTGGTGCGAATAGAGCATTGTTGATCTGAAACGGGCTTGAACGCCGCATTCATCTGCTGTTCAGAGGCAGCCAAGTGGTTGTAAATGACTTGCGATACCGGCCCATCCGTGACAAAAGGCTGCAAACAACGAGCCGGTCTGGTATGACGACAGCCTTTTATCCTGGATCTTTCGATCCGATGACCAATGGACATCTGGATGTCCTCGTGCAGGCGCTGAATGTCGCCTCCAAGGTTATTGTCGCGATCGGCATTCATCCTGGCAAGAAACCGCTTTTCTCCTTCGAGGAACGCGCGGAATTGATCACCCGGTCGCTTGCCGAAGCGCTGCCGCAGAAGGTTGGGGATATCTCCGTTGTCGCCTTCGACAATCTGGTGGTCGACGCGGCGCGCAAGCATGGCGCGAGCCTTTTGGTGCGCGGCCTGCGTGATGGCACCGATCTTGACTATGAAATGCAGATGGCCGGCATGAACCGCCAGATGGCGCCTGATATTCAGACCCTGTTTCTGCCGGCCGGCACGGCATCGCGGCCTATAACCGCCACATTGGTGCGGCAGATCGCATCCATGGGCGGCGATGTCAGCGCTTTCGTGCCCGCAGCGGTTCTTGAAGCCCTGACAGGCAAGCTAAAAGATACGGTCCAATAAAGACTGGCCGAAATCATTTTCCGAACGGAGCACCCATGAAACTCTTTCATCTCGCATTGGCAGGTTTTCTCAGCCTTGCCGCCTTCGCAGGCAGCGCCTTCTCGGCCGCGGCCGACGATTTTCTGACGATCCAGCTCAAGGATGGCCCGGTCGTCATTCAGTTGATGCCGGATGTTGCTCCGAAGCATGTCGCACAGATCGAAGCGCTGGCGAAGAAGGGTGCATATGACAATGTCGCCTTCCATCGTGTCATCGACGGCTTCATGGCACAGACCGGCGACGTGCAGTACGGCAACATGACCAAAGGTTACAATCCTCAGAAGGCCGGTACCGGCGGCTCCGATATGCCCAATCTTCCGGCCGAATTCTCCAAGGTTCCGTTCAAGCGTGGCACGGTCGGCATGGCGCGTGCCCAGGATCCGAATTCCGCTAACTCGCAGTTCTTCATCATGTTCGCCGACGGCGACTTCCTGAATGGCCAGTACACGGTCGTCGGCAAGGTCGTCTCCGGCATGGAATTCGCCGACAAGATCAAGCGCGGCGAAGGCCAGAACGGCGAAGTGAGCAACCCCGACCGCATGGTCAAGGTCACGGTCGGCAAGAAGTAAAATTCGAGAAGAGAAGAGGAAACAAAAATGGCTGAGATCAAGGATCCCGAAAACACCCTCGTCCTGGAAACCACCAAGGGTCAGGTCGTCATTCAGTTGCTGCCGCAGGTAGCGCCCGAGCATGTCGCCCGCATCAAGGAACTTGCCCGCGAGAAGGCTTATGATGGCGTCGTTTTCCACCGCGTCATCGACGGCTTCATGGCCCAGACCGGCGACGTGCAATACGGCAAGCAGGGCAGCGAGAGCTTCAATCCCGGCCGTGCCGGCATGGGCGGCTCCTCGAAGCCCGACCTGAAGGCCGAATTTTCCGCAACGTCGCACATTCGCGGCACCTGCTCGATGGCTCGTTCGCAGAACCCGAACTCGGCCAACTCGCAGTTCTTCATCTGCTTCGCCGACGCTCCGTGGCTGAACAAGCAGTACTCGGTCTGGGGCCAGGTCATCTCCGGCATGGAAATTGTCGACCAGATCAAGCGCGGCGAGCCGGTGAAGGATCCGGACTCGATCGTATCCGCTCGGGTTGCCGCTGACGTCTGATCGTGATTATTCCTGAAGCCCGCCTCTCGCGCTTTGGCGTGGGGGCGGGTTTCGCTTTGCTGAGATTACCAGAATGCGCGTTGACCTTTTCGATTTCGACCTGCCGGATGAGCGCATTGCGCTGAGACCCGCCGAGCCGCGTGACAGCGCGCGCCTGCTCGTCGTCGATCCGAATAATGGCGAGGCGGCTCTGAGCGATCATCACATCCGCGATCTGCCATCTTTCCTGCGACCGGGCGATGCTGTCGTCTTCAATGACACTAAGGTCATCCCGGCCCAGTTGGAGGGCATTCGTCATCGGGAAGGCGCGCCCGGTCAGCAGGTGTCGGCGACGCTGCATATGCGCGCCGCGCCCGACCGCTGGAAAGCTTTCGCCAAGCCGGGCAAGCGCATCAAGATCGGCGATCGCATCCAGTTCGGCCATGGCGAAAATGTTTGCATCCTTGGCGCTCTTGACGCCGTGGTCGAGGAGAAGGGTGAGGGCGGCGAGATCACGTTGCGCTTCGATCTCTCCGGTCCGGCGCTGGATGAGGCGATTGCCGCAGTAGGCCATATTCCGTTGCCGCCCTATATCGCCGCCAAACGGCCGGAAGACGAGCGCGACCGCACGGACTACCAGACAATCTACGCTCGTGAGGAGGGCGCCGTTGCTGCGCCGACCGCGGGCCTGCATTTTACCCCGTCGCTGTTTACCGCGCTTGATATCATGGGCGTCGAGCGGCATTTCGTGACGCTGCATGTCGGCGCCGGTACGTTTCTGCCCGTCAAGGCCGACGACACTGAAGACCACAAGATGCATTTCGAGATCGGCTATGTCGACGCGACGACGGCGGCGAAGCTGAATGCGGTGAAGGCGAGGGGCGGGCGCATCGTCTGCGTCGGCACGACCTCGCTACGGCTGATCGAAAGTGCCGCCGGCGATGACGGAACGATCAAGCCCTGGCACGGCGCGACCGGCATCTTCATCACGCCCGGCTATCGCTTCAAGGCGGTCGATCTCTTGATGACGAATTTCCATCTGCCGCGTTCGACGCTGTTCATGCTGGTATCGGCCTTTGCCGGCCTTGATACCATGCGCGCGGCCTACACCCATGCTATTGAGACAGGCTATCGCTTCTATTCCTATGGCGATGGCAGCCTGCTCTACCGGAAAGACTAAGACGAGATGAGCGAGAGCTTTCAGTTCCAGTTGAAAAAGACCGATGGCGGTGCCCGTCTCGGCGAAGTTTCCATGCCGCGCGGCACGATCCGCACGCCGGCCTTCATGCCGGTCGGCACGGTCGGTACCGTCAAGGCGATGTATCTCGATCAGGTACGCGAGACCGGCGCCGACATCATTCTCGGCAATACCTATCACCTGATGCTCCGCCCGACCGCGGAGCGTGTCGCCCGCCTCGGCGGCCTGCACGAGCTGATCCGCTGGCAGCATCCGATCCTTACTGACTCCGGCGGCTTCCAGGTCATGTCGCTCTCCGGCCTGCGCAAGCTCGACGAGAAGGGTGTCACCTTCAAGTCGCATGTCGACGGCAGCACGCATCACATGTCGCCGGAGCGCTCGATCGAGATCCAGGGCCTGCTCGGCTCCGACATCCAGATGCAGCTCGATGAATGCGTGGCGTTGCCGGCGACGCCGAAGGAAATCGAGCGCGCCATGGAAATGTCGCTGCGCTGGGCCGAACGCTGCAAGGTGGCTTTCGGCAATCAGCCCGGCAAGGCGATGTTCGGTATCGTGCAGGGCGGCGATGTTCCGGAGCTTCGCGTCCGTTCCGCGCAGGCGCTGAGCGGCATGGACCTCAAGGGCTATGCCGTCGGAGGTCTTGCCGTCGGCGAGCCACAGGAAGTCATGCTACGCATGCTTGAGATCACTCTTCCCGAGCTGCCGACGGAGAAGCCGCGTTATCTCATGGGCGTCGGCACGCCGGACGATATCCTGAAGTCCGTCGCCCGCGGCATCGATATGTTCGATTGCGTGATGCCGACCCGCTCGGGCCGTCATGGCCTCGCGTTTACGCGTAGGGGCAAGGTCAATATCCGCAATGCCCGTCACGCGGAGGACATGCGCCCGCTCGATGATCAATCGAGCTGCCCGGCCTCGCGCGATTATTCCCGCGCCTACCTGCACCATCTCGTCCGCGCCAACGAAGCGCTCGGCGGCATGCTGCTTTCCTGGCACAATCTTGCCTACTACCAGGAACTGATGCACGGCATTCGCCAGGCGATCGCCGAGGGCCGCTTTGCCGATTTCATGGCAGAGACTCAGGAGAATTGGGCAAGGGGCGATCTCGAGCCGGCGTGATTCAAGAACGGCTAGAGTGGCGATGCGCTGCTCTTGAACATGTCCCGATTCCGCGCTAATTGAAGCCTGTCGAAAAAGGCAGGGTTGGTTTCGGTAGGCCCAATCCCTTCCATCCGGAAGCTCTGCTCCATGCCATAGGCATGAGGGCCCGCGACGCGGAACTTGGCCATTGTGGCCGAGTACCCCGCGTTGGTGTGGGCCGTTTCGAGCGACACGCCTCTGCGGGGAGACCCCTTGGAGCTGTCATGCGACTGAATCACCTGGATTTACATGTTCCCGACGTCGCCGCGACGCGGGATTTTTTTGTTTCCGTCTTTGATTTCACCGAAATCGAAACCCGTGGAGCGAACGGCCTCGCCATCCTGCGCGACGATGCCGGGCTCGAACTGGTCATCAGCCATCCGGTCGAGAGGTTCGGCGGAGCTGATTCAATATCGGTCGGCCGCAACACCTATCACATCGGCTTCATGCTGCCGTCGCGCGAGGCTGTGGACGCACAATTCGAGCGCGCCAAATTGGCCGGCTGCGAAATCTGGAAACCGCCGTCGGCTATGCGGGGCGGTTGGTTGTTTTATTGCTTCGCACCAGGACGAATTCTGGTCGAAGTCGGCTGGCGTCCGGAACCTAAATATCAATTAGAAAATATAATATCCGCAATGGCTTATGTCTCAGTCTTTGTCTCATGAATTAGGCGTTTTCAGGTGGTCTAACTGGGCTCTTCCGAAAGGCCGCCTGAGACGACGGCGCGATAAGAAAGCGTTTGCAAAAACAGCGAATCGTAATAAATGATCCTTCAGCCGGTGGTAAGATCCACTGACTATTTTGGTGCTTTGCGTTTGAAATTCCTTTGAACTTCGGCTACAAAGCGTTCCACTTTATCGATAAGGGCTCACTAATAATATAGGAGGCACCTGCCGTTGAGGGCGCAACGCGCATTGGGGACCTGTCTTTCCGGACTCATATTTGTCGGATTGGCAGCGACGGGCTGCACGACGGTGGCGAAAGCACCCTCGACCAGCCAAAACTCTTCCAAGTCCATTCGACCGACGAAGGTAACCTACAATTACACCGCAAAAGATCGCGACTGTTTGAAGCGAGCGATGTATTTCGAGTCCGAGCATTCGGACCATGATGGATACATGGCAGTGGGATCGGTCGTGATGAACAGATTGACCTCCGGTGCCTACGCCTCGTCGATCTGCGGCGTCGTCGCGCAAAAAAGGCAATTTGCGCCAGGCGTGATGACGAGGGTGGTCAGCGACCTGGCCGAACCTGATCTCAACCAGGCGGCATCGGAGGTTCTCAATGGAGAACGACATCCGGGTGTCAAGGATGCGATGTTCTTCCACACGGACGGTCTGAAATTCCCTTACAATAACATGCACTATGTCGCCGTGGCCGGCGGAAACGCTTTCTATGAGAAGCGTGGGCAGGATGGCGCCCTTGAAACGCCAGCGCCACTTCCGGCCTACGAAGTTGCGATGAACTATGTGCCTGTGCAAACGGTCACAACAACGCAATTTCCGGTTTTGTTGCCACCTGCAGACCAGATTCCGATCCCGGCGCCGGATCCAATGACGACTGCAAGCATCAGCGCAACGCCAACGTCTACTGTAGCTGTTCCCTTACCGCGGCCAGCATTGGATGCGGCGGTTCAGCCTGTCAGTTTCAGCAGGGCAGGTGGCTAAAAGAGGCGAGGGGAATTCTGATCAGATTCCCTCGCTTGTCGCGTTCGGCAGGATCTGCACGCCGTTGATCTTATAACTGCCATCGGGCTGACGGGCGATCTGATAGATCGCCGTCCAGTCCTTGCCGTCCGTGCCGGTGATCAGCACTTCCTGATAGACGACCGCGCCGTTGTCGATGGCGCGGCTCTTGCCGAAGGCGTAGTTGCCTGGGTGATAGACCGGCTGATAGCTCTTCTTCACCATGGCGAAGAAGCTGTCCTTGTCCGGAAAAAGCGCCTTGATGCCGGGGGCAGCGAAGGAATAGGCCGAATCCGCATCATTGTGCAGGAAAGCTTCGATCTGTTCCTGAATCAACGTCTGCGCCGATTGCACGGGGTCTTCCGCTCGTGCGCCGGGGCGAGGGCGAGGGTAATGCAGAGGGCGGCTGCAAGAGATAAAGCGCGCATGGACGATCTCCGGCAATATCCAGGAGAGCATAGCGCGCTTTATGCCTTTGCAGAAGGGATGCAGAGTATCGCAGGGATCAGCTATGTAGTCGCCGAAGCCCGGAGAAGCCGAACCCGATCATTGCCAGCGGCGGAACAGAGCACTGGCATTCACGCCGCCGAAACCGAAACCGTTGGAGATGGCATATTCCATTGCCATCGGCCGAGCTGTTGCGCCAACAATATCGATACCGTCGGCCGCCGCGTCCGCCTCCTGCAGATTGCGGGTCGGAGGCGCAATCTGGTCGCGCAACGCCATGATGGTGAAGACCGCTTCCAGGCCGCCGGCAGCGCCAAGAAGATGGCCCGTCGCTGCCTTCGTGCCGCTGACGGCGATGCCGCCGTCGCGGCCGAATACCGTTTTGATCGCTTCCATTTCGCCACGGTCGCCGACCGGCGTTGAGGTGGCGTGGGCATTGAGGTGCTTGACCTCACTGGGAGAAATCCGCGCCTGCGACAGTGCCGCCAGCATCGCCCGGCGCGCCCCGTCGCCATCTTCCGGACCGGCGGTCATATGATAGGCATCGGCGGCGGTACCATAGCCGACGAGTTCGGCGAGCGGCGTAGCGCCGCGGGCGAGAGCGTGGTCCAGTGTCTCGATTACCAGCATGCCGGCGCCTTCGCCCATGACAAAACCGTCGCGGCCGGCGTCGAAGGGGCGAGAGGCTTCCTCCGGCCGGTTGCTGAAGCCGGTGGAGAGCGCCCGTGCCGCGGCAAAGCCGCCGAGGCTGACCTTGTCGATGCAGGCCTCCGCGCCACCGCAGATCGCGACATCGGCTTCACCGGCACGGATGAGCCGCGCCGCATCGCCAATCGCCTGGACACTTGCCGCACAAGCGGTTACCGGCGCGCCGAGCGGCCCCTTATAGCCATAGCGAATGCTGACCTGGCCGGCTGCCAAATTGACGAGGAATGAGGGGACGGTGAAGGGCGACAGCCGCCGCACGCCGCGCGCCTCGGCAGTGCGCACCGCGTCGGCAATTGCCGGAAAGCCGCCGATACCGGAGGCGATGACCGTGGCGGTGCGTTCGAGTTCTGCGGGATCGGTCGGCTGCCAGCCGGCTTGCCTGATTGCTTCTTCTGCGGCCGCCATGGCGAAGAGGATGAAGCGATCCATCTTCTTCTGGTCCTTCACCGGCACGTAGCGATCGGCATCGAACCCGGCTTCGCTATCCTCCTCAAGGCTCGGCACGACACCACCGACCTTGGCGGCCAGATCGCCGACCATCGTCTCCGGCAGAAGCCTGAGGCCCGAGCGCCCTTCGACCAGCCGCTTCCAGGCGGCATTGACGCCGACGCCCAGCGGCGAAACCAGTCCCATGCCCGTTACGACGATTCGATCCATAATGGAGTACTCCTATCTTTATCAGGCGTCGAAGCCCAGGAACCATGCCTTCATCTGCGCGATCCGTTCATGCACGGCCTCGTCGGCCGCCGGTCCGGGAACCAGAATCGTATCTTCGGGATGAAAAGCGCGGCCGGTTACGCGGTCGATGAGAAGGGGATCGCGATCCTCACCCGTCGCCGGGTCGACCAGCCGCATGGCAACCTCCTCGGGCGGCAAATGCCGGTTGCCCCAGGTAAACAGCGCCATGAGAACGGGAAAGAAGTCGCGCCCCTTTTCCGTCAGCACGTATTCGTAGCGTGGCGGCCGCTCATTGTAGAGGCGGCGTTCGAACAGGCCCTCGTCCGTCAGATGTTTCAGCCGCCGCGTCAGGATATTCGGCGCAACACCAAGATTCTTCTGGAATTCATCAAAGCGCGTCAGACCCTGAAGCGCATCGCGCAAGATCAGAATGCTCCACCAGTCGCCGACGCTTTCGAGCGCACGGGCGGCAGGACATTTGAAGGCGCTGAAGCTTGTTCTCTGCATGGCCGAGGCGAATAGCATGAGTTACTATCATCATGCAAGTCACTAGGCTTGAATGGCGGGGTGTCTCGCTAAACAGCGTTACGGAAGCTCGGCCAAGGGCTTGAGTTTTCCTTGGTATCTGAAGGAAATGAGAAAAATATAGATCAATAATAAGAGAAACGGTGTTGAGCGGACAATGGCGACCCATACGTCGGTTGACGCATACAGGGCTAAGAATGCGTCTAGCGCTGCCAAAGCCAATGCCCACGCAAAAAGCATCAAGTAGATTTCACGCCACACCTCGCCCGTAAATAATGAGCTTTTCTCGAACAATATTGTTCTGGCAAGGGATCTCCAGAAGGCAAGAACAAGGAAAATCAGCGCAAAATATGTGGCTCGCAAGACCGGTTCGAGCTTTATGCTGAATTCCGTGCGTTCGACGAAATGTTGAAAGATCTGATCTGGAGCGCCGTTAAATATCACGCCTCCGATGAGTACGATCAGACAAACTCTCCACAGTATCGACAACGAGGCCTTTGCATAGCGTCTGAAAAATGTGATCAACGCTTCAGTCTCCAGGTCTTCAGTTTTAAAAGCGAACTGCTAGGTGCGCGATTCCACTGGCACCGAAGCACTCACTTCCTCCTCCGGAATATCGTCGAAGGACGCATAATTGAGGTTATAAAGCTTCGAATAGAGCTTGCCATTGGCCATGAGCTGATGGTGATTGCCGCTCTCGATCAATTGGCCGTTCTGCAGGACGATGATGCGATCGGCCTCGCGGATGGTGGCGAGGCGGTGAGCGATCACAAGGCCGGTGCGTCCCTCGAGCAGCTTCACCAGCGCCTTCTGGATCAGCATTTCGGTATAGCTGTCGATGTTCGCGGTTGCCTCGTCGAGCACGAGTATCTTCGCGTCGGCGACAAGGGCGCGGGCAAAGCTGACAAGCTGGCGCTGGCCGAGCGACAAGCCGCTGCCACGTTCACCGAGAACGGTATCGTAGCCATCGGCAAGCCGCATGATGAACTCATGCGCACCCACCGCCTTTGCGGCCTCGACGATCTCTTCGCGCGTCGCTTCAGCCTTGTTGTAGCGTATGTTCTCCAGCACGGTGCCGGTGAACAGGAATGGCTCCTGCAGCACCATTGCGATCTGTCGGCCGAGCGAATCCTGGGTGAGGGAGCGCACATCATGGCCGCCGACGAGCACCTGACCCTGCTGCACCTCGTAGAAACGATGGATCAAGGCCATGGAGCTCGATTTGCCGGAGCCGGTCGGGCCGATCAGAGCTACAGTCTCGCCGGGATTGACCTTGAAGCTGACATTCTTCAACACCGGATGCTTCGGATCATAACCGAAGACGACGTCCCGGAATTCGACCGAGCCGTCCATATCCGCCGACAGCACCTTGGCGTCCGGCGCATCCTTGATATCGACGGGCACGTCGAGCACGTCCGTCAGCCGCTGGCCGGAGGCCATGGCGCGCTGCATGACGGAATATTGCATGGTGAGCGAGCGGATAGGGTCGAAGAAGCGCTGAATGTAGAACAGGAAGGCGACCATGACGCCAACGTCGAGCCTGTGGTTCAGCACCATCGAACCGCCCACGATGATGACGATGGCCATCGCCATGCCCGTCAGCGTATCGACGATCGGCACCATGATCTGTGCGTATCTCGCGGCGGTCAGATGTGCCTTGAGGTTGGTATATGCCTTATCGTCGAAGAGACCGAAATTGACGCTCTGCCGGTGCATGCCCTGAACGGCGCGCACTCCATGGATCGCCTCGGCCAAGGCGCCATTGGTGACGGAGTTTGTCTCATGCGCGTTCATGAAGGCGACGCGTGCCTTCGGAAGCCAGAATAGGCGGACAACGAAAAGGATCGGCATGACCGATAGCGTCAGCAGGCCAAGCCGGAAATCGAGCGAGAGAATGACGATGACGATGCCGAAGAGCAGGGCAATATCGCCGACGGAAAGCACCGATGTTTCAAGGAATTCCTGCATGGAGTTGACGTCGCCCTGCAGGCGCGACATCAACCGGCCGACTTCGGTCTTGTCCATGAAGGAGAGTGATACCCGCTGCAGATGCGCAAACATCGCCCGGCGGATATCGAAGAGCACTTCCTCCGCGACCTGGCCGACAAAGGTCTCCTGCACATAGCTGGCAGCATAATTGACGAGAATCGCCGCCGTGAAGATCGCCAGGGCCAGCCAGAGCGCCGAATAGTTGGTCGCGCCAGGCGCCATCGCGTGATCGATCGCATAGCGGATGACGAGCGGGATGACGATCTGCGACCCGGTGAAGAGAAGCACGGCTCCGACGGAAATGTAGATCTGGCGGCGGTAGGGGCTGACGAACGCCCAGATGCGGCGGATGATCTTGCCGTCGAAGACCTTGCCGAAAATCTCTTCCTCGACGCGATGGGAGCCGACCACAGCGCGGGGAGGGCGGCGCCCGTCTTCGCGCACGTCGTTGCGTTCGGTTTCAATGGTTTCCGACATCGTCAGGCCTCCCTTTTCGCCGCTACGACCCTGGAGACATCGCTGTCCGGGCGGACCTGCAGGTCGTACAGCGCCTTGTACCGCCCACCGGCAGCAAGGAGCTGCTCGTGGGTTCCACGCTCGACGATCTCACCGTCTTCGACAAACAGGATCTGGTCGGCATGCATCAGCGAACTCAGGCGATGGGCGACAACGAGGGTCACCCGATCGCGGGCAAACCGCTTCATGGCGCTGCGGATGCGTTGCTCGGTTGCGGCGTCAATGGCAGCGGTCGAATCATCGAACACCATCACCGCTAGCTTCAGCATCAACGTGCGGGCGATCGTCAAACGCTGGCGCTGGCCGCCGGAAAGCGACACGCCGCGTTCGCCGACGACGGTGGTATAGCCGGCCGGCAGGCCGAGAATATAGTTGTGCAGTTGGGCGGATTCGGCGGCGCGCTCGATGCGCTGTTCCTTCGCCCAGGGATCGCCGTAGGCGATATTATTTTCGATGCTGGTCGTGAACAGGAAGGAATCCTGCTGCACGACGGCCACCGACTGGCGCAGCGACTGCAACGTCGCCTTGCGGATATCCTGGCCGTCGATCGTGATCCGTCCGGATGTGACGTCATAGAAGCGCGGGATCAGATGCGCGATGGTGGATTTGCCGCTGCCGGGCGGGCCGACAATGCCGATCGTTTCGCCGCGCTTCGCCTCGAAGCTGACATTCCTGAGGATGGGGCGGTTTTCCGAGCCGGGATAGGTGAAGCCGACACTTTCGAAGCGCAGAACGCCGTCCGTAACGGCAAGCGGCTTGGCGTCCGGCGCATCTTTGATGGCGATGTCGAGGTCGAGCAGGGCGAACAGCCGCGAGCCGCAGGTCGATGCGCGGGCAAACGCGTTGACCATCAGGCCGAGCTGGCGCACCGGCATCTGCAGAATGGTCATGAAGGTCAGGAACGAGGCGAGGGTGCCGACACTGATCTCGCCCGCAATCACCTTGGTGCCGCCAACCCAGAGCACGAGGCCCATGGCGGCGAAAAAGGAGAAGTTCATGGCGCTGGTATTGACGACGCGGATACCGACGCGTTTGTGAGCAAGGGTGAGCGCATTGTGCGAGGCCCTATCGAACTTCATCAGTTCGTGGGCCTGCGCCGCGAAGGCGCGCACGACACGAATGCCGCCGAGGTTTTCCTCCATCACGCGGGTCAGCACCGATAGCCGTTCCTGCAGTTCGAGCCAAGTCGAACGCAATCTGAGCTGTGTCACGGAGGAACGCCAGGCAACGAAGGGCACGAAGCTCAGCGCCAGGAGCCCGAGCAGGACATCGGTCGACAGCAGCATGTAGGCGCCGACGCCGATCAGCATGGTGAGTAGCACCATGCGCACCAGCGCCGTCGAAAAATACATGCGCACGCCTTCGAGATCGAGCAGGCCGACGGTAATCAGATCGCCGGAATGCACATTGTCGTGGAAGCTGAAGGAGAGCTGCTGGATCTTTTCATAGCAGGCGAGCCGCAGCTCGTAGCCCATGTGGTGTCCGACGGCTTCGCTGAAATAGTTCTGCACCATCGTGAAAAGGCCGCGCAGGATGCTGACGATCAGCAGGAGTAGGGCGGTCGTCAACAATGCATTTTCCGCGAGCTGGCCGGCCGCGCCGCCGGCAACCACCGTTTGTGTTTGATCGACCGCGCGGCCGAGCAGGCGCGGGATCGAGAGCTGCAGCGTCGCCGCAACGAATGTTGCGCCGATCGCCAAGCCGGTCTGCCAGGGATGGCGCAGCGTCATATGCGTGATCCGCACGATGGTGGAGAGACCCCGACCCCAACCAGCCGCATTGACATGCGCCAACGAAGCCAATGGCTTCGCCGCGCTTCTTGATGAATCGCTGCTCACGCTCTTATCCAGGCATTTTTGAACGAGGCGGGCCCGAAATCGGGTTCGGATCGCAAAGGGAATATTGGTAGGACGAATGTCGCCGATTCCGGACCGTCATTCAAGAGTCAAATGGTCACAAGTGCCACCTGGGCGTTAGATTGCGTGTTCGGCGATGGGCGGTATTCGACTGTGTCGCGCGGCGCAATTCGAGCTCGGACCTGAAAAGCTTCGGACAAAAATTTCAAGCGTCTGTCGGTTTCACCTGGAGAGAAACGTCCTCGGATCGACAAACCCAAACTCAAGGAGGACATCATGCGCAGGATCATCGCAGCCACATTCATCAGCCTCGACGGGGTCATGCAGGCGCCGGGCGCTCCGGAGGAGGATCCGACCGGCGGATTTCGGTTCGGTGGCTGGACGTTTCCCTATTTCGACGAAGCGACGGGTTCAGCCCTGGGCCAGATATTCGGCAAGCCCTTCGACCTGCTGCTTGGCCGCAAGACCTACGATATCTTTGCTGCTTATTGGCCCTATGCCGGCGAAGATGACTCTATCGGCGTGTTGTTCAACAAGGTCACCAAATATGTTGCGACCCGCGGCGATATCAGGCTTGATTGGAACAACAGCCAATCGCTCGGAACTGACGTTACGGCAGCGCTGACCGAGCTTAAGAAAGGCGAGGGGCCGGATCTCCTGATCCAGGGGAGCGGCAACCTTATTCAGACCCTGCTTCGTCACGGATTGATCGACGAATATACGGTGCTGACCTTCCCTGTGCTGCTTGGCAAGGGCAAAAAGCTGTTCGCCGAGGGAACGGTTCCGGCCGCGCTGAAACTCATCCGCTCGCAATCCTTCCCGAGCGGCGTCATCATGGCGACTTACGAGCCAGCCGGTGACGTCAAGACCGGTTCCTTTGCCCAGCAGGCCCCGTCTGAGGCCGAGATCCGGCGCCGTCAGAGCTTGGAATAGCCTGCAGATGATAGCACCATCCCGCCATACCCGCGTCCGTCGGGCATGGCGGACTTTGCCGTACTTCAGCCGGAAACATCGGAGATGAGGATGCAGCTCGCCACCGCATTTTCGCCAATCGTGGCGTTGCGATTGGCTCCCGACCTCGCAACCCGAACCATTCCGGAGAACATTTATGACAGACGCCGCGGCATCCTCGAAACTGCGCATCGCCGTGCTTTTTGGTGGGCGTTCCGCCGAGCACGACGTCTCGGTGCTGTCTGCGACGAATGTCATGCGTGCCCTGCAGCCGGCCAAATACGATGCCGTGCCCATCTTCGTCACCCGCGAGGGAAAGTGGCTCCTGAGCTCTTTCGAGGACGGCAAACTGTCGACGCCGGAGAGCGGGACAGAAGTCTGTCTTGTGCCCGGTGGGCGCGGACGGATGATCGCGATTCCGGCTGGCTATAGCCCCCGCGACCTGCCGAAGATCGATATCCTGTTTCCCGTCCTGCATGGGCCGCATGGCGAGGATGGCTCGTCCCAGGGGCTTGCCGAAGTCGCCCGGGTGCCGCTTGTCGGATGCGGTATCCTCGGTTCGGCGGTTGCGCTGGACAAGGACATCGCCAAGCGGCTGCTGAACCAAGCAGGTCTGGCTACGGCGCGAGGAGTCACCATTCACGAGACCGGCGCGCCTTCCTTCGCCGATCTCGAACGCATGCTCGGACTGCCCGTGTTCATCAAGCCGGCGCGTCAGGGATCGTCGGTCGGCGTCAGCAAGGTTATGACGGCCAGTGAATATGAAGCAGCGCTCGCGGAAGGCTTCAAGCATGACCGCAAGCTGCTTGCGGAGGAGTTCATCCGAGGCCGCGAGATCGAATGCAGCGTGCTGGAGGATACGGCAGGCAATCTCTTCGTTTCGCGTCCTGGCGAAATCGTGCCGGCAGAAAGTCATGGTTTTTATAGCTACGACGCAAAATATATCGACGAGAACGGCGCGGCTTTGAAAGTGCCGGCTGAGCTGCCGGAGGAGATCGAGCGCCGGCTCCGCGAGACGGCAGGCAATGCCTTCCGGGCGGTTGGCTGCGATGGCATGGCGCGCGTCGATTTCTTCGTGACCGCGGACATGCAGTTTCTCGTCAACGAGATCAACACGATTCCCGGTTTCACCGATATCAGCATGTATTCCAAAGCCATGGCGGCGAGCGGCATCAGCTATGCGGAGACCATCGACCGGCTTGTGGCGCACGGGCTGGCACGCGCCGCGCGATAAGTCATAGTGCGGCGCCGCTGCGAAATTTCTGAATTTCTGCGGCGGCGGCAAGCTAAGGAGGGAAGAACGTTGTTGCAGTTCGAACTGGAACGTTCCCAGCTACAAACGATGTCAAAGCTGATTAGAGGAGCGACGTGTTCAGCCAGTTAGAAATGCGCCACTGGTTCTGCCGGTAGCCCCCGATCCGACCGGCTGGGCCGGGTTGAAAGGGCGGAGCGGGGGCGGGTGATAACGCTCCCCTTCGACTTTAGCTTTCTCAGTAGCAATTGTTCTGTCGTCGGCTGATACTCCTCTACACCGCATGGGGCGGATAGGGATCGAAGCCGCACGATGCTTCCGGAAATCAACCTGCAAGGTGACGTCGATGTCGCCGCGCTGTCACCTCTTCTTCGCGGCATGCTTCTGTCCGTTGCCTATGCTGACGGTGAGGGTGGCATAGGATTGACGGCGACCGGCGCCATGAACCGCAAATTCGTGCATTGGGCCGCTGTGAACTTCCTCTGGCCCGACTTCACGGCCGAAGACCTCTACAGCATGAACAAAGTGCTGAACGAAAACGACATGCCGCCGCTCTGGGTCGTGCGGGACATGACCCGCCATCTGAAGCTTCTTCGCCGGAAAAAGGATGTGCTGCTGCCAACCAGACGTGGCCGCGAGTTCCTGATGAACCCGCAGGCCTTCTTCGATCTCGTCGCCACGGATTATCTCTATTCCTATGTCCACGCCACCGAGCGCAAAGAAGAGGTCCAAGCTCGGTTAGGTTGGTGGCGCATGTTCCTCAATCTTCTCAATATCAAGGCGAGAGAGGGCTGCACGCCATTGGACGTTGTAAAAATCCTCTATCCAGACATGGCACCTCTGTCCGACACCGAAATGACCCTGGAAGCCTGGGAGCTCAAATCCGATCTCCAATATGGTGTCCTGCGGCGCCTGTGCTGGCTGGGCCTGCTTTATGAGGCACGAGAAGGGCTCACGCTTCTTCAAGACGGAGCCTTCCATAAGACGCCGCTTTGGTCCGCCTGCCTGCAGCTGGAATCAGATACGCAAAGCGACATCGGCGTGCACTGACGATCTTTATTCCGCCGCTGGTTGCCTCAATAACGCTTTCTCTCGCCGGGCAATCACCGCGGGATCGTTCATGTAATCTGTCCTCGGCTTGCGGCCACGCTTCTGATAGCCGTTCGCCGTGCTGCCGTCCCGAATGCCGAACATATGATCCGTCTGCCCGGTGCGGCGAGGGCCGCTCTTGCTCCGTTGCTGTTCTCGTCCAGCCTGCATCTCGGCGACGATCGACAGCATGTCGTCCAGACGCTTGTTCTCGACGACTTCCGGCCGATGGACCGACCGCAGCTTGTCAAAGGTTCTGTAGGGTAGGGCAAAACTCTCGTGCATGATCTCGAGACGACCGTCCGGATAATCGCAGACAATCACCTTTTGGCCGGCCAAGGGTCTGGAAACGTCGGTCGGATCGAGAATGAACAGCACCTTGTCGTAGCGCAGCGTCAAAGCCTGCGACAGCGTGCGAACTTCCTTGCGGCACATGGCGCCATCAAGGTTCTCGTGATCGGCCAACGGCCGGTGCATGTCCTTCGGATTGCGCGGCTGTTTGCCGAAACGCGCGTTGAAATCCGTAATGAACTCAGGTGCATAGGCGTTGGCTTCCTCGATCGTGTCAATGCCGCGAAGCCGCATCTCCTTGACCAGCCGATCCTGCAATGTCTGGTTGGCACGTTCCACCCGGCCCTTGGCCTGCGGGGTGTTGGCACAGATGATGTCGATGTTCAGCTCATAGAGCGCCCGGCCGAATTGTGTCAGGCCGCTCGTCCGGTCCTTCTCCGACGCATGGGTCGAACGAAAGACGCCGTGCTTGTCGCTGTAGAAGGCCAGCGGTTTGCCCCATTGCTGCAGATAGGCCTTGGTCGCGTGCAGATAGTCGAATGTGTTCTCCGATCCGGCAAACCGTAGATGTAGCAGCTTGCCGGTCGCGTCATCGATATAGACGAGCAGGGCACATTTGGGCCCACGGTTCTCGAACCACCAGTGATGCGAGCCATCGATCTGCACCAGTTCGCCAAAGCAATCACGTCGACCGCGTGGCTGGAAAACCCGTTTCTTGCGTTCTCTGCGTGAGACCCAGATACCAGCCTCGGTCATCCATTGCCGCAGCGTCTCCTTGGCGACAGAGATCCGGTGCAGCTCGATCAGCTTCTCACGCGCCAGCGTCGGGCCGAAATCCAGATAGCGTTCGCGGATCAGATCCAGCGCCGCATTGCGAAATTCCTCGCTGTGACGCCGGTTGCTCGGTTGAGATCGCTTCTTCGAAACGAGCCCGGCTGGACCATCCAGGTCATAAGCCTGCAGCAGCCGATGCACCTGACTTCGACTGAGGTCGAGCAGTTCGGCAGCCTGGACAACGCTCAGGCGTTCGTCACGGATCTTCTGGATGACTTCGAGGCGATGCAACTCTTTCTGCGACATAGTGATCAAACAGGACATGACGACTCCGACCGCTCATGGTCTCGACCAGGCTGAAGGTCGTCATCCTTGCTCCCAACCTTGGCATTGACCAGAACGTCGAGAGGCGAGACTGTCGCATCTCTAACTGGCCCAACTGTCGCATTACTAAATAGCCGCTACAAACGAAAGTCAGATAAGATAGATTATGGAACAAAAATCGATATCAGGCGAGTGAGCTGAACTCGCCTCAAGCCGCCTTTACGCGGATGATCTGGGCTCCGGTCTTCTCGGCCAAGGTTTTGGGATCGCAAGCAAAGATGCTGTCTGGCCGTCCTGCTGCGCACCAAACCTGGTCGTAGCCCAACAGGCTTTCGTCGATGAAAACCGGCAGCTTCACACGATGGCCGATCGGGCCGACGCCGCCGATGGCGAAGCCGGTTTCGTCGCGGACGCGGTCGATGTCGGCGCGCTTGAGGCGCAGCCCGCAAGTGGTCGCGATATATGCCGTATCGGCATTGTGGGCGCCGGAAACAAGGAGCAGCGTCAGGCCGTGGGTCTCCGCATTGACGAAGACCAGCGATTTGACGATCTGGCCGACGGCGCAGCCGGCCGCCTTGGCCGCTTCTTCGGCTGTGCGGGTCGATTGCTCCATGCGCTTGATGACGATGTCGAGGCCGAGATCGCGGGCCGCCTGTTCGACGCGTTCCAGACTTGAAAGCTTTTTGCTGTCCTCGCTCATAGATCATCATCCTCCACATCGAGTTCGATCCGCATCTGGTCGTAAGCCGGCTCGACATTCTCAGGTGTTTCCGCAAGCACGGTCGCGTAGTCGAGTGGTGTGTGCATATGCGTCAGGATCGCGCGGCGTGGCTGCAGCCGTTCGATCCAGGCGAGCGATTGTTCCAGCGAGAGATGGCTTGGATGCGGCCGGTATTGCAGCGCATCGATGATCAGGACGTCGAGATCTTGAACTCTCTCGACAGATTCCGCTGGGAAGTCGCTGATATCGCTGCAATAAGCAAGGCTGCCGATGCGAAAGCCAAGCGAGTGGATGTCGCCGTGCTGCTGCCTGTGCGGCCAGAAGCTGATCGGACCGCCCGGCCCTTCGACCGTGAAACTCTTGTCCAGGCTTTCGATGATGATCGGCCGGACGATCGGCGGATAGTTACTGCCTGGCGGCGTCTCCAGACAATAGCCGAAGCCCTCGCGGATGCGGTCCATGGTCGGCTGATCGGCATAGATCGGAATGCGCTCATGCGAATTGTGGAAGAAACCACGCAGGTCGTCGATGCCGTGAATATGGTCGGCATGGGCGTGCGTATAGAGCACCGCATCGACAGAGCCGACGCCAGCGCGGATCATCTGCTCGCGAAAATCCGGGCCGGTATCGACGACGACGGTGGTGATGCCGCCATCCGGCGCGATCTGCTCGATCATGAAGGCAGCACGCGTGCGCCGGTTTTTCGGATTCTTCGGGTCGCAGGCGCCCCAATCGCCGGTAATGCGCGGCACCCCCGGCGACGACGAGCAGCCCAATATGGTGAAGCGCCGCCGGTGTGTCACGCCGTCAGACCCTCGTCATGCGGGAGAAGCAGCGGAACGCATTCTGGGTGGTGATCTCTGCGATCTCGTCCATGCTGACGCCGATCGTATCCGCCAGCACCTCGGCTGTGTTGACGACGTAGGATGGCTCATTGCGTTTGCCGCGCCAGCGCTTCGGCGCAAGGTATGGCGCATCCGTCTCGACCAGCAGCCGGTCATGCGGGATCGTTTTGGCGATCTCGCGCAGCTCTTCCGATTTCGGGAAGGTCAGAATACCGGAGAAGGAAATATAGCCGCCAAGCTCGACGCCGGTGCGGGCGAGGGCCGGGCCGGAGGAGAAGCAATGCAGGATGAAGGGGAAGGCCCCCTTCCCTGTTTCCTCGGTCAGGATCGCGGCCATGTCCTCATCGGCGCTGCGGCTGTGAATGACCAGCGGCAGCTTCGTTTCGCGTGCGGCCGCGATGTGGCGCAGGAAGCCGGTCTTCTGATCTTCCGGCTTGACGGTATCGTAGAAATAATCGAGACCCGCCTCGCCGATCGCGACGATCTTCTCGTGCTGGTTTGCCAGCCGCACAAGGTCTTCCGTCTGGATATCCAGTTCCTGGTCGGCGCTGTTCGGATGCGTGCCGACCGAGCAGAAAACCGAGGGATAGCGCTCTGTTATCGCAAGCAATCCATCGAGCTTTCTGACCTTGGTCGAGATGGTGACCATCTGCTTGACGCCAACCTCATGGGCGCGCGCGACGATCGCGTCGCGTTCCTCCGCGAAGTCGGCAAAATCCAGATGGCAATGCGTATCGATCAACATGGCAGTAGAAAAACCTTATTCGACTTCCGGCGCCACATAGCGCGGGAAGACGGGCTTGGGCGCTTCCAAGGGCGTTCCGGGGATAAGGCGGCCGGCCTCGCCGAGCGCCGCGAAATCGCGCTTGTCGGCGGGAATAGCGATCAGATCCAGCAGCTTGGCAGAAGACTCCGGCATGAAGGGCTGCAAGAGAATGCCGATCTGGCGGACGACATCGGCGGTAACGTAGAGCACGGTCGCCATGCGAGCCGGATCGGTCTTCTTCAGTGCCCAAGGCTCTTGGCCGGCGAAATAGCGGTCGCTTTCGGAGACGACGGCGATGATCGAAGCCAGCGCGCGGTGGATGAGCTGCTTGCCCATGTCCTCGCGCGTGGAGGCCAGCAGCGCATCGGCCTGCGCCAGCAGCGCCTTGTCCACGTCGGTCAGCTCTCCGCATTCTGGGATCTTGCCGTCGCAATTCTTGACGATCATCGAGAGCGACCGGCTGGCGAGATTGCCGATGCCGTTGGCAAGATCGGAGTTGATGCGGGTGCCGATCGCCTCTTCGCTGTAGCTGCCGTCCTGGCCGAAGGAGACTTCGCGCAGGAAGAAATAGCGCACCTGGTCGAGGCCGAAATGGTTCACCAGATTGACCGGATCGACGACGTTGCCGAGCGACTTCGACATCTTCTCGCCCTTGTTGAGCAGGAAGCCATGGGCATAGACGCGCTTCGGCAGCGGCAGCTTGGCCGACATCAGGAAAGCCGGCCAGTAGACGGCGTGAAAGCGGATGATGTCCTTGCCGATGATGTGCACATCGGCCGGCCAGTATTTCGCCCGCGGATTGTTCCGGTCCTCGATATAGCCGGTCGCCGTGATGTAGTTCGTCAGTGCATCGACCCAGACATACATGACATGGGCGGGATCGTTCGGCACCTTGATGCCCCAGTCGAACGTCGTGCGTGAAATCGACAGGTCCTTGAGGCCTGATTTGACGAAAGAGATCACCTCGTTGCGGCGCTCGGCCGGACCGATGAAATCGGGGTTCTCCTCGTAGTGCTTCAGCAGTCGGTCTTGGTATTCCGAGAGCTTGAAGAAGTAGCTCTCCTCCTGCACCCATTCTACCGGCGTGCCCTGAGGCCCGTAACGGACGCCATCGGCGCGAAGCTCGGTCTCATTTTCCTGGTAATAGGCCTCGTCGCGCACCGAATACCAGCCGGCATAGGAATCCTTGTAGATGTCGCCGGCATCGGCCATCAGGTTCCAGATGTTCTGCGAGGTCTCGTGATGGCGGGCCTGCGTCGTGCGGATGAAGTCGTCATTCGAGGCATTGAGCAGCTTGCCCATGGCCTGGAACTCGTCCGAATTGCGGTCGGCTAGCTGCTGTGCCGTCAGGCCTTCGGCGCGCGCCGTCTGCTGCATCTTCTGGCCGTGTTCGTCCGTGCCGGTCAGGAAAAAGACATCGAGCCCGTCCAGCCGCTGGAAGCGCGCCATGGCGTCGGTGGCAATCAGCTCATAGGCATGGCCGATATGCGGCTTGCCGTTGGGGTAAGCGATCGCAGTGGTGATGTAGAACGGGGTCTTGTCGGTCATATCAGGCAATGGTCCGGTTTACGGTTTCGTCATTGTTATTCTTGCACTCGCTCGCTTTAGCGCATGTTTGCTGGGAGTGAAACACCAAGTTTCGCGCTCGCAGCATTCCACGTTCCGTGGACGTCCTCGCTTGACTCGATCCAGCCCCGGCTTTACCCCTTCAGAAAACAAAAGCGCAGGACAGGGACCGCCGTGAATACTATTTCCATTTTTAATAGCCTGTCCAACGGCTTGAAGGGGCCGTGGCTTTGATTTTTCCGGCCGCGTTTCAACCCCTTTATTCCTTTTCCGGTTTCTTCGTCGGCATGCTGGTGGGTATCACCGGCGTCGGTGGCGGGTCGTTGATGACGCCATTGCTGGTTCTGTTGTTCGGTGTGCATCCGGCCACCGCCGTTGGCACGGACCTCCTTTATGCCGCGATCACCAAGACCGCGGGCACCGCGGTTCATGGCATGCACGGGCGGGTGAACTGGAAAGTGGTGGGCTTGCTCGCCTCCGGAAGTGTGCCCGCCGCGCTTGCGATGCTGTGGATCATGGCGGGCGTCAATCGCGAGAGTCCGGCGGTTGCCCATACGATCACGGTGTCCCTGGGCTGTCTCCTGTTTCTGACGTCGTTGATGCTGATCTTTCGCGGCCAGGTGCTGAGCGCCATCCGGAAATGGCGAGGCGAGCGCGGGACGCTTTCGCCGCGTAGCATCGCGCTGCTGACGCTCGTCCTTGGCTTTGTGCTCGGCACCCTCGTCACCATGACCTCCGTCGGCGCCGGCGCGCTCGGCGTCACCGTGCTGCTGGTGCTCTATCCGCATCTCGATGTGCGCGAGATCGTCGGCTCGGATATCGTCCATGCCGTACCGCTGACATTGATCGGCGGCATGGGTTACTGGTTCATCGGCGAGATTAACTGGACGATGCTGTTTGCACTGCTGCTCGGCTCGGTTCCCGGCATCGTTGCCGGCAGCCTGCTGGCGCCGCGTTTGCACGAACGGATAATCAGGACGGTGCTTGCCGTCACCTTGATGATCGTCGCCTGGAAATTACTCTTTCCCTAAATGGAAAGCTGCTGCTTGAGCTCGCCGAGAATCGTGATGATCGTCTGCTTGCGATCGAGATTGTAGGCCTGCGATACGGTGAGCCGCTCGGTGACGTCAGAATAGAGGCGAGCGAGTCT
Source organism: Rhizobium sp. NXC24 (assembly GCF_002944315.1). NCBI lineage: Bacteria > Pseudomonadati > Pseudomonadota > Alphaproteobacteria > Hyphomicrobiales > Rhizobiaceae > Rhizobium > Rhizobium sp. NXC24. The sequence continues at coordinate 1,967,863 of NZ_CP024311.1, forward strand.
TTCGGCCACAGTGAGGCGTCCCTCCAGCGCCGCCGCCCTCGCCCGCGCCATGATGTCGTCGCCGATATGGGACACGAAGAATCCGAAGATCGTGTCGCTTTCCTTCGCCGACAAGGCATCGGCGAGGCGATGCATTGCCCGGCGCGCCGCAGGCCCATCCGTTGAGATGACCTGCTCGTAGGCCGCAACGATTTCGCCACCGCCATAGTTCAGCAGTTTCAGAGCCTCGCCGACGCTCCCCTTGGCCGCGGCAAGCAGGTCCGCACCCTGCCCCGGCGACAGGCTGATACCAAGATGCGCAAGCGCGTTCCCTAGAGCATCGTCGCTCAGCGGCGTCAGCCTCAGTGGCAGGCAGCGCGAGCGGATGGTCGGCAGCAGCTTGCCCGGCGCGTGCGACAGCACGAGGAACAGTGCCCGCTTCGGTGGCTCCTCGAGGATCTTCAATATGGCATTGGCAGCGCTTCGATTGAGATCATCGGCCGGATCGATGATGACGATACGCCAATTGCCCGTGCCGGAGGTCTGTGAGAAGAACTTGCCGGCGCGGCGCACCTCATCGACAGTGATCGCAGACTTTACCTTTCCGGTCTTGTCGTCGACGGGACGGGCAAGATGCAAGAGATTGTGCGAGGCACCGCCGGAAATCTGCCGACTGATGGCGGAAGCCGGATCGGGGTCGCCGATCATTTCCGGCGCCATGGCGGGGTCGGGATGAGACAGAACATGATTGGCAAAACGAAAGGCAAGCGTTGCCTTGCCGATGCCTTCTGGCCCCTCGATCAGGACGGCATGGTGACCTTTGCCCGAGCGATAGGATTGCGACAGGAAGGCTTCCGCCTCCTCGTGGCCGAAGAGACGGGTGTTATCCTGGGGCGGAATCGCACCATCGAGAACCCCTGGCCGATCTTCGCTCATTGCGCCACTTCCGGTCTGATGGACGGCATATCGTCTGCCGATGTCAGCCGTTCTTCGACTATGCTGGCAATTTCATTGGCAATGGCATCTTCGGAGCGCTGCGCATCGATGACGTGACAACGGCCCGGATCGCGCGCGGCAATATCGAGAAAGGCTTCCCGACGCTTCTCATGCGTCTGCATTTCTTCTTTTTCGAAGCGATCCGGTGCGGCACTGGCCGAAGCACGCTTGCGGGCCCGCTCCAGGCCGATTTTGGCGGGAATATCAAGGATCAGCGTACAGTCCGGCACCACGCCGTTGACCGCGACACGCTGCAGCGCCTCGATGAAATCAGGTTCGAGATTTCCTGTTATGCCCTGATAAACGCGCGAGGAATCCATGAAGCGGTCGCAAAGCACGATCGTGCCGCGCGCAAGCGCCGGGCGGATGACCTCTTCGACATGATCGTTGCGTGCCGCGGCGAACAGGATCGCCTCCATGCGCGTGCCGAACATTTCCGCCGCGCCCGAAAGCAGCACATGGCGTACGGCCTCCGCCCCCGGCGAGCCGCCCGGTTCGCGCGTCACCAGGACGTCATGACCGAGCCCGCGCAACCGTTCCGCCAGGCGGCGAATCTGGGTCGATTTACCGGCCCCTTCCCCGCCTTCAAAGCTCACGAACAATCCGGTTGCATCAGCCAATGATCATGTCCTGCACTTGTTTTCCGCATTTTTGCCGTAGCGTGACGTGTGCCCTGTTTAACTCAAGATGCGCGCTCGTGAAACCACGCAAAGCATCTGAGCCTGACATTCTATATAGGCTGTAAACAAGGGAATTCACGAGGCGGGAAACAATCAAGTCGACGTCGGGGTGTCCCAAAGCCAGGAGAACAGCAGCGATTCCGTCAGCTCCATGAAAGCATCGAAAGCGCGGCTGCTGAGCGTTCCCTGGGCGACGGCATCCTTTGTATAGAGGGGCAATTCGCGCAACAGCCGTGCGCCGGAAAAGACGCGGAGCGTTCCCGCTTCGTAGCCGACGGCGACCGGTGCCGTCAGCGGCCACCGATAGACGATGCGGGCCGACAGGCGGTCGGGATTGTTGAGCGGCACATAGACATCGACCGGTACCTTGGCGATGAGGCCGACCGTCGACTCCGCGCCGCCATAGACGCTGGCGTCGCCGATCACCTCGCCATCGGCAAAGATGCGCTGGCTCTTGAAGTTGCTGAGGCCCCATTCCAGCACGCGGCGGGTTTCCTCGGTGCGTTCCTTGTCCGTTTTCAAGCCGCCGAGCGCCAGGAACAGCCGTCGGCCGCCGCGCTGGATGGAGGCGACGATCGAATAGCCCTCGCCCTCGGTAAAGCCGGTGCCGAGGCCGTCGACGCCGATGTTCAGGGGGAGCAGCGGATTGCGGTTGCGCTGGTAGATCTTGTTCCAGGTAAAATCCGCCTGGCCGAAATATTTGTAGAGATCGGCGTGTTTCTCCTGCAGGTCCTGTGCCAGCGTCACCAGCTCGTGCACCGAAATCTTGCTGCCGTCATTGGGGTCGTCAGGGTCCGGAAGGCCGGTCGAATTGGTAAAGACCGCTCTCGGCATGCCGATCTCGCGCGCATGCGCCGTCATGCGCCGGGCGAATTCCTTTTCATTCACGGACATGCCTTCGGCAAGGATCATGCAGCCGTCATTGGCCTGCTGCACGGCGACGCCCTGGATCAGATCGCCGACGCGCACGCGCGATTTCAGGGCGGCGAACATGGTCGATGCACGCGACGGTGCACCGCCCTTGCGCCAGGCGTTTTCGGAAACGGGATATTCCGTATCAAGCGAAATCTCCCCTCGCCCGACTGCATCGAAGACGACATCCATGGTCATTAGCTTCGCAAGCGAGGCCGGGGAAATCGGTTGATTCTCATCCTTGGCAAGCAGGATCGTGCCGGTGGAGGCTTCGATCATGAAGGCCTGCGCGGCCTTGGTGTCGAAAGCCGGCGCCGGCGCCTGTTGGGCGACGGCCGGCAGGCACTCAATTCCGATAAGGAAGAAGGAAAACGCGAAAAACAGGCGTCTCAACATGCCGGCTCCCCAATCCGTTCGACCCCGAAATCATATTAGCCCAGGGGTGAAGATTCAGGCAATGACGCCGATTATTCGACTTGCGTTTGAGCTTGATGCTGACGGTGATAGGCGGAGAGGATCGACTCCTGCGTCAGCCCGTCATTGCGCACCATGACAGCGTCGAAAGCGAGATTGACGTAGACTGTCTTGACCGGTGCTTCCTGGTAGGCAGCGACCGTGGAGGCGAGCGACGGCGCATCAAGGCTCGCCATGCCCGGTGCGAAATCCGGACGCTCGTAGGGAATGGGGCCAATAGTAGGCAATACGACCAGCGTTGGCTCGGCAGGATCGACCGACGGCATGGCGCCGCCGTTCCAGGTCATCGGCGGCGGATTGTTGCGCTTGTTGCCACTATAGGACGCTGTCGGCGTGGAGCCGGCAAAGGCGGTTGCCGAATAAGGCGATTGCTGCGGGATCGGCGCAAGCGCCGGCGCAGCACTCGCGGTGTTGAAGCTGCGCTGCTGGCGGCTGGGCTGGCGGATATTGTCCGAATCCGGCAGTTGGTCGGCGGTAATGCGGCCATTCGAAGCGACCATTACGCCCGTTGCGATCTGGCCGCCGGGATTGATGCTCGGCAGGCGCGAGCCCTTCGGAATGTAGGAGGCCATCAGATAGGGATCGTCGTGGCCGTCCATGCGGGCGCGGCCGACATATTGCACGCGCACGTCGCCGGTGCCGCTATGCTGCAGATCGAGGAGCTGCGCCGTCTTGTTGGAAAGGTCGATGATGCGGCCGGGATGATAAGGGCCGCGATCGTTCACGCGCACGATGATGGAGGAACCGGTTTCGACATTGGTGACGCGCGCATAGCTCGGCAGCGGAAAGGTCGGATGGGCGGCGGTGAGCGCCTGCTGGTCATAGACTTCGCCGTTTGCGGTCAGGCGTCCGTGAAAGGCCGAGCCGTACCAGGAGGCGATGCCGACCTTGTTATAGGCATAATCTTCCTTGGGATAATACCATTGGCCCTTGACCTCGTAGGGATTGCCGACCATGAAACGACCGCCGCCCTTCGGGATCGGTCCATTGAAGGCAACGCGCGGGCTCGCCTTAACGCCGTATTCTTTTTCGGAGAAATATTCCTTGCCATGCTGACGCTTCGTCGCAACCTGCTGAGAGGTTCCGCAGGCGGTAACGGTGGCGCACATCAGAGAGAGAGCAAACCAACGCATACCCGTTGCGTATGTCACCGCACGATTATCGAATTTCATCTGTCCCACGCCGTTAATCAAATTACTATGGCAAGGCATGCACCGGCATATCCCTCAACCGGTATCCTGCTACGCCTCAATCACCTAACGGTACTTTAATCATGATTGCATGTTGTCGAATTTGCGATCGGATTTGAGCGAATGTGGGTATTTCCGAAAATTATGGTTAATGAATGGTTAAAATGCGGCAGCTTCTGCGGTCGCATTTGATGCCAGTTTCGTTGCCGATCGACCGATAAGTGCAACTATTAATGAGCCATGGCGCCGATGATGTGCTGCAGCTTGTCCGGGTTGCGCGTGCAATAAATGGCAACGATCTTTTCCTGCTCGATGTGTAGAGCGGTCGTCTGCGCGACGTTGCCGCCTTCTACCGTTACGAAACCTGGCAAGCCATCGATGACGGCATAGTGGATCAGTTGCGACGGTTGCGTGCGGAAAATTCGCGCCAACTGCTCATGGAGCAGCATGACGGCCGCGAGACCGATGTGTGGCCGCCGCGATGTCGGTACCTTGCCGCCGCCATCGGCATAGACAACGACATCCTCGGCAAGCAAGGCTTGAAGAGCCGCCATGTCTCCCGTTCTCGACGCCGTAAAGAAGGCTGTGGCAAGCTTCAGCCCCTGCTCTCTGCCGACGGCAAAGCGTGGTCGGGTCTCGGCAACATGCGCCCTCGCCCGGCTTGCGAGCTTGCGGCAAGCGGGAGCTTCGCGGCCGATCGCCGAGGCAACGTCATCGAAATCCATGCCGAACACGTCATGCAGGAGAAAGGCGGCACGCTCCAGAGGCGACAGACGCTCCAGCGCCAGCATCAGGGGCAAGGTGATATCATCAGCGGCATCGCCGTCCTCCGGATCGAAGATGGGCTCTGGCAGCCAGGATCCCACATAGGACTCCCGGCGGCGACGCGCCGATTTCAGCTCGTTGAGGCAAAGTCTGGTGACGATGGTGCGAAGAAACGCAGCCGGCTCACGCACCGATGCACGATCAGTCGCCAGCCAGCGCAGCGAAGCATCCTGCACGATATCCTCCGCATCCGCCACGGATCCGAGCATTCGATAGGCAAGCCGGACGAGGCGCGGACGCAGCTCGGAAAAGATCGGGTCGGAGGGCGTTTCACTCATGGGCGGCCAGAGCGTATTGGAGGGGCGCGGCTTGGCGTCCGCGAACGAACTGCAGCGTCGTCAGCGCCACACGCCGCCCGAGATAGCGCGCTGTAGCGAGATCGGATGCTGGCGGCGCGGTCTCCGGGCCCTCATCCGTGTTCGCCTGTGCCGCCGCACCTACCCAGAAGCCGAGACGGTTCATATCCTCTTCGGAGCCGGTTGAAGAGCAGTTCGCCGGCGGAAGATCGAGACCAACCCAATGCATTCCGTGCTGTGCCGCAAAGACCACCATCTGCATCAACGTCGAGAGCTTGTCACCGGACCGTGACCCTGAGGTGGTGAAGCCGGCCGCGATCTTGTCCTTCCACAGATAACCCTTGGCGAGAACGGCATTCGACGTTGCCTCCTGGAACGCTTTAAACGACGCGGAAACCGCGCCCATATAGGTTGGCGACCCGAAGATGATTGCCTGCGCGGCATTGAGATCATCCCAGTGGCGATCCACCTTGTCCACCGTGAGCAGCAGGGCCTCGACGCCCTCGACCTCATCAACCCCCGCCTTCACGGCTTCCGCCTGCCGGCCCGTGTGCCCATAGCCGCTATGATAGACGATTGCGATACGCTGCCGGGTCATTGTCATCTCCTTCGAACATGGTGTTGCGAAGGAGATGACAAGGGATGGGGTCTGATTGTGACATGCCTTGGCACTTTTTTGACGGTAATTGGCTTGCCATCCTCTCAAAAGACGCAGGATCTGCAGCTTGCTTGCATCGGCCAATGCAGACATGGCGGCGTATTCCCAAGTCTGAGCTGTTGTTACTGTAACGTACTTCCATTTTACGTCTTTCTCGCATCTCATCTACTCGCATGGACGTGCACTGCGAGATTGGGACCATGCGAGAGGGAGGAAACCATGAACACGGCAGAACATCCCAACAGCCCAGACACAAAAGTCCCCGAAGGCATTAGCCGGCGTACCGTCTTACTCGGCGGCACCGCGCTCGTAGCAGCCACGGCGGCGCTCTCATCGGCGCAAGGCGTCCGGACTGCGTCGGCGCAGCCAGCCGGTGGTAAGCCGAACATCCTTGTCATCTTCGGCGACGACATCGGCTACTGGAACATAAGCGCCTACAATCGCGGCATGATGGGCTATCGCACGCCCAATATCGATCGCATCGCCAAGGAGGGCGCGATCTTCACCGACCTCTACGCCCAACAATCCTGCACAGCCGGACGCGCCGCCTTCATCACCGGCCAGAGTTGTTTCCGCACGGGCTTGCTCAAGGTCGGGTTGCCGGCGGCAAAGGAAGGGTTGTCGGACAAGGACCCGACACTCGCCGAATTGCTCAAGCCGCAGGGCTACGCCACCGGCCAGTTCGGCAAGAACCACCTCGGCGATCGCAACGAGTTTCTGCCTACGGTCCACGGCTTCGACGAGTTTTTCGGCAACCTTTATCACCTCAATGCCGAGGAGGAGCCGGAGAATATCGACTATCCGAAGAGCCCGGATTTCAAGGCGAAGTTCGGACCGCGTGGCGTGCTGAAATGCGTTGCCACCGAAACGGACGATCCGACCGAGGATCCGCGCTTCGGCCGGGTGGGAAAGCAGAGGATCGAGGACACCGGCCCGCTGAATAAGAAGCGCATGGAGACCGTCGACGAGGAATTCCTGACGGCTGCGATGGACTTCGTTGACCGGCAGCACAAGGCTGGCAAACCGTTCTTGTGCTGGTTCAACTCGACGCGCATGCACATCCACACGCACCTCAAACCTGAGACTAGCGGCAAGACAGGCCTTGGCCTTGAGGCAGATGGAATGACGGAGCTCGACGGAATGGTTGGCCAGCTTCTCAAGCAGCTCGACGACCTCGGCATCGCCGACAATACGATTGTGCTGTGGACCACCGACAACGGCGCAGAAGAATTCTCATGGCCGGACGGCGGCACCACACCGTTCCACGGTGAGAAGAATACAAGCTGGGAGGGCGGCTACCGCGTTCCAGGCGCGATGCGCTGGCCGGGCGTCATTAAGCCAGGCACCGAGATCAACGACATCGTGTCCCATGAAGATTGGGTGCCAACGCTCGTGGCCGCTGCCGGCGAGCCCGAGGTAAGTCAAAAGCTTTTGACCGGCTATGATGCGGCTGGCAAAACCTTCAAGGTCCATCTCGACGGCTACGATCAGCGCGAGCTCTTGGCCGGAACCGGCCCGAGCAAGCGCAAGGAGTACTTCTTCTGGACTGACGACGGAAATCTCGCCGCCATTCGCTATGACCGCTGGAAGGTTCTGTTCATGGAACAGCGGGCCGAAGGGTTCGACGTGTGGCAAGAGCCGTTTGACACCTTGCGGCTGCCGAAGATTTTCGATCTGCGCGCTGATCCTTTCGAACGCGCAGAACATGAAGCGAGCGAATACGACTTCTGGCGCCTCGACCGGACATATCTCCTCGTGCCGGCGCAGGCCTTCGTGGCCCAGCACTTGCAAACCTACGTGGACTTCCCGCCACGGCAGAAGCCGGGTAGTTTCTCGCTCGACCAAGTTTTGGAGAAGCTGCAACGGGCCGGTGAGGGCAAGAACTGAAAGCGGTTGAGGGCGGAGACCGCTCAGACTGGGCGATCTGGAGGAGATCCAACAGAGCGCTAACTGGCCGGCGCTGCTCGGGGTCATCGAAGATGGGAGATTGTATCTTTATCGGGCACGGGTGCGTGCTGCGCCATTTTAACTTGCCTTGGCAAGGGCTTGCTCGGCGACGGAAGGGAAAGCTGTGCAGGTGCAAGAAACATATAAGCGTCACAACGCTTATCGAAAAAATTCTATAATTTCCAAATATTTAGATGAGAGAGATGGCGGAAGAGGTGGGATTCGAACCCACGGTACGGTTTCCCGCACGCCGGTTTTCAAGACCGGTTCCTTAAACCACTCGGACACTCTTCCATGTGATTGATAAGGTTAATCTTTCTTCGGTTTCAAGAAAGATGCAAATCAGCGTTTGCTACCGATTTGCTACCCAATCACTCGACGGCTGGCTTTTTAGCAGCTTTGATCGCCGCGTCAACTTGCTCCGCGGCATTTGCCTGCATCCCTGGCATGACGTGCGAATAAAGATCGAGCGTAATGCCGATCGTCGAATGCCCTAGCCGTTCGCTGGCAATCTTGGGATGTACGCCGGCCGCCAAGAGCTGCGTTGCATGCGAGTGGCGAAGGTCGTGGAAACGGATGCGTGGCAATGAGGTCTTGGCCAGAAGCCTTGTCCATTCGTGGGTGAGTGAAACCGGCTTCAAAGGCTTGCCGTCAATCTGGGCGATCACGAACGAATCGTCACCTGGGCGCATGCCAAGCTTTAGCTGCTCCTCAGCCTGGGCGAGCCGATGCCGCTTCAATTCCTCAAGAACGGTCGAGGAGAGCGCAACAGAGCGCGACTTACCCGATTTGGTCTCTTTATACCTGACTTCGGTCCCGACCTGCTCTGCGCTCTCTCTGACGGCAATGACCGCGTTGACCAGATCGACGTCACGCCAGCGCAGCGCAAGTATCTCCCCTCGCCTCAGGCCACAGAGAGCGGCCAGCAACGCCGGCACGAACACGCGACTCTTTCGTAGGTCATCAAGCATCACCGCTGTCTGGGGTGCTGTGTATGCCTCCATCTTCCCACGCTCGACCTTGGGCGGCCGTGTCAGCGCCACGGGGTTCTTTTTCAGGAGATCCCACTTGAGTGCCTGATCCATGGCGGTGAGCATGACGCGCCGGCAGTGGTGCACGGTTCGAGGCGATAGACCGCCTTTTCCGTCCCTTCTTCCGCTTTCTAGCAGCTTGCCCCAAGCGGCATCGATCTTCGCTGCAGTGAGCTTGTTCAGAGTAATGGATCCGAGCACCGGCGCGACATTCTTCAGCAACAATTCCTCGTAGCGCTGATGCGTCTTCGGCGAGACGTTCGCCTTCTCGTGCTTCAGCCATTCAACGAAATATTCTCGAACCGTCGTCTTGGCCGGCTCGATGTAGTTGCCGCCGTCAAGTTCGGCGATCAACCGGGCACACTCGGTCTCCGCCTGCCGCTTGGTACCATGGAAGGTGTGCCACTTGCGGCGGCGCTTGCCGGTTTCGGGATCTGGCACGTCGACCACGATAGCCCATTTGCCGGGAGAGCGTTCGCGGATATGGCCTTTCATTTCAGGTCCTCTCGCATCTTTTCCAAGAGCCTTTCAGCTTCAGCCCGCCCTTCGGCGATCTTTTCCGAAGCAGCTTTCGCGTCAGCAGTCGCATCAATGAAATTGCCAGCGCTCTTCATCGACGCGGTCTCCATCGTCAATGACTTCACTAAATAAAAAATCTCAATTTGTTTTGAGAAAACTTCTCCAAACTGCTGTTTTAATTGCCTTTCAATGTCCGGAGCAGATTGGTCCGCATTAGGGTCCCATTTCATTAGTTGCTTGAAAAATTCGATAGCATCGCCCCAAGCGGTCCCTGAGAGCTGATATAGCTGGCTGGAGCTTGCATCGAACCTAGCCCCTATCTGGCAAAGCCGTCGAATGGCATCTGACCTTGTGGCGATACGATTTCCAAATCGCCAGTCATCAATCGTTTTCAGCTCGTCTTCCGACATCATGATCGGAACGCGATTTTCTCGGGGTTTGACCATTTGATCCTCTTTTCCTCAGGAACATATAAAAACGGCACAAGCAGCACAAGAGGGTATTGAAAAAGCGTTACGATGACGTTAACCTGCAAAAATCGGCACAAGTGATGCCGATTGTGCTCTATGCGCTAGATGGAGGTATACATCACGTGACACTTGAGGAAGCACTTTCGAAGCCGACGATTTCGGTCCCTGAGGCGGGAAAGCTGTTTTTCGGCCTGGCCCGAAATGCGTCTTATGACGCCGCCAAAGCCGGCGATTTCCAGACAATCAAGGTTGGTGGTCGGATTGTGGTGCCAGTCGCACCGCTGGCCGAAAAGCTCGGCCTTCGCGCAAATATCGGAAGGGCCGCATGATGGTCGGCCTTCTGAAAACAAAAGGCCCGGCAACCGTTGCAGCGGTTCCGAGCCATGGTCCAAACACTCATGAGGATGAGAAAATGAACGACATCATCAATACCACTACCGGAGCCGCGGCGCTAGGCCTACCCACCAGCCGCCGATTGTTCCTATCCGCGTTACCCGGCCTGGCAGCAGCCTCGATCGTTCCCGCAGCACTCATCAGCCCAAACGTCGCCCATGCGCATCCTGAACCTTCCTTGGCCACAGATACGGCGCACGAGAACACTGATCTGCTTCAAGCATATGACAGGCTGGTCGCCGCTCAGTCTGAATTCGCGGACGCAACGAAGGCGCTAGATTGGATCGGCGATGAATGGCGCCATTTGTGGCCGCTCGCGCCTGAAGAACTTCTCGGCGGTGCCAATGCTCACCAAAATAGCTTCGAATACCTCAAGTATGCGGAGCGGGATATCATCGGTCGCTTTTTGTTCAGAGATACCAGCGTTCTTACCAAGCGGCTGGCTCGCGAATTCCGAGAGCAGAACGAGAGACAGTGCTTTCACGTCCACACCTCGGAGGAAGCGCGCAAGCGTATCGACGAACTCTCCCAGTATACTCCGAAAGGACGCACCGAAAAAGCATTGGTGCGTAATCGGGCATGGAGGAACGAAGGTCTGGCGCAATGGAAGCAACGGCTTGAACTTGCTGTTGCCTATGAGGCCGAAACAGCCCGCCTGTCAGAGGCTGCGGGCGTCGTGCCGGCGGCGCAGCGCATTGTTGATGCTGATGCTGCCGTAAAGGAAGCCAGTGCGAAGATTTCCATGATTCCGGCATTCACGCATGAAGGATTGCGGATCAAGGCGCGCGCGCTGCAGGCGTCTGGCTTGTTCGACGGTGATCCGAATACACCCGGCCGTTGGGGTGAGTTTTGCCGCTTCATTCATGCCGTTATCGGCGCGGGAGAGGAGGCGCAGGTATGACCGCAATTTCTTTGCAACACCGCCGCGCCGAACTTGAAGCTCGCATCGAGGAGCTTATCGCTCTCCTGGATCTCATCGATGGTGATGAAAATCTCGAACCGTATTTGGCCGACACATACCCCGCCGATGAGGACCGTGAAGGCGGCGATGTTCAGGATGAACGGCACGATCTTGAGGATGAGGGCGACAGCGAGCCATTTCTTGGGTGGGGCAATCCGCGCTGTGGAACGCCGGACGTTGCGGAAGGATGGGTTGCTTGCGACCCTCATGATGCTATCGGTTTTGGCGAAACCGCGATGGCGTTCAATGGCGACGGTCATCACATCGGACGCAAGCTTCTTCGCGATCATGTGAAGGACAAGCGCAAGCTCGCTAGGGCGCTCGAAGCTACACGCGTTTCATCGGCCTATGGGAGGCTTATCTAATGGCCGACCTCACCGCACCCGAACATCAACACAGCGAGGCCGTCGTAGAGGCGGCCCAGTGGCTGGCGGATCAAAATCCGCCTCCACAGCCGATCATACCCGAGCTGCGAAAGCGCTTCCCCTTGTCTGCCCTTGAAGCGTGCGAGGCTGCAGCGTTGTCGCACCGGTATCGAATTTTCAGAAAGGCAAATGGATGACCAAATCCAAGGCAAAAAACCGTAAGCCTAAGGGCGAGCGTTTTTTCCAGATGCATCAATGGCTTCTGGATTCTGCGGCATGGCGGGCGACAAATGTGTATGAGCGCTGCCTCTACATGGAGTTGAAGCAGCGCTACAACGGTCAAAACAACGGAGACATTCCCCTCTCGCACCGTGAGGCAGAAGCTTTGTTGAACTGCAGCAACAAGCCGATCGCATCTGCGTTCATTGGCCTCATGGAGAAGGGTTTTATCCGCGTATCGCAGGCCGGCTCTTTCCACTGGAAGGAGAACAAGGAGCCCGGCGGTCGCGCGACACGCTGGATTTTGACTGAATACCCTGTCGATCTCCCTCTCCGGTCGCTCAGTCCGACGAGAGATTTTATGAGCTGGAAACCGGTATCTGAGAAAAATTCACGGTATGCCGAGAGCATACCAATGGTACGCCCATGGCATACCATGCCGACCGACATGGTGGGACGAGGGCATACCATAAAGTCAAAAGTGTATGCCCACGGCACACGATGACGATGGATTTTCAGATCGAATGGTATGCCCACAGCATACAGTATCTAATCTAGCCACATGGGTGCTCAATTCCGGAGGCTCGCATGAAGTCTTACACCGACCTTCCACTCTTCGCTTGGCAGCCAGCTTGCAGGGTGATCACATATCCACTTTCCCGTCGTGTCGGCAAGATCCGCGACGTTGCCAGCAAGATGTTGACCAAGACAACAGACAACCATCGCGAGTGGTACATGAAGCAGGTTACTGAGGCGCTGCTGAATCACCTTGAGAAAGTTGGTCTCTCGGAAATCGAAGTCGACGAGCAAATTGGCGCGTTCTGGACCAAGGTCGAGAACGAGATGACGCGTCTCAGCTATGGACGATCTGCCGGCGGCAACAACGATCCGCGAGGTGCGGCATGAAAACCCAAGAAGATGAAATAAAGCGCATCACGTACACGCTTAAAAATTTGGAAGCGTATCCAGATCCGTCACCAGAAATGCGTGAGCTGGTCACCTACTACAAATACAAACTGCTTACGATCGAGCGCAAACCTGAGAGCCATTTTAGGTTGATCGGCGACCAGCGCCGCGCTCTCATCTTAGACGATGCCGATGGAGATGTTGCGTGACCGACGTAGAAATCCTCACGGGCCACAAGGCCATAGCGCGCTTCCTCGGTCTATCTCCTCGGCAGGTCTCTTGGCACGATGAACGCGGAAATCTACCGACGTTCCGCATGGGCCGAACTGTGTGCGCCAGAAAGACAAAACTGGTCGAATGGATCGAAGAGAAGGAACAGCGATCGCACAGCTTGCGGAACGCCACAGATTGATGAAACATGCCCGATACGTCACATACTATCCGAAGAGGAAATTAGGATATTTGGGGCGTACTTCGTGGGACTGCTATCTAAACTTTTAAAATGGCGCGACGATCGACATCGTTTGGCTACGCTGAGATACGATCTGGAAGATGTAGACGCTGCATTCCGCACGAAGATGCAGAAAGAAAAGCTGCGACGTGGCTCAGACGAATGGCAGCATGCCTATGCTGATTACGATAACCAGCGCGAGCTACTCGACGCCGAGATAGATCAAATCGAGACACAGAACCATATCCGTCGTGCAAGGGCTTGGTCAGTCCCAATCCCTTCCCGCCCTATATCGGAAGATCCAGTTTATGATGACAAATACTGGATATGGTCCCGTGTCCACGGTACCTACTACCTCACCGATGAGGGGAAGGCGCTTTTGCGCCGTGAGACCTATGCCGAAATAGAAATGCGCTACAAACCTTGGACAACGTGGGTCGCAGTTGGAATCAGCATCATCAGTTTAGCCATTTCGATTTTTAAGCCGTAGGGTTTGACTACCCTTGATTGGCGAGATCACCAGCAGCTACCTAGAAGCTCTCGGGCGATTAGCTGGGGGACTTACAGGCGGCTAGAATGATATAGGGCGCATTCGTGCCAGCCTTCAGTGGTTTCCCAGCCAGGTCAGCGCCGCCGTCGCTCTTGAAGCCAGGATCAATGAATCCCCCATTGCCCCCACCCATCATCCTGTCCCGACCGGCATTCGCTATCGGCTGGGTATTCTCAGTGACATGGGTATGAGCGCCGGCCGGTCTGTCCTCGCCGCTTTCCAGAGCGGTGCCAACAGCCTTTCCGATGTCCTCGATGTGGTTAGGGTCGCCACCGACAACATATCGTCCACGCAGTTCATCAGCGCGGGTCCAGTGCCCCGGACATGTAGCACCGCCGAAGAATGCAATCATCCCCGGCGGCACAGACTTATCATTGATGAACGTAAGCGCTGATCGGTAATAGAGTCCTACAGTAAACGCACCCACGGCAAGGCCGATTCCAACGCCAACTATCCATTTCAGGATATCGTATCGCTTTTTAAGAGCTTCGAGTTGTTCAAGACTGGTGCCCTTACCATCGTGGCCGTCATTGGAAGCATCCGCCATAACACACTCCCCACAATGCTTATGGATCATTAAGCTCTCACGAGGAACGCATGCTGAAAATACCGAAATATCGGTAGCCAGTTCGAACAATTTGGATGCTTTGCTACGGCGCAACAAATCGACCGGTCGCTAGAATTTTGTTCCCAAAGTTCGAGTCTTCTCGACCGCACCAAATGCGCTTGCATTTAGCTGTAACATTGCTATCATCGTAACAGTGCTAAAGCAAAGTTACAGAACGGGTGTTGTGATGAAGGTTTTCGGATATGTTCGCGTCTCCACTTCCGAGCAGGCGACGAACGGCGATAGCCTGGAAACGCAGAAAGCAAAGATCACCGGCTACGCCATGATGCAAGGCTGGACGGTTTCTGAAATCTTCGTAGAGGCTGGCGTGTCTGGATCTGTCCCGCTCGCCGATCGTCCCGAAGGGCAACGCCTCCTCGCCATCGCCGACAAAGGCGATATCATCATCACTCCGAAGCTTGATCGCATGTTTCGCTCGGCATCTGATGCCCTTGCAACGCTTGAGGAATTGAAGGCTCAGGGCACCGGGCTTGTGATGATCGACCTCGGCGGCGATGTTACCGGCAACGGCATATCGAAGCTCGTGTTCACCATCCTCTCTGCCGTGGCCGAGAATGAGCGTGAGCGTATCCGGGAGAGGATCAAAGAGGTTAAGCGTCATCTCGCGTCCCAGGGCGTCTATGGGGGCGGAAAGACGCCATTCGGCTTTGATGTAGTCGATGGCAGGCTGGTGGAGAACAAGGAACAGCAAACCACTATCCGCGCCATGCACCTCGCGCGAGCCAATGGCGACAGCCTGCGCAAGATCGGTGACGCATACGGATTGAAAGCCATGACGGTTAAGCGTATCCTTGATCGTAACATTGATTGATGCCAACAAGCCTTTGATAAACGTGCAATAACGTGTTTATACGTGGCTGCCCGTAACATCGACAACGGCCGTTGATGTGCCAACGAAACCCGGTCATTTCTGGGTTATGAGTACAGATCAGACACCGAACATCGACACATCAAGCCGCAATCGTTCCGCGATTTCGAATGGATCGTGGTTATTGGAAGGCGTTGACAACCGAAGCTCTCTCGGTCGGCGCTATCGAGATCTCTGCATGTCCTTCGCTGATGACCTTGGTGGGGCTGACGGTCTCACTGAACCCCAACGCGCGCTCGTTCGGCAATTGGCTGCCGTTACGGTCGAAAGTGAGAAACTGCAGTCTGCTATCGTCCGTGGAGAAGCGGTCGACCATGAAACTCTCGTGCGTCTGACAAACCTGCATGCTCGCCTGTTGAAGCAGCTTGGCGTCAAGCCAACCGGTAAGCAGCGCCGTCGTTCCCAGGCTGACATCTTCAGCGGTAGGGGTGTTGCCGCTTGAAAATCCTCACGAGCCTTCGCGAAGCATTGGCAGACGACAATCTACTCGGACAAGCCATTGCCGGCGAATCCTGGGCGATCTGGCGTGCTCTGCTGATGGCCGCGATGGGCGAGACACTGACGGCTGAGGAGCGGGAGCTTTTCACCCTCGTCACCGGCCGCGCACAGGAGCCTCAGGAGCGCGTTGAAGAGTTCTGGACGGTTGCGGGCCGCCGCAGTGGCAAGACGCGTGCAGCGGCTGTTCTGGGATCGTATCTCTCGACGTGCATCGACTGGACGGATCGCCTTGCTCCTGGTGAACGCGCTGTGCTTCCTGTCCTTGCCGCGAACACCTATCAGGCGTCCCGTGCCTTTATGCACGTCGCCGGCATCCTGCAGCACTCGGCCGATCTCAGCGCCCTGCTTGAGGGCGAGCCGACTGCGGACGCCATAAGGCTTTCAACGCGTGTCGATATCGCCATCGTGCCGGCCAATTTCAAGACGATCCGATCAATCACCGCCATTGCCATAATTTGCGATGAGATCGCGTTCTGGTCGATCGAAGGTTCGAAGAATCCGGACAAGGAAATCCTCGCAGCGGCCCGCCCAGCGTTGGCAACAACCGAAGGCCCTCTGGTATGCATCAGCTCGCCCTACGCGCGCCGTGGAGAGCTTTGGACCAACTACCGCAAGGATTTCAAGCCTGACGGTGATCCCCTCATCCTGATCGCAAATGGGGAGTCGAAAGTTTTCAACAGCACCCTCCCCCAGCGTGTCATCGATCGAGCCTATGAACGTGATCCGTCTGCAGCCAGCGCGGAGTATGGCGGCAAGTTCCGAACCGACGTCGAGACGCTGCTAGCCCGCGAAGTGGTAGAAGCCGCGGTAGATACTGGCGTCGTGGAACGTGCTCGTGAGCCCGGCACCCGCTACTACGGTTTCGTCGACCCCTCTGGCGGCAGCTCGGACAGCATGACGCTCGGCATTGCACACAAGGAGGGCAACGGGGCCGTTCTGGACGTGCTACGCGAGCGCAAGCCACCTTACAGCCCGGAAGCCGTCACCAAGGACTTCTGCGAACTGCTGAAGTCCTACGGCATCCATTCGGTCACCGGCGACAATTTCGGCGGGGAATGGTGCAAGGAGCCCTTCAGCCGGCACGGTGTCACCTATGAGCGCAGCACGGAACCGAAGTCATCGCTTTATGCGGCGTTGGTCCCTGCCCTCAATTCCGGTCGCGTCAGCCTCCTCGACAATGAGAGAGCCACAAATCAGCTCGTGGAACTTGAGCGCCGCTCCGGATCGAGTGGCCGCGACATCATCGATCATCCTCCGGGCGCTGCATTTCATGACGACGTTTCCAACGCTGTCGCTGGGGCTGTGTTTCAGGTGCTCGGCAAGCGCGGTCCTATGGTCATCAGCGATGAAGCCATTCGCCAAGCGGCAAAACCCGGCTCTTACACCAATCGACAATTCATGCCGCGCTTCGGTGGCGGCCTACGATGAAAGGTTTCTCTATGCCACACCCACACCGCATGATCCCTGACCGGGAGTTGAACAACTTCAGAGTCTTCCTGACCGCCAATCCTCATCTCACGGCTCCGCCGTCTGAGGGTGCTTTCGATGCCAAGCCCCAAAACATTCGCCGCGTTCCCGGCAAGCAGATTCGAGTGCTTCTGAAAGACTTCTCGAAGGGCGGCAAATTCGACACTGCACGTTATGCCATGGATGGAGATCCAGACGGTGTTGTTTCTCCCGGTGAAGCCGGCATGGCATTCCTTCGCGAACTGGCTTCGAAGCTTTCCCCGGAAGGCTGGGCGGCGCTACGTGAAGCCTGCATGGAAGCGGAGACCGGCGACGATGAGGAAGACGATAACGAGCGTGCCGCCAAGGATAGCCCTCCCTCGTTTTCCGGCATGCCCAAACCTGGTGGCGAATTCGCCGACGACAGACCACCGGCCATGGACAGCGCTGCAGCCAAAAGCTTTGCTCAACGATTCCCAGACGCTGCTCGTCTCCAGGTCAATACGATGGGCCAGCAATCCGCTCCAAAGCCAAGTCACATGACTGCGAAAGGCGCGGCGTCGTTCTACGAGATGTATCCCGAAGCCAAGCGCATCAAGGTTTGATGGAGAGCACCATGGCAAAGATTGCAATGTTGGCGATCGGCGGCAAGAAGCCTCCTCATGATCCCGATCGGGTTGAGTTGGCCCAAGCTCTGGATGAAATTGCGCGTCTGCAGCGCAGCACTGCCGAAAAGCAGGCGGCGGTAACTCGTGCTCAGAACATCGTGACCAATGCCATCGATGAACAGGATGCCGCCGAGCAGGCTGTAGAGTCCGCTCGCAACACCTTGCGCTCCCGCATGGTTGAAGCCGCGCTCACCGGAACGAATGCGGGGCCTGACAATATCATGGCTTCCGCTCACGCCCGGCTAGTCACCGCGAATGAAAACCTTGCCGCTGCACAGGCAGCGCTTCAGGTCGTTCGCGGTGCCGATGACGATACCGCGAGAGAATTGGATTCGGCAGAACGTCGGCGGGATAGCGCTATTGCAAGGATCGTAGGCGGTGAGATTGATCGCCTACATGCTGAAGCGATCGACCTGCGCGACCGGTACATGAAAAAGCTGCTCGAATTGAAATTTGCGGCCGGCATCGGAGACGATCAATGGCCCATGACGGAGCGCCGGAAGAAGCTCAATTACCTCTTCCAGTGGCCGGTCTTGGAATCTCCTTACGCTGGCATAACCGCTTCTCCGGCCGCTGAACCTGTCCTGGCCGGCTGGCGGCAGGCTGTGGAGAAATTGAGGCATGACGCCAACGCCCCGCTTCCGGAGGCGAATTGATCATGAACACGCATTGGCGCGCATTTGGTTGCTTCGTCGCCTCCTCAGGGATGCGCGCCATATTCCTGCGACGTGCGCAGTATCGGACGCAGGGGCGACCAGCCGGCGGTGTCGTCGCCAGAAAGAACACCGGCAGGCCATCACGGTTCCTCCTTTTTATGCCGGGGATGGCTAATCGGCATCTGATTGCTGTGCCGTACATGCCGGCTTCGGGCGTTTCTCCTGTTTCGCTCGGGGCCGGCATCGCTCATGCGTGGGGTGCGCCATGAGCTTCACTGAAAAGCAGATTGTCGTGAACTTCGATCTCGCGAACGGCTCGTTCGGATCGGGTAAAAACAACAGAGCCACGATAAGCGGTTTGCGCTGTTCCGCAATCATTGATGCAACTGGCGGAGCTTCCAGCAGCACCATGAATCTGTCGATCTGGGGCTTGCCTTTGTCGTTGATGAACCAACTCAGCACCGTGGGAAGCCAGCTCAACGCCCGTTATAACAATGCCATTACAGTCGAGGCCGGCGATGCGGACACCGCCACTACGCGCGTGTTCGGCGGCCGGATATTCAATGCTTTCGTTGACGGGAACAGCCAGCCAAACGTGGCTTTTCGCGTCCAGGCGACTCCGGGTACGTTTGCAGCCGTCAAACCAGCACCGCCGTTGACGGTTCGCGGATCCGCGGATGCAGCCGGCATGATGGGCAATCTTGCGAAGCAGATGGGCTTCGCCTTCGAAAATAATGGCGTCAACGTCAAACTCTCGAACCCGTATTTTGGCGGGACGGCGTGGACGCAGGCCATGGCAATCGCCCGTCATGGCAATTTCGACCTGATCTACGAGCCTAATAAGATGGTTATCTCTCCGCGCGGGCAACCGCGGCAGGGAGACGCCATTCTGATCTCGCCAGATACCGGACTGGTCGGCTACCCGATGTTCAACCAAAACATCGTCATCGTCCGGTGCCTATTTAACCCAGATGTCAAGCAACTTTCGTTGGTCGAAGTGAAAAGCGATCTCACCCCGGCCAACGGCAAATGGCAAGTCTTGTCCATCATCTACGAACTCGATTCCCAAGTTCCGAACGGCAAATGGTTCATGACGCTCGAACTCATCACGGTAGGTACCCAATGATTAGTCCAGAATTTCCACTTCCCACAATCGGCGAAATGTATGCCGCCGCCCTGGACCACAACCGTCTCGATCTCATCCAAAAGACGTTTGAAATGGAACAGGCGCTAGAGAGCTTTTTATCACCGGCTCCATCGCTCACGATCGATGGAGCCGCCAACGTCTGTATAAGCGCAGCTTCACTTTGGGCGGAAGTGTCTGGCATTGCCTGGGCACAAGACATAGCGAGCATAGCCGGATTTCTCAACCAGAGGTACCAGCTCATTTTCGGCGAGCAAGCTGCATAAGCCTATTGCCGATCCAGCATCAGGCATATTCACTTGATCGGCGCCACCGGGATCGTTTCTTTCAAGGAGTTAGCGGGCTTTCCGGTCAACTCGCCAAGAGCTTTTCGTGCGGCCTCGATGCCCGCTTGGATCTGAACAAAATTGTTCGCGCTCTTTGCGGCGGTGTTGATCTGAATGTCGGGCGGCGATGCATCTTTGAGCATGGTAGTAGCGACTTGAAGCCGTCGCTCCATTAGCTTTTCGATGTATTTGTTCAAGGTATCGATTTCGTCGGCCATGCGCCCTCTCCCGTTGGTTTCTCACCACAGTTGCATTACGCGCCGCTAATTTGGTTGAGTCAATGAACTTGATAGGAATCGACGGCGCCCAACGAAGGCTTCCCACCCGTCAGGATAAAGTATGATGCCAAATAGCGATAAATTCGGAGCGACCGTGCGCGCGATCTGCGCCGAATATGACATCGAGATTATTCCGGCCAATATCTACCCCATGCCCGGACAAACCCGCGCCGTGGCTACCATGTGCCAGATCCTGGCGAAATATGGGGAAGGCCATTTCCGGCTCGTAATGACGACATTGGGCGAGACCCGAGGAAACAACGCTCTGATCGAGCAATCGAGCTTGTGGGCCGTCTCTGACCTGATACGGGCCTGTCCGGAATGGGTGGAGGAACGGACCTCGGAATGGTTGCAGTGGTGGGACGAAATTCCCCTTGGACCGATCATCTGCACGATTAGCCAGCTCCGCGGCGTCGTCAATCAGCGTCACGCCTTGGCCGGCGCCATCTATTGGCGTCTATGTACCTACAGCCAGGAGCGCATGTCGACTAAGGACACGGCCAGCACCCTCAAGAACAAGGTTCCTGAAGTCGGCCGTGCCCGTAGCAATGCCAATCGTGAGCAAGCGATCGAGATGGGTCGAAAGCTGATCGAGATCAAATCCCACCTGCCCCGCGGCGAATGGCTGCCATGGGTGGAGGAGCAATCTGGACTGAGCTACGGCACGGTGCAGCGCTACATGCGGATGGCGAAGGCGGCATAACCTGTCTCGGGTTCAGGTCAAAGTTTCGAAGCGTGTAGCTGAGTCGAATTTAGTGGGAATTTTCCATCGCCTGCGCAAGACGGCCTTAGTCGAGCCCATGCCTTTGCCTCGTCGTTTCTCGGTCCCCTTCAAGGTCTCTATCGTAGCGGCCTAGCAAAATGGCGCCGCTGCGAATACTGGAGCTATTGACGTCGCGGCCAACATAAATTTCCTGAATAGTATTGCAGGATCGACACTGAACGATAAATCCGCCGTAGTCATTCATTCCGCCCGGTTCCCAGACGCAATTGACAACGATCGCACATTTGCATGATTCGCAGGTGTAGGTGTCGAGCGAATATTCGGACATCGGATCTCCTAAGTAACGGCGCAAGATTACGGGAAATATCAGGGTCGAAATACCCGGCATGAGATCATGACGGACGTCAGATTTCAATCGAATCTGTCAATAAGGAACGACCAATATCAGTTGACCGGCTCCTCCACATCTCCGTGAGAGGCGGCATACGGATGGTGAAGGAATAACCATGATGTTACCTCTTCTCCCGTTACTTTTAGGAATCGGAAATGGCGGATGATCAGATGTTTCCATACCTACGACTCAAGGTCGGACGGCGTAAGATATGCCTCTTGCAGGGCGGTGGCGATCTTCTCTAGCTCGCTCAGCGCATCGCCGACGTCCAAGACATGTTGCTTCAGGTCTTCAATTGACACAGTTGTTTGTTTGCCCTTGCGATCCACCCAGGTCAGCCGGCGTTCGAATGTTCTTCTATCTCGGACCGAGTAGGAGACAACCAACGGGGAGTGCACGATGGCGTTTCGTTTCGTTGCCAACTCGCGAAGCTTTTCCGTCACTTTCAGAATTGATTGGCGTTCCGCCAGGTTGAAATACGATCCGGCAACTACCGCATTGAAAGCTTCAAGCCGTTGCCGACCGGCTACCGATCCACTCAGAATAATCGCAACTGCGGCCTCATAATTGCGAAGCGCGATGTAGCTAATGTCGAGGAGCACGAGATCGATCGCGGCCCAGCGAACGGTAACCTTGCCAATCTCCGCGAGGAGTTCAGGCGTTCGCTCGGCGAACCAAACGTCTGTGCTGCCCATTCATTCCCCCCGTTACTTCATCCTTAGGAATCGGAAGTGTCGAGTTTTGAATCGGATCACATCAACGCTGCGGGAGCCCTTTCGGAGAGCAACCAATTGTGAAGCTCAAAAATTTTATGTGCCACCTCAGAGACATCTTCATCGCTCATATGGCGTAAGGTCGCTCGGATCGTACCTTCGCCATCGATTTCGGCGGCACGGGACGTACACCGATCGAAAAGCTCCCTGTACCGATCGCCGATCTCTGGGTTGGAAAACTGTTCGGGCCTGATTGTGATCATAGCTGTAAACGCGGCCTCGACTCGCATGCGTATATCGCCCAATCCCACCAAGCAGCCTACGCCGGCCGACAACTTCGACAAAAAGTATCCATCGATAGACATCAGTCATCATCCTTCAAATTGGGTGAAAGCCGGAGCAATCGCCCCGGCCTCCCTTGCTGACGGAATTTATCCACAGAACGTGAAATCTTCCACGTCTTCCAACGAATCTGAATATGCCCGATTGCTGCCGCCCGACACGACGGCATTCAATGTGGTGTCGATAATCATATAGCCGGGGCCATAATAATCTCGCAGCCATGAGCGCGAGGGAGTTTTCGCCAGCCTCATGCCCCTCTTCTTTAGGGCTCGACGGACGCGATCTTCACGGATTTTTTCTGTGAGCATAACAATGGCTTCCTTTGTTTCAGGATTGTCCGCCATTGCCGCGATCTCAAAAGTTCGTTTTTGGACATGAACGAAGTCGAGGGGCAACCTTGTTGCCACGCAGGATTGAAATACGCGCGATCCTGAGCGATTGTCAAGCAATCGCTTTGGCCAAACAACAATCATTGGTCCCAGTTGAAGGTCTGAGTTCCGGCGTCGGTAATGACCGTAACTTCAATCGGATTGCACAGAAACGTGGTCGCCAAATACCGCTGTCCGAATGCTAAACTGCCGTTGCTTTCAGGCGTTTCAAAGGTTTGCAACTTTGTCACTCCAGGACAATTTCCACGGTTCACAACAACACTGTTAATTTTAAGGCTCGCCGTTCGATTTGTGATTGCAAAAAACCATGTCCCATCGAGGTGGTTGAATTTCTGGATGCTGATGCCGCCTTGCGTAAAGGCATCCCAGGAAAAGGTTTCTTCGCCGTGGTTAGTGTCGATCGTCACTTCGATCGGATCACAGGGGTAATGAGCAAATGTTCCGGACTTCCCGAAAGGAACGTTTATAGGCATCGGAATGCTCTCTTGAGATCGGCATCCGCGGTTGACAGTTACTTGATTGATGACCAGATCATCGACTTTTCCAGTCAAATCCAATTGCCAAAACGTCGTATCATTGTCTGCAGGACTCTTCGTCAATGTGACGAGATCCTCGGAATAACTTTGAGGCGCAGAACACAGTAATACAGCAACAACCAAAGCTGATAAGGGAATTTTCATAACAGCCTCCACATGAGGCCATCTTGTCAATATTCACGCGAATGTCGATGGCTAGAATTCGCCTATAGGTTACCTGTCAACTTCCGCTTTGCGGGAGGCCTTGCGTTCACGCTTCCAGAACGCGCGCTTGATCTTCTTAAGCTCCCCACTGCCCCAAGAGATCAGCCTCCGGCTTCGACGAGAGAAGGCGTCGTACTCGGATGCATTGGTACTGCCTTTGCTGCCCATCATCGGCATCTCTCCCTACAAGGTTCGAAATCGTATCCCACAAATCCTTTGGAAAACCAAATTTGTGATTCGATCCGACTCAGAACCTCACCATGAAATGACGCAAAAGAGGTTAGCGATGAATCTCGCCTATTATGTCAAAGGCGCCCGCAGCGCTGAGAGCATGCGTAAGCGCCTGAGGTGGTCAGGCTACACGTTCAGCGGAAAAAAGATATGGAGCGAAGAGGAAAATACAGTCCTTCGTCTCTTCTATCCCTATTCGGGATTGATCGCGCGCTTTCTCCCAAAGCGCACACGAGGCGCTATTGAAGCTCAATTTCGTAAACTGGGGCTTGGCCGTAAAGTTCACCAGTGGACGCCACTCGAAAAACAGAAGCTTCGAAAGATGTATCCAGAATGTTCACGGGAGGAGATTTGCGCAGCGTTCCCTTTCTCAAACTGGACGAGCATTCAAGCGGTGGCCCGATATTATGGGTATCGGAGAAAGAAAAAGCCCTACAAAATCACCGGAATTCAGCCGCTAGATGCTGTCCGCATCCGTTGCTACGAGATCAAATGGACGATGCGAGATCTCGACGAGGAATGCCGCACCAAACAGTATTTTCAGACTCGGGGTTATCGCAGCGATTATCCGAATTTTCAGGCCATTACGCGTGCAGTGGAGATGTTCGGCGGCGAACTACGAGCTTATTGGACAGATCGGTGATCAGTTGACTGAAATTTGCCGAAGCAGCGGAGGGGAACCGTGAACGATGATAGAACATTTTTGCTACCATTTTGCTACCCAACTCGGTAGCACGGTCGCAGACAATCAGGTTCACGATGTCCCTTTTCCCGCGAAATACCGTTATTTCTCGGTATTTCCCATGATGAGAACAAATAAGGAAGGACGTCTAGAACCGAATTTCAAGACCGGTTCCTTAAACCACTCGGACACTCTTCCTGTCGCTGAAGCGCATTGCCTCAGTAAATGTGGTCGGCTGGCTTTACAGCTATTCGGGCCGGAGCGTCAACCGGCCTGATTGAACTCCGCACCGAACGAATTGGCGCAGCCAGGCAATGGGCCCTATGCCCTCGGCTCGCCGCCGGGCGCGTAGTGAGATTTGCGCTTGAATGGGAAGACACTGCCGCAGCGGCAGCGGATCATGTATTTCGCCGGATCGTTCGATTTGCGCTCGTCGAAAAAGCCCGCCGGCATTTCGTCCACGAGAAAGCCGGGGTTTTCACGGCGCGGATTGTCATCCTCCGAAACCTCGGCGAAGCCGCTATTGCCACACTGAGAGCATTCGAGCTTTCTTGAATATCGATCCCGCGCAGCCATTTTCTTCCAGTCCGAGTCTCACAACCTCCCTTCCCTATCAGAGAACATTTCGTTTCTGAACCCGCGTAAAGAAATGATACAGATCGATGCGCTGAAATCCCATCCGGCTATGATTTCAGCGAAAGGGATTATCGAGACGAGAGCTTCGCAAGATTCGGCTTCGAATAACCAGTGGACACCGCCCTCGCCCATGACGCCTGACGACCAGCCCTTATCAATCGGCCCCAAGCCTTTGGCTGGCCCCGCCCTCACCGCCTTTTTCTCCCGCGATGCGGTCACCGTAGCGTCCGATCTCATCGGCGCGCGCCTCGCGGTCGCCGGTGCCGGCGGGCGAATCGTCGAGACGGAGGCCTATCGGCCGGATGATGAGGCATCCCATAGCTTTCGCGGACCGACGGCGCGCACGGCGGCGATGTTTGGGCCGGCGGGCCGGGTCTATATCTACCGCTCCTACGGCATTCACTGGTGCCTGAATTTCGTCTGCCAAGGCGCCAGCGCCGTGCTCATCCGGGCATTGGAGCCGGAAAGCGGCATCGCGGACATGGTCCGGCGGCGCGGTGTTGCCGACTTTGTCGATCTCTGCAATGGCCCGGGAAAGCTGACGCAGGCCTTGGGCGTGGATATCAGCCTGAACGGCCTGGCGCTGGACGCCTCGCCTTTCGAGTTCATCTTGGCCGAGCCGGTGCCGGTGGTCGCAGGCAAGCGGATCGGGATTACTAAAAATGTCGATCCGCTATGGCGCTTCGGCGCCGCCGGCTCACGCTTCGTCAGCCGCCGGTTTCCTTAGAGCGCCACGCAATTTCGGACGAAAAACCGCTGCGCACTTTTCCTGAAATTGCTCTGAAAAAGACCGCCGGGGTGGAGCCCGGCGGTCATGCTGCCGCGTAGTGAAACTGGAAAGACTACGCAGCTACTCCATCGCGATGCTGTGGTCGACGGCCGGCGGCGCCTTGGGCTTGCGCAGCAGCAAAAGCAACGGCATGGCGAAGATCGACATCAGCATCAGCAGTTTGAAATCGTCCATATAAGCGATGATCGTCGCCTGCGTGGTAATCACGCCGTCGAGTGCTGCGCGGCCGACAGCGGTCACGGGGCTGATGGCTTGCGCGGCCGTGGCATCGAAATAGCGGTTGAACGGCGTCACATAGGCGGCGATAGTCGAGTGGTTGACCTGGGTATTTTCGGTGATCAGCGCCGAGACGACAGAGATGCCGACGCTCGAGCCGATGTTACGCGAGAGGTTGTAGAGGCCGGTACCCTCGCCGCGCATCTGCGCAGGCAGCGTCGCAAAGGCGATCGTCGTTAACGGCACGAACAGGAAGCCGAGCCCCGCCCCCTGGACGAAACCGACTGAAATCAGCGTCCATTGCGAAACATCTGGCGTCCAGCCGGTCATGTCGTACATCGCCCAAGCGGTCAGGGCGAGGCCAAAGAACAGCAGCCAGCGCGTATCCACCTTGCCGATCAGCCGCCCGACGACGAACATGCACAGCATCGTGCCGAGCCCGCGCGGACCCATGACGATGCCGGCGGTGACGACCGGGTAGCCCATCAGCGTCTGCAGATAGGGCGTCATCAGCGCCAGCGACGCCAGATAGGTGACGCCGACGACGAAAATGAACAGCATGCTGACGGCGAAATTCTGGTCCAGGAACAATCGCGGGTTCACGAAGGACCGTTCCGCCGTAAACGTATGCACCAGGAAGAGATAGAAAGCGCAGACGCAAACCAGAGCCTCGATGATGATTTCGCCTGAATAGAACCAATCGAGCTGCTCGCCGCGATCGAGGAAAAGCTGCAGGGCGGCAATGGCGATTGACAGCATGCTGAAGCCGAAGAGATCGAGCTTGGCGAGCGCGTCGAGCTTGGTTTCCGTCACGTAGATGACGATGCCGGCAAAGGCGAGCGCGCCGATCGGCACATTGATATAGAACACCCAGCGCCAGCTCATATTGTCCGTCAGCCAGCCGCCGATGACCGGCCCCAGCACCGGACCGACCATGACCGAGACACCGAACAATGCCATGGCCTTGCCGCGCTCTTCGACATTGTAGATGTCGAGAAGAATCCCCTGCGACAGCGGTACGAGCGCTGCGCCGAACAGGCCCTGCAGCAGGCGGAAGCCGACGATCTGGTTCAGCGACTGCGCCAGGCCGCAGAGAACGGAGGCGACGACGAAACCGGCGATCGCCACCAGCAGCACGCGCTTGCGGCCGAATTTTGCCGAGAGAAAACCCGACGGCGGCGTCATGATGGCGGCGGCGACGATATAAGATGTCAGAACCCAGTTGATTTGATCGGCGCTCGCTGAAACGTCACCCTGGATATGGGGCAGAGCGACGTTGGCGATGGTGGTGTCCAGCGCCTGCATGATGACCGCCAGGATGACGCAGGCGGTAATGGCACCGCGATTGGCGATCGGGCCGGAGGGTGAAGCAGCAGCAGCGTTACTCATGGTCCTGACCGTGGGATTGGCCCAACAGGTTTGCAACGAAGTCCGGCAGGCCACGGGCATGGCCAGTATCGACATCGGCGACGACACTCATGCCGACACGCAGCGGCGGCTTGCCCTGCATGTCGTCGATGCTGACGATCATCGGAATCCGCTGTACGACCTTGACCCAGTTGCCGGTGGTGTTCTGCGCCGGCAGCAGCGAGAAGCTCGCGCCCGAGGCCGGCGAGATGCTGGCGACGGTGCCCTTCCAGGTCACGCCCGGATAGGCATCGACCGAGATCGAGACCTTCTGACCGGGCCGGACATGCGTGAGCTCGGTTTCCTTCGGGCTGGCATTGATCCACATATGGGTGGTGGAGACCAGCGAGAAGCCCTGCTGTGCGGCCGTCAGATAGGCGCCGACCTGGAGCGACGGAACATTGGCGGTAATACCGTCGAAGGGTGCACGCACGACCGTGTCGTCAAGCTCACGCTGCGCATTGTCGACGGCGGCCTTGGCCTGCAGGTAAACCGGATTCTGCTCCACCGGCTGGTCGGCATTGCCGCCGAGCTGCGCGAGCGTGGTTGCAGCCTGCGCCTGGGCGACGGAGACCTTTTGCTGTGCCGCATCGAGATTGTGCTTGGCCTGATCATAGGCGGCCTTGGAGGCGACCGAGCTATTGATCAGGTTCTGCTGGCGGTCGTATTCGGTCTGGAAATAGGGAATATCGGCCTGCGCCTGGGCGATTTCCGCCAGCGATTGCTTGTAGCTAGCCTGCAGGTTCAGGATCTGGTTGCGGGCATTGCCAAGCTGCGCCTCAGCGCCTTCCAGCGCAATACGGAAGGAGTCGGGCTTCAGGCGGAAGAGCACCTGCCCCTTCTTCACCACCTCGTTTTCATGCACGTCGACCGAAATCACCGTGCCGGAAACGTCGGTGGAAACACCGACCATATCGGCCTGAATATAGGCATTGTCGGTGGACATTATCTGCCCGCCGGTGACGTAGTAATAGCCGCCGATGACAAGGGCGACCGGCAGCAGCGCGAAGAGGATCGGCCGCGTCGGGCTGCGGCGCTTGCGCGGCTTTTCGGGAGGAGCAACCGGAGCGGCGGTGCCGGCAGCGGCGGGTGCCGGAGCGGGATTGGAAGACGGCGCCTCGGCGACTGCGGCTTGGTTCTGCTCGATTGCGGTCTGTTCGTTGGCGGAGTTCACGTTTGCGGGAACGCGAAGCGAAGAAGATGCGTCAGCCATGATTTGTCTCTTTGTCGCCCACCGTTGCGCGGCAGGCCTGGACCAGGTTCGATTTCATAAGGGTGAGCAACTGATAAAGGCGCTCATGATCTTCGGAAGAGACCCCATCCAGGGCCTCCTTGCGGGTTTGGTCGCCTATGCTGCGCATGGTGTCGAGCAACGGCCGCGCTTCCTCGCGCATGTAAAGCATCCAGCTTCGCCGATCGTTCGGGTGCTGGCGGCGTTCGACCAGGCCGCGTTCGGCCAGCTTGTCGAGGATGCGCACCAGCGTGATCGGCTCGATTTCCAACATCTCGGCAAGACCCGCCTGGTGGATCCCTTCATTGTTCGAGAGATAGGCGAGCGTTTGCCACTGCGAACGCGTCAGTCCCATATCTTTCGCACGCTGCTCGAACCGCTTCCGAAGAAGCCGGGCAACGTCATGCAGGAGAAAGCCGAGAGTTGGTGTCGAATTCATGGGATAAGAAGCCTGCTATTCATAAGCAACCTTATAATGCTGTCACGTATAGTAAGTAAGCATGCGATACAAGGGGCCAACGCACGATCTTGTGCAGATCGTCAAAAATGTCGCAGGAGGTGTCGCAAAGATGTCGCAGGCTCGCGGGGTTAGGCGAGCGCTTAACGGGAAGGCATGCTTTCCGTTCTATGCCGGGCGATGATCAGACCGATCAGCGCCGCATAGATCAACGTATTGATCGCGGCAAAGATAAAGAGGCCTTGGGCAGCCTCCCGATCCGCAGCAAAGACCATCGCCAGCGCGGAAGCAAGGCTGATCGCGATATAGGGCGCCAAGACGCGAAGCGGCAGCGCACGTGCTTCTGCGATCCTCTCGGGCGCGACGCGGGAATCGCTCGGAGAACGCGTGAGACGATCGCGAATTGCGGCTGCGCAGCCCATCAGCGACCAGGGCCAGCGCAGGAGCAGAAATGCCATGCTCTCCCAGCTTATGATCCTGGCATCGGCGGGTCGGAATGCACCGGTGGCGCGCCAGATGAAAGCGATCGCGATCATCGCGCCAGCGATCGGCAGGAAATGCAGCAGGAAAGCGGGATAGGTGACATCGGCAAAGCTGTGGCCGGTCAGAAGCGCGACGATCGGCAGCATGAAGATGATAGCCAAGCCCAAGGAAAACAGCGGATACCAAAGCTCGGAGAATAACAACTGGAATTTCAACCATCCAGGCAGTTTCGGCATATAGGCCGTCGAATACCGCAACAGGGTGGTCATTCGGCTGCGCGACCGGTCAAATTCCTGCATCATGAGATCTGCGAAGGTCGCCGGACCGTCGCCATGGGCGATCGCATCCAGCGCATGGGTACCGCGCCAGCCGCTGGCATTCATCGCCAGTGTCGTCGAAAGATCTTCCGCCGGTTCCGGCCCGGGGCCACCGATTTCCTTCAAAGCCGCGGTGCGCACAGCATAGTGCGTGCCCATACAGAGCGGTGCCCAGCCATTGTTGTAGCCGGACTGCAGCACCCCCTGAATGCCGGCGTCGGCAGAGAGCCTGCCCCTCGCCGCCCAGCTCGATGCCGCATCGGCGTCTGAGATACTCGGCGCCGACACATAGCCAACGGAGGGATCGCGGAATGGCCGAACAATTTCGCGGAGATAGATCCTTTCGGGCACATGGCCGGCATCGATTTGCACGACGAAATCATATCTTTCATAGCCGAAGTGATCGTAGAAAGACCTGAGATTGCCTTGCTTGCAATGCGGCGAAAGATCGGGAGCGTCAGCCCCGGCGCTCCCGCGCGTCGTGGAGGTGAAGACGCCGTGTTCCATGCACCATTTCATCATTTCCAGGCTGGGTTTTTCCTCCGCCAACCAGACATCGAAATCGCAGCCCGTTTGATCGAGCATTGCCCGCAAGGTCGTTTGCACGAGGGAAAGAGGGTCGGATGATGCTCTGGTAACGACCATGGCGATGCGCCCTGCTGGCAACGGTCCGCCAGCTTGCGGCATCCGCCGCGCATCATGGACGATGACGATGAAATAGGCGGGCAAGCCGGTGATCCAGGCAAGAACGAGCGTCACCAGCAGATAGGATGGCCAGCCGATGATGTGATCGCTGCGCAGCCACCACAGCCAGAAGAAGGTCATGGTTGCCGTCCAGACGGTGATGCCGATCAGATTGGCAAAGCGCATCCTGCCTTCGAACACCCGCTCCGTCGCCGGACCAATATCGGCGGGTTCGACGGAAGGCTGAAGCATGGCGTGGATTACAGCGGCTTTGACGGCAGGGATCTTGCCCATCGTGTCACCTTCAGAACGAAAGAGAGGGTGGCGGTGTTGCGCCGCTGACAAGAGCCGTTTCAGCTTGATGTGTAAGGGTGGATGGCAACCCTTTTGAGGAGAAAGGACCGCCATCCATGGGAACAAATCTACGCACTACACCTCCCTCCCCGTATCAAATAACGGCTCCTATAGGCCGCATGCTGTACTTAAAATACATTGATTGAGAGGAGTAACGTAAATTTATTTACAGTAACAATTCGTGCATATTTACAATTTTCACCAGTATCGAATCGGACGTTAACTTGGTGAATGAGACAATGATAAAACTACTTTACGCTACGTCAACGGAAATCTGATGAATGATTAGGCAAACTATACTAAATAGCTATTTCACAGGTGAGATATTGGCTGCGTCGTGCATGGAATATAGTCCGCTTTCAGGAGTGACCTAAGCGGCGGGATTAACGCAACGGCAGTGGAAATACGGGGCGGCCTGGGTCGGGCCTTCGTTTCGAGCGATAAGATATTTCGGCCCGGAACCGGTGAAGACAGAAAACGGCCGCCCACGATGTCGCGAACGGCCGTCCCCTCTCAATTCCTATCCGTGGATCAGTTTCTCCAGCGACGCGATGGATCCCGATCCAGCCCGTTGTCCGAATTGAAGAAGCGTGAGGCCGCTTCCGTTCGATTGCGGACATTCATTTTCTTGTAGATGTTGCGGACGTGAACCTTGACCGTATTTTCGGACAGGCTGAGCTGGTCCGCTATGATCTTGTTCTGTGTCCCCTTGCAGATGAGATCCAATATTTGGACCTCGCGCGTGGTCAGTGCCTGCAGACTGCCGTTGCGCATGGCGATAGCATCCTCATAGGGTCTATGGCTCGTGGCAAAACGCGTCTGTGCCTGATAGAGCGGCTGACTGAGATGCGGCGTGTCCCCAGAGAGCCGGCGTAGAAGCGCCGAGGGGAAGTGTTCGCCACCTTTCATCAGCAGGTCGATCGCTGCCATGAACACGTCGAGGCGCAGATTGAGCGGCAGAACGCCGTGTATATTCCGTCCTTCGACAAGTCTGGCCACGTATGGATCGTGCAGATCGATCGTTTCAACGACCAGCCCGATCGATATTCCGGGCGAATTCGCCCTTATTGCATGTAAAGTGTCCTGCATTTCCTCAGATTGAAGATGGTACAGCAGGATCAGTTTAACGCCCTCCAGAACTTTGCCCTGAAGTGCCTTCGGGTCGGTAATGCTAATGATGTCATATGCTGCAAATCTGGTGCCTAAAGTCTGCACCAGGCATTCAGAAAAGAGATCGGCATCCGCCAGTACGACGATAGTCTCTCTCAAGTTTATGATGTTATGATTGTCCTCAGCATCCCCTGTTCTTACGCTTGCGATGTACATTTGTGCATCCCCCAAAGCTCGCAGCCATGTGTGTTAACCCGCTTTTTGCCGGAATGTTTTTTATGAGCACGGTGCCCTGATAGGACTGTTTATGCAGTCTTCTTAATTAATATAAAACTATATTAATCCATGCGATCGTACTTGGAAATTGCCCAAAGGGGTTAGTTTTGCCGCAAAAACTTTAAAAATTATCACAAATGTGGGAATTTGGCCAAATTGGGTGCCGTATTTGTGCTCAGTTTTGCACATTTCCGGGCATTTCTGTTTAATCAGCTAACCTAAGGTGGAGGTCACCTGGCGACTGACAATAGCCCAAATCGACCGAAATCGGTAGACCGACTCGGGTGAGCCGAAGACTGGCTTAAAGCATAGTAAGCGTCGATATACTTTTTATTACAATTTGAAATTTCATTGACGTGGTCCGTTTTTGCAACGACCGCAGACTTAGTTAGATTTTTGAAATATATTACTTGGATGCACCGCCACAATTTCTGATCCCTTAAGTCGGACGGATTAAGACTGCGTAAGCGAACGGTAACGCTCATTGATGCCAATCAGGCGGTCGATAGCTCACAAAATCTGGAAAAGACGAGTGACAACAGCGCTTTAAATCCTGCGCACTCATCGGATGAAATCCGATTTACGAAACCGAAACAGGGCGGTAGCCCGAATTGGTATCTATGAGCTTGTGTTGTTTTCGGTCAAAGTCCCACTGTTCCGCACCAACCGCGGAGCTTGGGGAAAATGGCATTCCGGTCCTTTGTCTCGCGTCCCGGACAACCTCCTCCTCCCCTAACTTCTTAGAGACAACAGAAAGCAGAAGGCGTTGGACGCTCTAACTGAGCGCCAGGGCGGATTTGCGTACTTTGTTTTGCGTAGCTGCAAATCCCAAGAGGCCAGGTCTGAACCAACAGGCCGGTTTTGACGGTAGTCCTGTAGTGCGTACACCTGCCGCAACGTTAACAGAGTTGGGGCCGCCGCGAGTCAATCCCGTTTAGATGAGAGGGATTCCCCGAGACGGCCTCCTCATTTGGAGGAAATGTATGATGTCTCCTGATTCTGATATCGCCAACATCAGCGCCGATGACGACCTGAAAGTTGGCGCGTTGGCGGATGGTCTCGCGACCAGCGCCGTCAATTCGACGGAAGTGGATGACGGTTCGACCGGTCTTGTCGGCGTCGCCAACACCAATAACAGCAACAATACCAACACCACCGATACGGATGTCGACGTCAAAAACAACGGCGACAATCGCGACAACACCAACAACGGCGACAATCGTGATAACAGCTATAACTGGGATTACGACAATAAGGTAATCACCAAGACCGACACGGATACGGACATCAACATCAAGGATAATGGCGATAATCGCGACAACAGTTACGATTATGACTACAAGGCCATTACCAAGACGGATACCGACGTCCACACCGAAGCCAACAACAACGGTGACAATCGCGACAACTACAGCGACTCCAGCACTCATTCCGATTACGATTTTGGAACGATCAAGGATGTCCATGATGTCGGAAATCTCGGCGTAGCCGGTGGCGATCTGACCTTCAATCTCGGAGACGATTACTCCTTCAACCTCAATATCGATGGCGTGCTCAACAATGCGCTGGGCGGCGGCGGCAATGACACAGGCTTTAGCCTGGTTCAGGCCAACAATCTCGCCGACCAGGATCAGGCCTATGATCTGCGGATGCAGAACCAGGATGCCAGCATTAACCTGACAGCAGACGGTGGTCATTCCCATGCGGATGGCCTCGATCTCGACCCGACCCTGAATTGGAACGGGGTGCCGAGCGTGGGCCACGACATGACCGGTACGGCGTCGGCGGATTCTTCCGCTATCATCGCCAACTCCGGCTTCCATCAGGAAGTGGTACAGGGGGCGAACCTGCTCACCAACTCTGCGGATATTGCCGTTGTCGGCGGCGATCATCACGTGACAACTGGCGACACCTGATTTCGAAGCGAGAGCCACGCCTTTTGTGCGCCGTCCGGAGGACCGGCCGGCGCACATATGTGGCTTGAACCTGGATTTCGCTGAAATGACAGCCGTCGGTAGCGACGGCTTCGGTTCGGATAGACCAGGCGTTTCCGAAAATTGGGGGTTCGTCATGCACGCGGAAAAAATATCGGAGATCATAGCCCACTTTATCGGGCTCTTCGACACGCAGATCGAGGATCTGCGTCTGCGGCTGGGCTACACGGATGGGACATCGACGGAGGACAGTCCGTCGGAACAGACAGACCCGACCCTGGCAAAGGACGACTTTGCATCGGGGCTGACGATGGTCGACTACGCTCCCGACGTGAAATACATCTCCTCGCCTTACGACTTCCGTTATGGCTATGTACGCCTGCATGATGATCCCTACCATGTGCGCATAAACGGTCCCGATGGCGTTGCGCCGGTGGAGATCCCTGTCGTCCACCGCCCCTCCGACATCCAATTCCAGCCTGCTGCTCTGCCGTATAAACTCGACGTCCACGTAGGGCCGGGTTCGGAGACCGCTCATGTGGTGCAGGCCAATGTCTTGCGCGATGACGACGTGCTGGACATGACGAATTCTTCCCATCATCTCGTTCGCGATGTCTCCGATGTCTACGATTGGCTGGGCCAAGCGACGGTGAAAGCCGAGGAACTATCGCCCCTTGACTCCCTCCAGCGGACGGAGAGCACCGAGGGGATGATGAAGCTCAGCGACGATCTGCACGCATTTATCAAAACCATCGAGGCGAACGGCGGCGCCGACATACAAGGCCCCGACGGCAGCCATTACTTTGCGATTGCCGGCAATCAGCTCGACGGCATCTTTGTCAACGGTGAGCAGGTCAGCAGCGTCCCGGATCTCGAAGATTCCATGCCCGATCGCGGCCTTGCCGCGCAAAAAGCGGTGATCGAAGGAACGGATGAAACCGTTCATCAGACGGGACTAGGGCCGAACTCCCTCAACATCGAGGCCGGCGGCAATGTCGTCGCAAACCTCGTCAACATCATCGACACAAATGTGATCGCGCATGTGATGGCAGTGATGGGCGACTATCATTCCATCGACGCGATCTCACAGAGCTATGTTTACAGCGACAACGATAAAGTCGATTGCACCTCAGGCGATAACGACCAGTCTTCGCAAAGCGCCTTGACGATCGGCAGGAATATCGCGGTTTTCGAGCACACCCAGTTTCAGGTGAGCTCGACATCAGACCATACCGACGACGGCAATCCGGTTTTCCCGAGCTTCTGGCGCGTCAGCGTCATCGAGGGCGACGTCTCGTTCCTGCACTGGACGGAGCAATATAATTTCCTCTCCGACAACGACACGATGCGGGTGACGACCACCGGCGCCGAGACGACGCTGCTGACCGGCGGCAATACATTGGTCGACCTTGCCTCCTTTTTCAGTCTTGGCATGCAGTACGATCTGATGATCGTCGGCGGCCACGCGTTCGACATCAATTCGATCAGCCAGATCTCGGTGCTCTACGACAATGACGTGGTGTCGACCCTTCAAGGCGGCGAACATGTTCAGACCGGCGGCAACCTGCTCTGGAACCTCGCCTCGATCAACAATGTCGGGCTGTCCGATCGTTTCACGACGATGCCCGATTTCATCAACGACACGGTCAAGAATATCCAGGACCACACCGACGAGATACCGGACGGGCTTGCCCACGACTCCAACTTCGCCGGTCACGAGGCGCTGAATGTTCTTTACATCACCGGCAACTTCTTCGACGTCAACGTCATCAAGCAGATCAATATCGTCGGCGATTCCGATATCGTGCATCAAGTCGCAAGCGATGTGGTGGCGAACAATCAGAACGCCACGGTATCGATCGACACCGGCAGCAATGCCCTGGTCAATATCGCCAATATTACCGATTACGACAGCGTCGGTCATACGACCTATCTCGCCGGCAATCTCTATTCCGATACCGTCCTCATCCAAGGCGGCCTGGTCGATCACGATCAGACCAATACGACCAATGCAAACCAGCAAAGCCAACCGCTGGCCAATGAAGCGATCGCTTTCCTCGGTGATCACGATCAACAGCCCGCGCAGAATGAAACCATCGATCTCGGCCACGACATGTCCTGGCACAACGGCCCTGTCGGCGACGTCATGCAGACCGTCACTTAGCCAGAGACATAGGGGATGCTCCTGATGAACCAGATTTCAAAGCTGAGCATGGCGGAAAGCCGGACATTGCACCTCACGTCGCTGGCGTCGGGCGAGGAGGAGCGGACGGCCGAGCGCGACACCGCCTCCTATATGGCGGCCATAGAAGACGCTGTGGAAAGCTTGAAACGGTTGCGGCGCGAGCCTAAGGCCGCCGTGGTTCCCTCCCCCCTTTCTCCCCAACCGTCGATACTGGACGTGACGACTGTGGCTGCCGTGGAAACTGAGACGGTTCCCGCCCCTGCGGAGTTTTCCGTTGTGACGAAGGTTGATGAAGGGGCCGCCACCTCGACGACCGAGATCGAGATGCGGCTGATATCGCCCGCTCCAGAGGTCGCTCCGGAGCCTGTGATCGAACCGGCGCCCCGGCTGCCGGAAGCGGAAATGCCAAAGCCCGAAATGCCCAGGCCTGAGATGCCAAAGCCTGAGATGAAGGTGAATCAATCGCAGCCTTTGCCTCGGACGATCGACAACGACTCCGGCCCGTTGCGTGAGAACGAGCGCCGGTCGCTTGCCGGCGGTGGCGGTCACGGTGGCAATAACGAGAGCGGCAAAGGCGGAGGTGGCGGAGGCAATGACGGCGGCATCTTCCACAAACGCAGCGCCCAGCCGATCAATTTCGCCGCCAGTCTGCGCAAGGGTATTTCGGTCGTTCAGCGCAACATGCTGATCGTCATGATCTTCACCCTGGCCATCAATGTCCTGGTGCTGGCAATCCCGATCTATCTGTTTCAGATTTCCGACCGCGTTCTGACTAGCCGCTCGATCGATACGCTGGTCATGCTCACGATCGCTGTCGTCGGCGCCATTCTCCTGCAGGTCATCATGGATTCCGTGCGCCGTTTCATCCTGATGCGCACAGCCGTCGAATTGGAAGTGCAGCTCGGCGCGCCGATCCTGAGCGCGGCTGCCCGTGCGTCCTTGAACGGCAACGGCCGCGACTACCAGACGCTTGCCGATCTGCAGCTACTCCGGTCCTTTTTGACCTCGGGCACGCTGCTTGCCTTCCTCGACGCGCCATTGATGCCGCTCTTCGTCGTCGTTGTCTATCTCGTGCATCCGCATCTCGGCGTGATCGTCATGACGTGCTGCGCCGTCCTGTTCGTAATCGCCTATCTCAATCAAAAGATGACGGCGAAACAGTTTGCCGAAGCCAACGCCTTCGTTACCCGCGCCAATTTCCATTTGGATTCCATGGCGCGTAATTCGCAGATCATCAATGCCCTTGCGATGATCCCC
Source organism: Rhizobium sp. NXC24 (assembly GCF_002944315.1). Classification (NCBI taxonomy): domain Bacteria; kingdom Pseudomonadati; phylum Pseudomonadota; class Alphaproteobacteria; order Hyphomicrobiales; family Rhizobiaceae; genus Rhizobium; species Rhizobium sp. NXC24. Next base: position 2,005,746 of record NZ_CP024311.1, read on the forward strand.
GAAGCCGTGAAGATGTGGGGCCGTGAAACTGCTGGATCGTTGAAATCGCAGGTGGCCGCCCAGGACCGCAATATCGTCTTTTCCGGTCTCACCAAGGCTTGCCGCCTGATCACCCAGGTCACCCTGCTCGGCTGGGGCGCGCATCTCTCGCTCTCCGGCCAGTTGACCGGCGGCATGGTGATTGCGGCCTCGATCATCTCCGGCCGAGCATTGGCGCCGGTCGAAGGGGCGATTGAGGGCTGGAATCAGTTCAATCATTCCCGCGCCGCATACGGCCGCATCAAGCAGCTATTGCTGAATTCGCCGCTGAACTTCCCGCGGCTGCGCCTGCCCAACCCGGAAGGACGGCTCGATGTGGAGCGCATTCTCTTCGTCCCGCCGCCGCAGAAACGGGTCGTTTTGAACGGCATCTCCTTTTCCTTGAAGAAGGGGGAATCGCTTGCCGTCATCGGCAATTCCGGGTCCGGCAAGACGACGCTCGGCAAGATGCTGGTGGGCTCGATCCTGCCGACCTCCGGTAATGTGCGGCTCGATCTGATGGATCTGCGCAACTGGGATCAGCGGCAATTCGGCGAGAGCATCGGCTACCTGCCTCAGGACGTGCAGCTCTTTCCGGGTACGATCAAAGCCAATATCTGCCGCATGCGCGACGACGTCGAAGACCGGCTGATTTACGAGGCGGCCGTCCTTGCTGACGTGCATGAGCTGATCGCGACTTTTCCGCAGGGCTATGAGACGGTGGTTGCCGCCGATGGCGCGCCGCTTTCCGGCGGCCAGAAGCAGCGTATCGCGCTTGCCCGTGCCTTCTTCGGCAATCCGAAATTCGTCGTTCTCGACGAGCCGAATTCCAATCTCGACACCGCCGGCGAGGCGGCGCTGGCCCGGGCGCTCATCCACGCCAAAAAACAGGGCATCACCACAGTGACGATCACCCAGCGCCCTGCCCTGCTGCAATGCGTCGATAAGATCCTGGTTCTGAAGGACGGCTCGGTGGCGCTGTTCGGAGAGCGTACCGAGGTACTGAAAACGCTCAGCAACAAACCCAGCAATGAAATCGGCAATCGGCCACCGGCAAGGATCGAAGGGTGAGCGCCATGTTCGGGAGAAACAAGAATAAGAAAAAAGAAGACAACGAACAGGGGCAACTCGAATGGTATAGCGAGGTGCCACGGTCGATCAGGCTCTACAGCGTCTCGGGTCTGGCGATCCTGTTCGCTTCTTTCGGCGGCTTCGGCTATTGGGCCGCCACCGCGCCGATCGCTTCGGCCGTCATCGCTCAAGGCAGTTTCGTCGCGACCGGCAACAATAAGATCGTTCAGCATCTCGAGGGCGGCATTATCAAGGAGCTGATGGTGAGCGAAGGACAGGTCGTGCAGGAGGGGGATATCCTGCTGACCCTCGATCCGACGGCGGCTCTCGCCAATGATCGGGCGCTGAAACTGAGACGGCTGCGGTTGGAAACTGTGGTCGCCCGTTTGAAAGCCGAGGCCCAGGGCAATGAAGAGTTCAAGGTCCCCGATATCGTCACGGCGGAGGCCGACGATCCCGATGTGACCTCTCTGATCCAAAGCCAGGTTGTGGTTTTTCACAGCAAACAATCCAAGCTGCAGGAACAGCTCAACCTTATCGAAAAGAACATCCGTTCGCTCGAATATCGCACCCAGGGATATCAGGGCCAGCGGCAGGCCTTCGTGACGCAGCTCGGCCTTTTGACCGATGAACAGGCATCGAAAGAGAAGCTTGCGAATATCGGCGTTGTCAGGCGTTCCGACCTTCTGGCCGTGCAGCGCGCGGTCGCCGATGCCATGGGCGACCTTGCCCGCATCGATGCTGAGTTGAACGAGAACGAAGCCCAGGTCGCCAAGTACCGCCAGGAAGCGATCATTGCCATCAACACCAACAAGCAGGCAGCGCTCGACGCGTTGGAAACGGCCGAATCCGATTTGGACAGCGTGCGCGAGCAGGTGCGTGAGGCTGCGGGCGTGCTCGACCGCACCGTCATCCGCTCACCGGTCAGCGGCACGGTCATTCGTTCCTATTATCATACCGCCGGCGGCGTCATCACGACGGGCAAGCCGATCATGGAGATATTGCCGAACAACGTGCCTTTGATCATCGAGGCACAGGTGCTGCGCACCTCCATCGACCAGTTGCGCGAAGGTGAATCCGCCTCCATCCGCCTGTCGTCCCTCAACCGGCGCACGACACCGGTGCTGAACGGTAAGGTATTCTACGTCTCAGCCGACTCGATCGAGGACAATTCCGGTTCGACGCAGCGCGATGTCTATGTTGTTCGCGTCCAGATCCCGAGTGAGGAGATCAAACGCATTCCGGGCTTCAAGCCCGTACCTGGCATGCCCGCGGATGTTTTGATCCAGACGTCCGAACGCACCTTTTTCGAATATCTCTCCAAGCCGGTGGTCGACAGCATGTCGCGCGCCTTCAGGGAGCGGTGATGAATTTGTACTTTGGCTGATTGAGCATAGGACCGCGCCATGCCTGCAATGTCCGATATTCTGCTTCGCGTCGGCCGCCTGAACTATGTCTGGACCAATACGGAAAGCCTTCTGATCTACATCATTGCGCATCTGCTGAGGGTGGAGAAGGATGCGGCCATCATCGTCTTCCTGACGCTGAACACCACGCGCGCGCGCATTGATTTGGTCGAACGTCTGGCAAAACTATCCTCGACGCCGGCGGAAGACAGCCATGCGGTGCTGGCGCTGATGAGCCGCTTGAAGCGGGAATCGAAGATGCGCAACAAATACAATCACTGCATCTATTCCTTCGACGAAAACGGCGAAATCTCCAGCACGCAGCTCATGCGTCTGGTGGAGGACGACCGGCACGTCAAATACGGCAAGGTGGAACAACTGGATCTGCGCGAAATCGAACGGCTGGAGAGCTCGATCAAGGAGATTGTCGAGATCAGCAAGGCGCTCTGGACATTCATCCGCGCCAGCCCGCGTTTTCACGACGAGCTTTGAAAAGAACCGCTATCCGTAAGCGAGCATTGACCTAGCGACGGCTGAGCAGGCCGATCAGATAACCGATGCCGGCGGCTGCCGCGACCATGAAGATCGGCTCCTGGCGAACCCTTTCGCGCAGTTGATCGGTTATTTCCTGAGCCTCCTCGGTGACGACGGACTTCGCGCCTTGCCCGACCGCGGCCATGCTGCGCGAAAGTTTCGTCAGATCCTCCCGAAGCGCGGCGATCTGCAGGTTAAGGTCTTCGACGGCTGTTTCAGCTTGTACCTGAGCTGAGGCAGTTTGGGCGGAAGCGGATTTCGTCTCGGCCATCGTCGGCTCCTCTGTTTACCTCAGCTTTCAACGTCAATCCCAGGCAAAGGTTCCGGGTCTGCAGCGCTAGGCCCGGTGATTTCCTTGCTGGCTCTTCAATTCCGGTTCGGATTGTTCTAAGGAACTCCGATTGCTTCGCCTGCGGGCGAAGACTGTATTGATGACGAGGTTTGCCTTCCGATGTTCGACGTGTTGAGAAAAATCGCCCAGACCTGGGTTGCCAAGGGCTTGATGCTTATTTTGGCGGCGGCCTTCGGCATATGGGGGGTTGAGCGTTCGCTCATCAGCGGCGGCGGAAGCAATACCGTCGTGACGGTCGGCGATCAGCAGATTGGTACCAATGAATTCCGCCTCGCCTATCGTCGCCAGATCCAGGCCATCAGCCAGCAACTGCGCATGCAGATCACGCCGGAGCAGGCGCGCGCCTTCGGCATCGGACAGCAAACGGTCGCCCAGCTCGTTGCCGGCGCTTCGCTTGACCAGCTTGCCGCCGATATGAACCTTGGCCTGTCGCAGGATCGCCTCGCCCAGCTTATCGGCGACGATCCCGCCTTCAAGGCGCTGAACGGCAGCTTCGACCGGCAGAAATTCGAGAGCTTGCTGCGCAACAGCAGCATCAATCCCGACGACTACATCAAGGAGCGCAGTAAGGTTGCGATCCGTAGTCAGATCGTAGAAGCGGTCTCCAACGGCTTTACTGCGCCGAAGGTTCTCGTCGATGCCGTCAAGCAATATCATGACGAAAACCGCAGCATCGATTATCTGCTGTTGACCAACGCCAATATCGACCCGATCAAGGCGCCCGCCGAAGACGTGCTGCAGAAATGGTTCGATGGCGTCAAGCCGAAGTACCGCGCGCCCGAATACCGCAAGTTCGCCTATGTGACGCTGCAGGCCGAAGATGTTGCCAATCCCGCGAGCGTGACCGACGATGCGGTTCGCGCCGAGTTCGAGAAGCGCAAGGATAGCTTCACGACGCCGGCAACGCGCACGATCGAGCAGCTCACTTTCGCCAACAAGGACCTCGCCAACGCTGCCGCCGACGCGCTGAAGACGGGCTCGACATTTGACCAGTTGGTCACCGATCAAGGCAAGAAGCCCGCCGACGTGCTGCTCGGCACCTTCACCAAGGATCAGGTTCCGGATCAGACAATCGCCCAGGCTGCCTTTGCCGTTATCAAGGAAGGCGGCACCACGCCTGTCATCGACGGTTCATTCGGCCCGGTGATCCTGCGCGTAACCAATGTCAAGGCGGAGACGGCGAAGAGCTTCGACGAGGTCAAGGAAGACATCCGCAAGCAGATTGCGCTCAACAATGCCGCCGATGAAATCACCAGCGCTCACGACAAGTTCGAAGACTTGCGCGGCTCGGGTGCGTCGCTGCAGGAAGCCGCACAGCAAATGAAACTGAAGCTGGTGACCGTTGATTCGGTCGATGCCACCGGCCTCGACTCAAGCGGCAACGAGATCAAGGACCTGCCTGCCAAGCAGCAATTGCTGGCCGAAGTCTTCAAGGCGGACCAGGGCGGCAATGCTGCACCTCTGACCATCGGCAACAATGGTTACGTCTGGTACGATGTGCTGAACATCACGGCTGATCACGATCGCCCGCTTTCCGAGGTGCATGACAAGGCCGTTGCCGACTGGACTGCCGAGCAGCAGAAGGTTGCGCTCGCCGCCAAGGCAACCGAGCTGAAGCAGGAAGCGCAGAAGGGCAAATCGCTTGCCGACATCGCTGCGCCGCTTGGCATCGCCGTCGAAAACAAGTCTGGTGTGACCCGCACGACGGATGATCCCGTTCTCGGTCGTGGTGGCGTTGCGGCCTCGTTCTCTGGTCCGGCCGACACGGTCGCCAACGCGGTCGGCGCAGACGACACGACGCAGATCCTCTTGAAGGTCACCGAGGTCAACGACAATCCGACGACGGATGCGCTGAACAATGCCGATCAGCAGGCAGCTCAGATTGCCAATGCCGCCGGCGACGACATTCTTGACCAGATGGTCAGCGACCTGCAATCCAAATACAGCGTCACGGTCAACCAGAGCCTCGCCGAACAGGCGATGTCTCGCTAGGCCCGGTCGGGAGGATCGATAGCCGATGGCTGAATTGAAACCTTTCCTCGCCAAGGTCGCCAACCGCGAGGTGCTGACACGGGATGAGGCCCGTCAGGCATTCGAGATCCTGATGTCGGGCGAAGCCACGCCCTCGCAGATCGGCGCTTTCCTGATGGCGCTGCGCGTGCGCGGCGAGACGGTCGATGAAATCGTCGGCGCCGTCACAACGATGCGCGCCAAGATGCTGCCGGTGGAAGCACCTGCGGATGCGATGGATATCGTGGGTACCGGCGGTGACGGTGTTGGCACCTATAATATCTCCACGCTCGCCGCCCTGATCGTGGCCGGTGCTGGTGTGCCGGTCGCCAAGCATGGCAATCGCGCCCAAAGCTCCAAGGCTGGCACGGCCGACACGCAGTCCGTGCTCGGCATCAAGCTCGATGTCGGCCCCGAGACGATCGCTCGCTGCATTCGCGAAGCCGGAATCGGCTTCATGTTCGCGCAACTGCATCATTCCTCAATGCGCCATGTCGGCCCTTCGCGCGTCGAGCTCGGAACGCGCACGATCTTCAATCTGCTAGGGCCGCTGTCCAACCCGGCCGGCGCACGCCGCCAACTGCTCGGCGTCTTCGCGCCGCAATGGGTCGTGCCCCTTGCCGAGGTGCTGAAGGATCTGAATGCGGAAAGCGTCTGGGTCGTGTACGGCAACGGTATCGACGAGATCACCACCACCGGCCCGACGAATGTCGCCGCGCTTGAAGACGGCAAGATCCGCACCTTCGAGCTGACGCCTGCCGATTTCGGCCTGCCGCATGCCTCGCTGGCAGACCTCAAGGGCGGCGACGGCGTCTTCAATGCGGCAGCGCTGCGCGACGTGCTCAGCGGTGCGAAGAACGCTTATCGCGATATTTCGCTCGCCAATGCCGCGGCATCCCTCGTGATTGCGGGCAAGGCGGAAACGCTTCATGATGGCATGAGGCTCGCGGCTCAGTCGCTCGACAGCGGCGCGACCGCCGCCGCGCTGGAAAAGCTGATCGCCGTCTCCAACGCCGAAGAATAGGATTAGGACGTCATGACCGATATCCTCCAGAAGATCGAAGCCTACAAGCGCGAGGAGATCGCCGCCGCGAAGGCCAAGGTCTCGCTTGCCGATCTCAAGGCGATGCAGGCCGGCCAGTCCGCGCCGCGCGGCTTCCATAAGGCATTGGTCGCCAAGAAGGATGTCAGCGCCTTCGGCCTGATCGCCGAGATCAAGAAGGCAAGCCCGTCCAAGGGGCTCATTCGCCCCGATTTCGATCCGCCCGCCCTTGCCAAGGCCTATGAGTTGGGCGGCGCTGCCTGCCTCTCTGTGCTGACGGACAGCCCAAGCTTCCAAGGCGCACCGGAATTCCTGACCGCCGCCCGTGCCGCCTGCTCTTTGCCGGCATTGCGCAAGGATTTCATGTTCGAAACCTATCAGGTGCATGAGGCTCGCGCCTGGGGTGCCGATTGCATTCTCTTGATCATGGCCTCGCTTTCCGACAGCGATGCCGAGCGCCTCCAGGACGAAGCCTTCGGCCTCGGCATGGATGTACTGGTCGAGGTGCACGACGCCGAAGAAATGGAGCGGGCATTGAAGCTGTCTTCGCCGCTCGTCGGCATCAACAATCGCAATCTGCGCACCTTCGAGGTCAGCCTGACGGTCAGCGAAACCCTGTCCACCATGGTTCCCGAAGGCCGGCTGCTGGTCGGCGAAAGCGGTATTTTCACCCATGCCGACTGCAAGCGTCTCGAAGCCGTGGGCATCACCACCTTCCTCGTCGGCGAAAGCCTGATGCGCAAGGACGACGTGGCGTCCGCGACGCGCCTGCTGCTTACCGGCGAAACCGGCGTTCTGGCGGCAGAGTGAAATGAGCACGGAGAAAGCCGGCCTGACCCATATCGGCGCCTCCGGCGAGGCGCATATGGTCGATGTCGGCGACAAGGCCGAAACGGTTCGCATCGCCACCGCTGAAGGCCATGTGAAAATGAAGCCGGAGACGCTGGCGCTGATCCGCGAAGGCAATGCCAAGAAAGGCGATGTCATAGGCACGGCCAGGCTTGCCGGCATCATGGCCGCCAAGCAGACCGCCAATCTCATCCCGCTCTGCCATCCGCTGATGCTGACCAAGGTCACGGTCGATATCACCGAAGATGCTGCCCTGCCCGGCCTGCGCGTGACTGCTACCGCAAAGCTCACCGGCCGCACGGGCGTCGAGATGGAGGCGCTGACGGCAGTTTCCGTTGCCTGCCTGACGATCTACGATATGGCCAAGGCCGTGGACCGGACGATGGAAATCGGCGGTATCAGGCTCTTGGAGAAGTCCGGCGGCAAATCCGGCGACTTCCGTCATCCAGGGGCCTGAAGATGAGTCTTTTACCCGTTGTCGACGCCCAAGAACGTCTGCTGAATAGCGCAACGCCGCTCCATCGCGTCGAAAGCGTTGAACTCGACATGGCGGAAGGCCGGGTTCTCGCCAAGGATCTGGCTGCACGCCTCACGCAGCCGCCCTTCGATGCCTCGGCGATGGATGGCTATGCGCTGCGTTTCGAGGATGCCGCCGAACCGGGAGCGGAATTGACCGTGATCGGTGCTTCCGCCGCCGGTCACGCTTTCGAGGGTGTGGTCGGCAAGGGCGAAGCGGTCCGTATCTTCACCGGTGCGCTAGTTCCGGCCGGAGCCGATACTGTGTTGTTGCAGGAGGACGCGCTACGGCTGGAAGACGGCCGCATCCGCACCACCTATCCCCTGCGTAAGGGGCAGCATATCCGCCCGCGCGGCCAGGACTTTGCCGAAGGTGAAGTCGTGCTCGCGAAAGACACGGTGATGGATTTTTCGCGACTGACGGTTGCCGCCGCCATGAACCATCCGGCACTCGATGTGTATCGGCGTCCATTGGTGGCGATCCTTGCGACAGGCGACGAGCTGGTGACGCCGGGCAGCGAGCCCGGTCCCTCACAGATCATCGCATCAAATACATTCGGCATTGCCGCTCTCGCCCGCAACGCCGGCGCTCATGTGCTCGATCTTGGCATTGTCCCGGACGACAAGGCGGAAATCACCGCCGCGATTGGCCGCGCGCAGGTGGCGAAGGCCGATGTCATCGTCACGCTCGGCGGGGCCTCGGTCGGTGATCATGATCTGGTGCAGGCCACCATGGTCGAGGTCGGCATGCAGCTTGATTTCTGGCGCATCGCCATGCGTCCCGGCAAGCCGCTGATGGTCGGCAGCCTCGGCGAAACCCACGTCCTTGGGCTGCCAGGCAATCCGGTTTCCAGCCTCGTCTGCGGCCTCTTGTTCCTGGAGCCGCTGATCCGCAAGCTCGCTTTATTGCCGCCCGTGAAGCGTGAAGCCATGGCGCGGACCACCGTAACGCTCGCCGCCAACGATCAGCGCCAGGACTATATCCGGGCAACGCTGACGAAATCCGCGGATGGCGGCTGGCTGGTCGAGCCTTTTTCCAAGCAGGATTCCTCGATGATGAAGGTCTTTTCCCGCTCGGATTGCCTCATTATCCGCCCGCCGCGCACGCCCGAGCTTGTGGCCGGCTCTCCCTGCCCGGTTCTGTTGCTGCGTCCGGAGCTGATGAGCTAAGCCGGATATGAAAATGCCGGGCAGTTTGACCCGCCCGGCGCGAATGTCTTCCAATCGAAAGGGAAAATTACTTCGCCGGCTTCTCGTGATGGCCGCCGAAGCCTGCGCGCATAGCAGACAGCACCTTGTTGGCGTAATCGTCATTACCGCGCGAGGCGAAACGGCCGTAGAGAGCGGCGCTTAGCACCGGCGTCGGTACGCCTTCGTCGATCGCAGCCGAAATGGTCCAGCGGCCCTCGCCCGAATCCGAAACGCGGCCGGCATATTGCGACAAGGCCGCGTCGCCATGTAGTGCGTCGGCGGTGAGGTCGAGCAGCCAGGAGGTGATCACGCTGCCGCGGCGCCAGACCTCGCTGATTTCGGCGATGTCGAGGTTGTACTGATAATATTGCGGATGCGACAACGGCGCGGTTTCGGCGTCGGCTTCGGTGGTCTGCAGGCCGACATTGGCATGACGCAGCACATTGAAACCTTCGGCGTAAGCGGCCATCAGGCCGTATTCGATGCCGTTATGAACCATCTTGACGAAGTGGCCGGCACCCGACGGACCGCAATGCAGGTAGCCCTGCTCGGCGGTGCTGACGCTTGAGGCCGCTTCGGAGCGCATTTTCGACGGAGCGACATCGCCGACGCCGGGTGCGAGCGTCGCGAAGATCGGCGACAGGTGTTGCACCGTCGCCTTTTCGCCGCCGATCATCAGGCAATAGCCGCGCTGCAGGCCGAAAACGCCGCCGCTGGTGCCGACGTCGACATAGTGAATGCCTTTCGGCTTCAGCTCTTCGGCGCGGCGGATGTCGTCGTGGTAATAGGAGTTGCCGCCGTCGATGACGATATCGCCGTCTTCAAGCAGCGGAACGATCTTGGCCAGCTCCTTGTCGACGATCGCAGCCGGCAGCATCAGCCAGACGGCGCGAGGACGGGAGAGCTTCGATACGAAATCTTCGAGCGACGTGCTGCCGGTGGCGCCGAGCTTCTCAAGCTCCGTGATGCTTTCCGGACGCGCGTCGAAAACGACGGCGCTGTGGCCGCCCTTCATCAGGCGCTGCACCATGTTGCTGCCCATACGGCCAAGGCCAATCATTCCGATTTGCATGTGTCGGTCTCCTGGGAAGTTTAATCGGTTTGAAAACTCCATAAAGACATTTCGCAATCTTTGCCAATGAACAAATGACGGGCGAGCCATGCAGGCGTGCAGGATTGGGCGGAAAACGCCGCGTTCACGCATCTGTGATATTGCCCGTCGCTATCCCTTGCTTTCGCGGTGCAATAAGCCAGAATATCTGCACCATTTTGATAGCCCGATTTCGCTTCGCTGGCTTGAACAGAAACGTCTAATTCAACAAAACTATCACAATTCGTTGTCGTAAGCTGCGTAGGCGAAATTCGATGCGAAATGGGGTAAGTTTCGTGATCGATCCGGTTTTCTTCAGAGCTCGTCTACGAAGGCGTTTAACGTTACGTCCGTCAACGGAGGCACCATGGCCATTCCCTTAAAACTGCCGCTCGTTCCGGCTGCATTCTTTGGCATGGTGCTCGGCCTTTCCGGTCTTGCCAACGCTTGGCGTGTGGCGGCGCGGGTCTGGCAATTGCCGGCGGCAATTGGTGAGACGATCACCTTCGTCTCGATAGCCGTCTGGGCAGTGCTGATCGTGCTTTACGTGCTGAAATGGGCGGTGGCCCGTGAAGAGGCGTCGAGGGAAGTGGTCCATCCCGTGCAATGCTGCTTCATCGGCCTCGTCGGGGTCGCCACCATGCTGGTCGCCGGTGGCTTGCTGCCCTATTCCCGCGTTGGCGCCGAATCTCTGTTTATCCTCGGCGCCTTATATACGCTTGCCTTCTCGGTCTGGCGCACCGGCGGTCTCTGGCAGGGCGGGCGCGACGTCACCACCACGACCGCCGTGCTTTATCTGCCAAGCGTGGCCGGAAGTTTCGTGACTGCGAGCGTCGCAGCCGCCCTCGGCTTTCCCGATTGGGGTCAGCTCTTCTTCGGCGCCGGATTTTTCGCCTGGCTGGCGATCGAATCCGCGCTGCTGCACCGTCTTCTGACAGCGCCGGCATTATCATCGCCGCTACGCCCGACGCTCGGCGTTCAACTTGCACCGCCGGCCGTCGGCGCGATTGCCTATATCAGCGTCACACAGGGAGCGCCTGACCTTATCGTGCATGCCATGATCGGCTATGGCATCCTGCAGGCCTTGATCATGCTGCGCCTCCTACCGTGGATCACGAAGGAGGCCTTTAGCCCCGCCTATTGGGCCTTCACCTTCGGTGCGACGGCGCTGGCGACTGCACCCTTGCGCCTGATCGAGCGCGGCGACATTGGCCCCGTCGCACAACTTGCGCCGATCCTGTTCATCGCCGCCAATATCGCCGTGGGATTGATTGCGTTCGCGACGATCTGGCTGATTGCCAACCGCAAACTGACCATCGGCTGGGTCGAGCTGTCGCGTCAGGACACCGGCGCTCTCGGACAGCGTTGACCGGCCGAGGCCTGCCGGAGAGTTTCAGGAGTGAATATGCTGGATCACGTTACAATTGGAGTTAGCGATGTGGAACGGTCGAAGGCCTTCTACGATGCGGCTTTGCTCCCGCTCGGGATCGAACGTCTATATGGCGAGGGTGCGATTTTTGCCGGATACGGGATCAGGCCGAGAGCCTTCTTCTGGATAGGACATCGCGACACGCCGCAAACTGGCGTTCATGTCGCCTTTGCCGCTGAAAGCAGAGCAATTGTTGATCAGTTTTATGAGGCGGCGCTGGCAGCCGGCGGGCTGGACAATGGACCGCCAGGCATCCGATCCCACTACCACCCAGACTACTACGGTGCGTTTGTTCTCGATCCAGACGGACACAACATCGAGGCTGTCTGCCGCTCGGCGGTGGGCTAAATCTGTCCGCAGATTGATTTCGGGGATCTGGCAGAGGCACCTGCCGGTCACTCCACCGGCGGACCGACGTAACGGGCGCGTGGCCGGATGAGATGACCGCTCGCGGATTGCTCCATGGCGTGCGCCAACCATCCGACAGTGCGGGCAAGCGCGAAGATGATCAGCGGCGCGTCCTGCGGCAGACAGCAGGCGGATGTCATCGCCGTCAGGGCAAAATCGACATTGACGGGTTCGCCGATCAATTCTTCCGCCGCCTTGCGCACCTTCGCGAACAAAGGCGGCAGCGTAAAGCAGGCAAGCAGCGCCCGGGCGCGCGCATCGCCGTCGGGATAGAGCGGGTGGCCGACCGCCGCCAGCGACCTCCCCTCGGCAAGATAGCTACGGACCGCCTCCTCAGCGCCGATTGAAGCAGCAAGGTCCATCAGCGAGCGCACGCTTTGCCACGCGCCGCCATGCAGCGGCCCGGTCAGTGTTGACAGGCCGGAAAGTGCCGCGGCCGATAGTGTCGCACCAGCAGAGGCGGTGATCCGCGCTGTGAAGGTCGAGGCATTGAGTTCGTGGTCGGCTAAGAGCACGAGAGAACGGCGAATGAGTTCGCCCGCATCAGGCTGGTTCCATGCTTCAGCAAGGCGCAGATGCAGTGGCACATGGGATAGGCCCGGTGCCAGCGCATCGGCAACCGTACCGAATACGCTTTCCGCTTCATTTCGCAGCGCCGGGAGCGAGCGCCCGAGCGACGGCAGGTCGGTTGAGGCGCGCTCGGCCAACGCCGAAAAGACCGCCGCTAGGGCGGATGACTCGTAATTGCCACCTTGCCCCTCCAGCCGCAAGGGCCGTTTCATGTCCCACAGGAGACAGGCCACTTCCTCCAAGGTCGCGTATTCGGCGAGCTTCGCCGCATCCTGCCCGCGATAGAACAGCCGGCCATGCGAAATTGTCGACAAGGCCGAAGGCAGCACAGGATCACCCCACTGGATGGCATCGGCTGCAACGGCCTCGGTCTTTCGCCGTCCCGCGTGGCGCGCCGCCAGCCGCTTGACGTCATCGGCGAAATAAAGGCTTCGCCGCGTGTCGGTTGGATCGGGTTTCGCACGGATGCGGCCACGGCTGACATTCGCGTAAAGCGTCTGTGATTTGGTGCCCAGGAGGTTCAGCGCCTGCTCTGCCGTCAGCCAGCTCATGGTTCCTCATATTGATCAATTGCATCAAGATTGACGTCAATGAAAATAGGACTGATCTAAGTGGGTAGTCAAAGGAGAAAAATGATGAAAAGTGGTCTCGAAGATATCATTGCTGCCGAAACCAAGTTGTCCGATGTGGACGGTGCTGCCGGCCGCCTGATCATCCGCGGTGTGTCGCTGGACGACTTGGTCGCGACCAGCCGCTTCGAGGATGTCGCCGCGCTACTGCTAGAGGGCTTGTTCGAGGAACATGTCGATGCCGCAAGCATCAGGGCGCAATTGGGCGCCGCGCGCGTGGAACTGTTCGCACATGTGAAAGCGGCTGATGCGGTCTTGCTGGCTCTGCCGCCGGTGGAAGCCATGCGGGCGCTGCTGGCTCGCATCGGAGACGGCGATGATTTTGCCGCGGTCATCCGCCTGATGGCGGCGCCAGCGGTCTTCCTGCCTGCCGTGCTGCGCCTTCAAAACGGCAATCGGCCGGTCAGGCCGGATGCCTCCCTATCTCAATCCGCCGACATCCTGCGCATGCTGACGGGCAAGCGCCCGACGCCACAGCAGACCGCCGGCCTCGATGCCTATCTGGTCACGATCTCCGATCATGGATTGAATGCTTCCACCTTCGCCTCTCGCGTCATCGCCTCGACCCATGCCGGCCTGACCTCCTCGGTATTGGCTGCGATCAGCGCTCTCAAGGGACCGCTGCATGGCGGTGCTCCCGGCCCGGTGCTCGATATGCTGGATGCGGTCGGTGAGCCCGCTAATGCCCGCGCATGGCTGTCGCAGGCGCTTGACCACGGAGAACGGCTGATGGGCTTCGGTCACCGCATATACCGCGTCCGCGATCCCCGCGCCGATGCACTGAAGACGGCGCTGCGGCCGATCTTTGCGAGCGGTCAGGCCGATGCTGGCCGCATCGCGCTCGCCGAGGCGATCGAAGCCGCGGCTCTGGCTCTGTTGAAGGAGCGCAAGCCCGACCGTCCGCTGGAAACCAATGTCGAATATTATACCGCCCTGCTGCTCGATGCTCTCGGTTTCCCGCGTAACGCTTTCACCGGCGTCTTTGCGATCGGCAGGACGGTGGGTTGGATCGCCCATGCGCGCGAGCAGATGCTCGATGGCCGCCTGATCCGTCCGCAATCGCGCTATGTCGGGCCTTTGCCGAAGGCTGCATAGTATTTGGCGGCTGGCGAGCCGAATGATCCTCAAGCGGCCGCCATCTGTCGCGGCCGCATCAACCCTTCGCGGATATGGCGGGCAAGTTCGGTTGCCGGCGGTGTCGCTCCGCTTTTAGACAAATGGAGGTTGATGGAAAAGACCGGCAGGTCCGGCAGACCATCGCCTGCGCCGAGAATATCGAGGTCGGCGGGAACGGTAGAGGCAAGCCAGGCGGTGATCGCAAGATCGGTGCGCACAGTGGCCGTCGTCGCTTCGATATTGCCGTTCTCGAACACGGTGCGCCAGCGTCGCCCGTCGTCTCGGAGCGCCGCGAATACCGACGGTCGGAAGGCGCAGGTATCGGCCACCATCGAAATCGGCAGCGGATTCTTCCGATGGGCGCCGCCCGCTTTTGCACCCACCCAAACCAGCCGGTCGATCGCCAGGCATTCGCCCTTGGACGTGCCGAGCGGCTCTTCGATGACGCCGAGATCGATCACGCCATTGTCGAGCGCCTGCATCAACTCGGGCGATGAGCCACAGACCAGAGAAATCTCTACCTGCGGATGACGTTCCGCATAGGACCTTAGAACCGGCGCCAGAACCGTTCCGACGAGATCATGGGGCACGCCGAGCCGCACGCTGCCTTCTACGGTGGTTTCCGCCATGTCGGCCCAGATATCATCATTGAGGATCAGGAGCCGGCGGGCATTGCCGAGCATCCGCTCTCCCGCATCCGTCAATCGCAGTCCGCGATTTTCCCGCTCGAAGAGAGCACAGCCCAGCATCTCCTCCAGTCGCTTGATCTGCTGGCTGACAGCGCCTTGCGTCATGTGCAGCATTTTGGCGGCAACTGTCATGCTGCTGTGATCGGCAACGGCGGCGAAAGTCCTGATAAGGGCGATATCGAAGTTTCTGGCCATGTCCGCATCATAAACGCTAATGCATCTGGCCTTCAACATTCGTTTTTCTGATGGCTGCCATGCACCTATGTCTCTACTGGAAATGGAGACCAGCCCGCGTGACCATTGAAGCCTTGCTATTCTGATTCTCTTTACGCTCGTCTCGACTGTCACGCCAGGCACCGCCGCGACGCTTCCCAAAGTTCTTGGCGCGTTCTCAATTTTTCGTCGCCTGCCTCCCTGTGATTTTCATCATTCCCATGGGGCACGGATAAAACCAAAAATGGCGAATATACCGCCAAATATGTGGGATTTTGCGTAGTTCGGGCTAGCGAAAATGGTGAAACTATAGCCCTTACCACAAAGGGACTAACCACAAAGACCGCTCGCTTCTTGGTGTGGAATGGTGCTATCTGCGCGCCCTAAATGTTTTCCAACTGCCACGGTGCAATATGGAACGCTACGCACGACATTGTGACAATATCGGCGTAAACTGCAGCCTTAGACCACGGGATGAATTCGGGGGGCACTTGGAGCGCCGACTGACTGCCATTCTTGCTGTGGACATCGTGGGCTACAGCCGCTTAATGGGGATGGACGAGGCCGGCACGCTGGCAGCGGTCAGGCAGCATCGTGCCGAAGTTCTGGACCCCAGGATCACCGAACATAAGGGGCGCATCGTCAAGCACACCGGCGATGGCATGCTGGTCGAATTTTCGAGCGTAGTGAATGCAGTCGCCTGCGCCGCCGAAATTCAGCGCGATATGCTGACGCGAAACGAAAACGCGCAGCAGGAGCGCCGCATCGAGCTGCGTATCGGCATCAACCTCGGCGACGTCATTGTCGAGGATGGCGACATCTTTGGCGAAGGCGTCAATCTGGCGGCCCGCCTAGAAGCCATTGCCGAGCCGGGTGGCATCGCCGTCTCCGCTTCGGTGCGCGATCATGTCGGCTCTCGCCTTGGCGTTTCCTTCGAAGATCGTGGCGAGCATTCCCTGAAGAACATCGCCCATAGCGTTCGCGTCTACACCGTTTCTCTCAGCGCGCCGACGACGTCATCGGTCATCGCTCTGCCGAGGCGGGATGGCCGCAAACGGCTGGTGGCGGTGCTGCCTTTCGTCAACATGAGCGACGATCAGGAGCAGGAATATTTCTCCGACGGGATTACCGAGGATCTGATCACCGATCTCTCGCAGATTTCGGACCTCAATGTCGTCGCCCGCAACACCGTCTTCACCTACAAGGGCAAGTCGGTGAAGGTGAAGCAGATAGCGCAGGAACTAGGCGCCGATTTCGTGTTGCAGGGCAGCGTCCGCAAGGCCGCCCAGCGCGTACGTATCACCGGCCAGCTTATCGACGCCCGCAACGGCGCGCATCTCTGGGCCGGCCGTTTCGATCGCGACCTGACCGATATTTTCACCATTCAGGACGAGATTACTCATGCGATCGTCGACCAACTGAAGATCAAGCTCCAGCCGGAGGAGAAGAAGGCGATCGAAAGCGAACCGACCGCCAACATCGAAGCCTATACCTACTATCTTCGGGGGCGGCAGTTCTCGCATGCCTGGACGCGGTCATACCTGCTGCTGGCGCGGCGTATGTTCCTGAAGGCCGTCGAGCTCGATCCGGATTACGCCCGCGCCTATGCCGGCATAGCCGATTGCGACTCGGCGCTGAGGGACTGGAGCCCGCGCGAGTTTCCGCTGGAAAACATCATGGCGATGAGCGCCAAGGCGCTGGAACTCGATCCCAATCTGGCCGAGGCCTATGCTTCGCATGGCCTGGCTTTGCATCAAAGCGGCCAGAACGAGGAAGCGACGGCCGCCTTCGCTCGGGCCATGGCGCTGCAGCCGAACCTTTACGAAGCGAATTTCCACTACGGCCGCTTCCTGTTCATGCAGGGCCGGTTCGAGGAGGCCGTGCATTATTTTGAGCGCGCGGCAACGATCCGCACCGATGACTATCTGTCGCCCGTGCATCTCATCAGTGCCTTCCGCTCGCTCGGAAAGACGGAGGACCTGGAGCATTGGGCAAGGATTGGCGTCGAGCGTGCGGAACGAGCGCTCGATCTCAATCCGGAAAACTCAGGCCCCGCCCACCGCGGCGCTATCGCCCTCGCCCATCTTGGCGAGGCCGGGCGAGCCCGGGAATGGGCTGCGCGTGCGCTCACGATCGATCCGGACGACGTTTGCACCCAATATAATGTTGCCTGCGCCTATGCCGTACTTGGGGATCGCGAAGCAGCGCTGGACCTGCTCGAAAGATTGCTGCCGATGAGCTCTGCCTATCAGGTGCTCTGGTTCAGCAATGATTCTGATCTGGATTCGCTGCGTGACTCGCCGCGGTTCCACAAAATGTTCGAGAGGTTCAATGTGGGGCATGCCCCGGCGGAGGAGCACAGAGTATCCAGCGAAGACGAAGCTCTTTGCTAGAGCTGCACTCTTCCGGGATCAGGCCCGGCTGCGCCATAACCAGACGGCAAGAGAACCGGCACGACCGCGCAGGCTCGCTTCGATCGGACCATCGAGCTGGCCTTCCGTATAGGGTTCGCTGTCGCGTCCGGCAGATTGCAGCAGGTCGTCGCTGAACGCAATCTCGGCATTGCTGCGGGCAGCCACCTCCATCAGGCGGCTGGCGACATTGACGGTGTCGCCGGTCGCCGTGATCTGCTGGCGGCCGTGACCGCCGAGCCTGGAGGCGACGACGGTGCCGAAATGCGCGCCGATCTTGAAGCCGATGCGGGAGGCGATGGACTCCGGCAGGGTTCCAAACCAGCCTCTCATTCGATCGGCCAGGCGAATGCAGCAGCACGCCGCATTGGCGGGATCATCCCTCTTCGGCTGCGGCAGGCCGAACAGGATCATGGCACCATCGCCCATGAAGCTGGTGATGGCACCGCCGCAAGCTGACACTTCCTCGTCGACGAGATCGTAGAAGCCGTTCAGCAGCTCGCGCACCGCCGTTGGGCCGATCGCTTCGCTGAGGCCGGTGAACCCGTTGAGATCGATGAAGACAATGGCCGCTTCCTGGCGCACCGGGTCCGCCAGGAAGCCGGGATCGCGGGCAAGATGTTCGGCAAGGCCCGGCGCCTGAATGCGCTGCAGGAGTTCGCTCTGCTGCTCGAAATGCCTGGCCTGCTTGCGACCCAGCCAGAGCTGCACGGCACCGAACAACAGTGCCGGCGGTATCGCAGCCGCGATCGGCACGGCGGCACTTAGCCAGATGCCATGCTTGAAGGCGCTGATGTTGATCGACAGCCAGGCAAGGATGACGCAGAGCGCTATGATCAGGCCGATAGTGTTGCGCCGCGAGGCAAGCAACCCGACGAGAACGACCGGCAGGCCAATGGCAAAGCCGAGGTCAATGAGGCGCACGTCGCGGTCGCGGACCAATCCATCCCCGGCAATCAGATGCGTGATTGAAGTGGAAATGACCTCGACGCCCGGCAGCACCGGATCGAAAGGCGTCGGAAAGACATCGCCGCCGCCGGTAACGGTCGCGCCGATAACGACGATGTGGTCCCTGATCGCCTCCTCCGGCAATTGCCCTGTTAGCGCTGCACTGGCGCCGATGGTGCGGATCGTGCCACGCGGACCGTAGAAAGAGAGCGGCAAGAGATAGCCGGTATCGGTATGCACCAAACGATCGCCAAGCTTGATGTGGTCGGAAATGACCGTCGTAGGCTCGCCGGTGGCGGCGGAAACGACACGCAGCGAGAAGGATGGTTCGATCCGCCCGCCGCTGCGAAACAGCATGGGCACGAAACGCGGCGTTCCGGTCTTGTCGGTCTGGACGTTGACGACACCATAGCTCGCTGCCTGCGCAAACCGAGGCAGCGGCTCCAGGAATTGCAGGGCGCTGGGGACGCGCGCAAGCGGCTCCTTGCTGTAGTCGGCAACACGCTGGCGACTTTCGGGAAAGATGCCGGCGACGGCCAGCACGGCGTTGGTCTTTCTCAGCGATTGTGCCAGCGCTGCATCGTCGGCCTCCGCGCCAGGATCCACCAAAAGCATGTCGAGCCCGATTGCTTTCGGCTTCAGCGCGGTGATGGCATCGACGACTTTCGCGAGGGTGGCACGGGGTAGCGGATAGTGGCCCGCTTGACGGGACGCCTCGTCATCGATGGCGACGATGGTAACGATATCGGGCGGTTGCCGGGTACCGCCGAGCACGTTCCTGAGATTGGTCAGCGTCGCCTCGGCACCGTCGATAAAGGGAATATCGCCGCGCAGATGAGCGATGCCAAGGCCCGCACCCCAGACGGCAGTCAAGACGAGCGCAATCAGCGTCTGCAGCGGTGGTCTGCGCATGGGAATCAGGATCTCACTGGCCGAGGCGGCCCATCAGCGCGCTTATGCGTGGTTGCTTCCAATTCGTAACGCGCAGGGGACCGCGGCTGCGATCGACATCAACCCCCTGCCCTCGTCCAAGCGTAACTCCTTGCCCGGTCGAAACCTTGTTAACGGCGACGCGGCCGCGCAAAACCAGTACGGATGTCTTGCCGCGCCCTGCGTCGACCGCCCATCGTGTGCCGCGCACCGCAGCGATCGCCTGCGGTGTTACCACTTCGAACCCACCCTTGATGCGGCTGTTGTCGACATCGACCAGCGCCGCCTTGCTGTTGAGCACGACAGCGTCCACCTGGCCGTCGCGATTGCGGTCGGCAAGCCGGTAGCTTGCTCCGCGCTCGATAGTAATGCTGAGGCCCGGCTCACAATTGAGCGTCTGGCGCTCGGCACTCACCGCCGCTCGCAGCGAACAGCCGGTCGTTTGTGCAGAGGCCGAGCCGGTCCCGGCCACGCACAGAACGGCTATTCCGGCAGCGGTGAGAAAACGGTTTGTCTGGATCATGATTGTGCCCCTTCACGAAATATGATTGTGGTCGCGGACACTAAATTCCAGCCGCGGCAATATAAATCTGTGAGAAGTGATGATGCGTCAGGAGTGGTTAATCTGCAAGTTGTCGTAGCCCTTGGCTTTGTAGAGGATGGTCGAAACCAGCCAGCTCAGCAGGAAGATGCCTACGACCGCGAAGCCGAAGTTGGCGAGATTGTCGTTGAGATCGCCGATGAAGCTCCAGACGCCGCCCTCAAGACCGAGCTTGTCGGAGATCAGCCCCAGGGCCTCGATACCGCCAATGAAGATCGCAACGACAACCGAGGCCGCGGTGATGGTCAGATTGTACCAGAGCTTGCGCACCGGCTTGACGAAAGCCCAGCCATAGGCGCCGGTCATCAATATGCTGTCGCTGGTGTCCATCAGCGACATGCCGGCGGTGAAAAGCGCCGGGAAGACGAGAATGGTCCAGAAGGACATGCCCTGTGCCGCCTGCGCCGCGGAAATGCCAAGCAGGCCGATCTCGGTCGCCGTATCGAAACCGAGACCGAAGAGAAAGCCGATCGGGTACATATGCCAGGAACGGGTGACGACCTTGAACATCGGGCGGAAGATACGTCCCAGGAAACCACCGCCGGCAAGCAGCGTATCAAGATCCTCCTCCGCGATCCTCCCGCCCCTTTGCGCTCGTCTGAAGGCGGACCACACGCCCTTGAGGACGAAGAGATTTGCAATGCCGATCAGCAGCAGGAACGCGGCCGAGACCGCCGTGCCGATGACGCCGCCAATATCGTGGAAGGAATCGAGTTGGCTCTGCATGGCGGCCGCCGTTGCGGCGATGACAACAGATGCAAGCACGACGATGGTCGAGTGGCCCAGCGAGAAAAAGAAACCGACCGCATAGGGCTGTTTCGGCTCCTGCATCAGCTTGCGCACGACGTTATCGATCGCGGCGATATGATCGGCATCGAAGGCGTGGCGAAGCCCGAACATATATGCGAGAAACGCAGTGCCCAGCAGCGACGGCCTGTCGGCGAAAGCGGCCCAGGCCCAGATCCATGCGGCAATATTGAATGCGATCAGCAGCACGAAAGTGAAAGCTATCTTGGCTCTGGATCTTTCCGCGCGATCGTCAAATGGATTGAGAATCATACTTTTTTCCCGCTATGCTTATGTGCACAGTGCCACGGAGCGGGAAACGGCGCGACAGTCAAATAGCGTATATGCCAAGTTTTTCCGCACTGTCACAAAAATGAGCAAACCCGGCGAAGGCCGGGCTTATCTTGTCGATTTGTCAGCCCACTTCGAACGGATTGCCCTCATCCGCCCAGCCTGTGATGCCGCCGATCATCACCTTTACGCGCTTGCCGAGCGTGCCGAGACGTAACGCCGCCTTGTCAGTGCCGTTGCAATGCGGTCCTGCGCAATAGACGACAAACAGCGTTTCGTCGGGCCACTCACTCATCTTCCGCGCGGTCATTTTGCCATGCGGGAGGTTGATCGCGCCGGGAATATGCTGCTCCTGAAACAGGGCCGGCCCGCGCACGTCGATCAGGACAAAGTCCGCGTTGCCTGATGTCATCGCCTGATAGACGTCGGAGCAATCGGTTTCGAAAGCAAGCTTCCGGGCATAGTGCTCTGCGACGACACTCGGCGCTGCGGCAGGGATTTCACTGACTAGGGACATGTAACGCTCCTTCTTCCGTTCGGTGCATTCATGCCTGAGCGGTCCCAGAGTTGAAATTGGCCGAAATGCCATATAGCGTCAACATCATGCCAAATGCAGACACCACCAATCTTTTCGGCCCGCATGTCGTCACCCTCGTCTATGACGGGCTTTGCACGTTCGAATTCGGCGTCGCTTATGAAATCTTCGGCCTGCCACGCCCGGAAATGGGCAACGACTGGTACCGGTTTTCCGCCTGTGCAATCGAGGATGGCCCGCTTCGTGCCGCCGGCGGGCTGACGGTGCAGGTCGACCACGGGCTTGAGATCATTGCCGACGCCGATCTGATCGTCGTGCCTGGTTGGCGCGGCATAGGGACGCTCGTTCCTGCCCCACTGCTCGCCGAGCTGCAGGCAGCCAGCCGCCGCGGCGTGCGGATCATGTCACTATGCTCGGGCGTCGCAGTCCTTGCCGCCGCCGGATTGCTCGCGGGCCGAAAGGCGACGACGCATTGGCGCTACGTAGATTCCATCGCCGCGCGCTACCCGGACATATCAGTGGACGCCGATGTTCTCTATGTCGATGAAGATAGCGTGCTGACCGCCGCCGGCAGTGCGGCCGCTATCGATCTCTGCCTACATGTCGTGCGCCGGGATTACGGATCTGACATAGCCAATAGTGTCGCCCGTCGTCTCGTGGTGCCGCCGCATCGCGAAGGCGGTCAGGCGCAATATATCGAGACCCCGGTTCTGAAACAACGCGAGGGCGCGCGCTTGGGTCCCTTGCTCGAATGGATGCGCGAGCGTCTGCAGGAAGATCAGCCCATTGCTGTGCTTGCAGCGCGGGCGGGAATGAGTGTGCGGACCTTCCAGCGTCGTTTCGAGGCGACTACCGGCATGGCGCCGGGCGAATGGCTATTGAGCGAGAGGCTGCGGCGCGCTCGGGATCTGCTCGAAAAGCAGGCTGCCATTTCGCTTGACGATGTGGCAGTGGCGAGTGGATTTGGATCGCTTGCCACCATGCGCCATCATTTTCGGGAGAGGCTTGCGGTCAGTCCGAGCGACTACCGCAAGCGATTTGCCGCCCTTAAACCAGTCGGCTCTGTTCCGTCGCCGCTTCGATGAAGCTCGAGAACAGCGGGTGCGGTTCCAGCGGTCGGGACTTCAGTTCCGGGTGATACTGGACGCCGATGAACCACGGATGATCCGCATATTCGATCGTTTCCGGCAGGACGCCATCCGGTGACATGCCCGAGAAGGTCAGGCCGCAATCTTCCAGCTTGTCCTTGTAGTCGATGTTGACTTCGTAGCGGTGGCGATGACGCTCGGAAATGTCGGTCGAGCCGTAGATTTCGGAAATCTTGGTGCCCTTCTTCAGCGCCGCCTTGTAGGCGCCAAGCCGCATCGTGCCGCCGAGATCGCCGGATGCCGTGCGCTTCTGCAGTTCGTTGCCCTTCAGCCATTCCGTCATCAGGCCGACGACAGGTTCGTTGGTCGGACCGAATTCGGTGGAGGATGCGTGTTCGACACCGGCGAGATTGCGGGCCGCTTCGATGACAGCCATCTGCATGCCGAAGCAGATGCCGAAATACGGCACCTTCCGCTCGCGCGCGAAGCGGGCCGCATGAATCTTGCCCTCGGAGCCCCGCTCGCCAAAGCCGCCGGGTACGAGAATGCCGTGGACCTTTTCGAGATATGGCGCCGGATCTTCCTTCTCGAAGACCTCCGACTCGATCCATTCAAGCTTGACCTTGACGCGATTGGCGATACCGCCGTGGTGCAGCGCTTCGATCAGCGACTTATAGGCATCTTTGAGACCGGTATATTTGCCGACGATGGCGATCGTTACCTCGCCTTCCGGCGTGCGGATGCGGTTGCAAACCTCTTCCCATTGTTCGAGCCGCGGCTTCGGCGCCGGCTCGATGCCGAAAGCGGCGAGCACCTCATTGTCGAGGCCTTCCTTATGGTAGGCCATCGGCACATCGTAGATATTGGCGACGTCGAGCGCCTGGATGACGGCGGACGGACGAACGTTGCAGAACAGCGAAAGCTTGCGGCGCTCGGCCTCCGGGATCTCGCGATCCGCACGCACAAGCAGGATGTCCGGATGAATGCCGAGAGCCTGCAGCTCCTTGACGGAGTGCTGCGTCGGCTTGGTCTTCAGCTCGCCGGCAGCCGGGATGTAGGGCATCAGCGTCAGGTGGACATAGATCGCCGTGCCGCGCGGCAGGTCGTTACCGAGCTGGCGGATGGCTTCCATGAAGGGCATCGCTTCGATGTCGCCAACCGTGCCGCCGATCTCGCAGATGACGAAATCATAATCGTCATTGCCCTCGACAACGAAATCCTTGATCTCGTTGGTGACGTGCGGAATGACCTGAACGGTGGCGCCGAGATAGTCGCCGCGGCGTTCCTTGTCGATGATGTTCTTGTAGATGCGACCCGTCGTGATGTTGTCGGTCTTGGTGGCCGAACGACCGGTGAAGCGTTCGTAATGGCCGAGATCGAGGTCGGTTTCCGCGCCGTCGTCGGTGACGAAGACTTCGCCGTGCTGGGTCGGGCTCATCGTGCCCGGGTCCACGTTCAGATAGGGGTCGAGTTTGCGCAGGCGGACCCGATAACCGCGGGCCTGCAACAACGCTCCGAGAGCCGCGGCCGCAATTCCTTTTCCGAGGGAAGAAACCACGCCGCCAGTGATGAATACATATCGCGCCATGGGAGTCACCGGATACCTTTTAACAAATGATTCCGCCAGCCCTAAAATTCGTTTCCGGAATTTTGGACACAGAACGCGGAATGTTGACAAAACAAAACCGGCAGATCCAAGGACCTGCCGGAGGATGATCGTAGCTGACCGGGCTTACTGGCCGGTCGGAACGCCGTTGCCACCCTGGGCCGGCGTTGTTGTCGTCGCAGGAGCCGTCTGCTGACCGGTGGCCGGAGCAGGCTGCGTCGTGGTAGTTGTGGGCTGGGTCGCCGTAGCGGCCGGTGCCTGTTGGGTTGCCGTCGGAGCAGGCTGGGTCGACGTCTGAGACTGCGGAGCAACCGCGCCGCTGTTCGGAACGCCGTTATTGTTGGCTGGCTGGGACTGGCCGCCTGCCGGTGCTGCGCCCTTCTGGCCGCCGAGCGAATCGAGAATGCCGTTGCCCTGGCCCGCCGTGCTCGGAATACGGTTGAGAATGTCGGTCGGACGTCCCTCGAAGCGAGACAGCACGTTCATGCCGAGCGCCAAAACGAAGAACAACGCCGCCAGGATCGCCGTGGTCCGTGTCAACGCGTTGGCCGTGCCGCGTGCCGACATGAAGCCCGATCCGCCGCCAATGCCCAGGCCACCGCCCTCCGAGCGCTGAATCAGCACCACGCCGATGAGAGCGATGACAACCATGAGATAGATGACAAGCAGTACGGTTTGCATAGGTCCAGTCCTGCCCGCGGGCGCGGGCATTAAAAAGAAAAGCTCGCGGCTCTTTACATGAGGCTCTCGCCTATTCCAAGTCCTTTTAAGACCGGAATACAGGCAAGTGAAACCTTCAGGCGAACTGCCGTTCGAATGCGCCATAAATGGCGAGGAAGTCGACGGCTTTCAAGCTTTGGCCACCGACGAGCAAACCGTTGACATTGGCGACAGCAAGCAGGTCGGCCGCATTCGCGCCGTTGACCGAGCCGCCGTAGAGAAGACGAAACTTTTCGCCATCGGCGCCGAAGCGCGCCACCAATTCCTTGCGGATGAAGGCATGTGCTTCCTCGACATCCGCTGTGGTGGGAACCTTGCCCGTGCCGATCGCCCAGACGGGCTCATAGGCGATGACGGTCGTTTCCGAGACGGCGCCATCGGGCGTGGAACCGGCAAGCTGACGCTTGAGCACATCCAGCGTCTGGCCATTGTCGCGCTCGTCCGCCGTTTCGCCGATGCAGATGATAGTGACGAGCTCGGCCGCAAGCGCCGCTTCCGTCTTGGCGCGCACCAGCGCGTCGCTTTCAGCGTGATTCCTGCGGCGCTCGGAATGGCCGACGATCACATGTGTGCCGAAGCAATCCGCGATCATCGCGGCGGAGACGTCGCCGGTATGCGCGCCGCTGACCAATTGATGGCAATCCTGCGCTCCGATTGCCAGCGGACTGTCGTCGCAGAGCGCGGTCGCAACATAGAGAAGGGTTGCCGGCGGGCAGAGCAGCGTATCGATCTTCTCGGATAGCGGCGCTTTCACGCCCTCCGCGATAGCCTTGACCTGGTCCAGGCTGGCCCGCGTGCCGTTCATCTTCCAATTTCCCGCCAGAAGCGGTCGTATTTTTTGCGTCATTCGGCGTTTCCCTCCCGTCAACTCTCTGTGGCACTAACAAAACTAAGGCAGAAAGAAAAGTTGTCGAAAGCGGCCGGAACAAGTTCAAACCGTTTAAAAAATCGCTTTTCCGAAATTAAATCGAAATTTTTTCGAAGAAAATTATGACGGCTGTGGATCAAGGAGCCAATTCAGCACCTTCCGCCAGTCGGTCATGCGTACCGGTGTGCCATGGTTGCCGGTGGCAAACAGGGTGAATCGCGTCGGGTAATGCGTCTTGTAGAGTTTTTCGAACAGAGCTTCCTGGTCGGTAGCGGCGTAGACCGGGTCCTTGCTGCCATGGGTGAACCAGACCGGCAACTTCGCCTTGTAGAAGGCGCTTTTGACGAAATCCGGATCGGTGACTCCGCTCAAAATCGCCATCCCTTTCAGACGCTTGACGCTTTCAGCGTCGCGCGTGATACCCCAGCAAATGAAGCTGCCCATGGAGGCGCAGGTGAGGATGACAGGCCTGCCGCCGGATTGCTCGTAGGAATAGCGGATCAGGGCCGCGATGTCGGCGACGCCGTCGCTGTCGAAGCTCTTTACGCTCGGCGCGTAGTATGTACCGCCGCTGATATAGGCGAGGTTTTTCAGCCGGTTGAAATTACCGCCGAACGTGTAGTCGTTCGACCCCAGCCTGCGGTCGCCGCCGCGGCCGTGGATGAAGATCACTGTGAAGGCCTGCTTGGATGCCGGGCCGATGCGGGTCACGTCGAGCTTGCGGTCGCCGAGCGGCAAAGTTTCGTCCTCTTGCGCTTTCCATCGCACGCCGGTGGCGACATAGGCCGGCTTGACGCGCCGTTCCGGCACCTCGTCGCGGCCGTTGATGTCCCGCATTTCCTGGTAGTCGATCGTCTGGAAAGCACCATTGTCATGGCTTTCGAGGACCGTCTGATTGGAAAACAGGTCATCCTTGAAAGGCTTCAAGGCCTCTGCGGCGGCACCCGACGCGGCTGCTAGCGGCAAAAACGCCGCAATTGCTGCTAAAATCGACAAATGAGCTGTGGACATTCGCATGCGGACACTTCCCTCGATAGGCCCACGGGCTTGCCATTCGCCGCCCGGCAACGCAAATCTTTTTTCCGAATTTGCCCCGTTACCGGGGTGCCATCGCGCTCGCGCGTCGTTTCTGGCAGAATCACGGTGATTCGCGAAACTGACGGCAAATGCGGTGATTTTGGGGTATGACCCCTTCAAGGACAAATCTGAACAGTTCCATGGATAACAGCAACGATCTCTTCTCCGGACTGCCCCTTTCGCCGAAACCGGAAGCGGCGGACAAGCCGGTCGTCAAGGCTGAAAAGCCTGTGGCCGCCCCTGCCCCGCGCCCTGCGCCGGCCACCTCGACTGCCGAGGAATATGGGGCGAATTCGATCCGCGTTCTCGAAGGGCTGGAGCCGGTGCGCATGCGCCCCGGCATGTATATCGGCGGCACGGACGAGAAGGCGTTGCATCATCTCTTCGCCGAAGTCATCGACAATTGCATGGACGAGGCCGTCGCCGGCCATGCCGATTTCATCGACGTGTATCTCGACCAGCAGGGCTATCTGACCGTCACCGACAATGGCCGCGGCATTCCGGTCGAAAACCATCCGCAGGTGCCGGGCAAGTCGACGCTCGAAGTCATCATGACCAAGCTGCATGCCGGCGGTAAATTCGACGGCAAGGCCTATGAGACCTCGGGCGGTCTGCACGGCGTCGGCGTGTCTGTCGTCAATGCGCTGTCCGATGATCTCGAAGTCGAGGTGGCGCGCAATCGCAAGCTCTATCGCCAGCGCTTTTCGCGTGGCCTGCCCCAGGGCGGGCTGGAAGAACTCGGCGATGTCCATAACCGTCGCGGCACCCGCGTGCGCTTCCATCCCGATCCGCAGATCTTCGGCGAGCATGCCAAGTTCGATCCTGCCCGCGTCTTCCGTATGGCGCGGTCCAAAGCCTATCTTTTCGGCGGCGTAGAGATCCGCTGGAGCTGCGATCCGGAATTGGTGCATGGAGGCTCCGATGTTCCGGAAAAGGCCGTCTTCCACTTCCCCGGCGGTCTGAAGGATTACCTCAAGGCGACGATGGGCAACGAGTTCACCGTCACGCGCGAGATTTTCGCCGGCAAGTCGGAGAAGGCAAGCGGCCATGGTTCGCTGGAGTGGGCGATCACTTGGTACGGCGGCGACCCGCAGATCCATTCCTATTGCAATACCATTCCAACCCCCGAAGGCGGCACGCATGAAGCGGGCCTGCGCATCGCGCTCACTAAGGGGCTGAAGAACTATGCCGAGATGACGCAGAACAAGCGCGCGGCGGGTATCACCACCGACGACGTGATGATCTCCGGCGTCGGCATGCTTTCCATCTTCATTCGCGAACCGGAATTCGTCGGCCAGACCAAGGACAGGCTCGCGACCGTCGAGGCGCAGCGCATAGTCGAAAATGCATTGCGCGATCCCTTCGATCATTATCTCACCGACAATCCGGCCGAAGCCGAAAAGCTGCTGGAATGGGTGATCGAGCGTTCCGAGGAGCGCCTGCGCCGCCGCAAGGAGAAGGAAGTCAACCGCAAGACGGCGGTGCGCAAGCTGCGCCTGCCGGGCAAGCTCGCCGATTGTTCGCAGAATACCGCCGAAGGCGCCGAACTCTTCCTCGTCGAAGGTGATTCGGCTGGCGGCTCCGCCAAGCAGGCGCGCAACCGCACGAACCAGGCGATCCTGCCGCTGCGCGGCAAGATCCTCAACGTCGCCAGCGCCGGCCGCGAGAAGCTCTCCGCCAACCAGCAGATCGCCGATCTCGTCCAGGCGCTCGGCTGCGGCACGCGCTCGAAATATCGCGAAGAGGACCTTCGTTATCAGCGCATCGTCGTTATGACCGATGCCGACGTCGACGGCGCCCATATCGCCTCGCTGCTAATTACATTCTTCTATCAGGAAATGCCCGAGCTGATCCGTGGAGGCCACCTTTTCCTGGCCGTGCCACCGCTCTACAAGATCACGCAGGGGTCGAAATCCATCTACGCCCGCGACGACGCCCATCGGCTGGAGCTGATGGAGACCGAGTTCAAAGGCAAAGGTAAGGTCGAGATCAGCCGCTTTAAAGGCCTTGGCGAAATGCTTCCTGCCCAGCTCAAGGAAACGACGATGGACCCGGCGAGACGTACGCTCTTGCGTGTCGAGATCGACGAGGTGGATTTCGAGGGCACGCGCGAAGCCGTCGACAATCTCATGGGCACCAAGGCGGATGCCCGTTTCCGCTTTATCCAGGAGCGTGCGGCATTTGCGGAGAATCTGGATATTTAGCGGCTGCGTCTCCGGCTGCGGCAAAAGCGACTTCGCGATATTTTTATCGAACTGACCGATATCCGTAACGAAAGCGTCACGGGCGGATGCATAGATGCGGCATCTTTGCGAACCCGCCAACTCATGATCCGGATGTGACGATATCGCCATGTTGAAGCCCTTTTTGATGACTGCCGCCGCTGCCCTTTTTTTCGGTTCCACCGCTGCCCAGGCCACCGACATCGGTACGATCGATGTCCCCTGCCCCTTCGGTGACTGCAAGGCGGGTATCAGCCTCTCCTATCTCGGCGAATACGACATTCCGACAGGATTCATGGAAAACGGCGTTGAGGTCGGCGGTCTCTCCGGCATCGATTTCGACCCTTCGACCGGCCATTATGTCTCCATCAGCGACGACCGCTCCGAAAAGGCACCAGCGCGCTTCTACGATCTCGATATCGATGTCAGCGCCGCCGGCCTCAAGGGCGTGACGGTGCTCGATCACGTGACGCTGAAAGATAAGAACGGCCAGCCATTCGCTACCCGCACGGTGGATTCGGAGTCGATCCGCATCGGCAAGGACGGCATCTATTGGAGCAGCGAAGGCGACGGCAAGGCGCTGCTGCCGCCTTTCGTGCGGGTTGCCAATCGCGACGGCAGCTTCGTGCGCGAACTGCCGCTACCCGCAGGCTTTGCACCGACCGCCGACAAGAGCACCGGCATCCGCGACAATCTGGCTTTCGAGGACCTGACCTTTCTCTCCGGCGGCGATCTCCTCGTCGGCATGGAATCGGCGCTTTACCAGGACGGGCCGATAGCGACGCTGACCAACGGCGCGCTTGCCCGCCTGATCCGCTATGACGCGGCCACCGGCGAACAGAAGGCGCAATATGTCTATCCGGTCTCGCCGATCCCGCAGGCGGCTGGCAAACCTGGCGGCTGGAATGATTTCGGCATGTCGGATTTCGTGGCGCTGGACGACCGGCACGTGCTGTCGATCGAACGCGGCTATGCGCAGGATGTCGGCAATTCGGCCGTCATCAATATGTTCGATCTCGAAGGCGCAACCGATGTTTCGAACATCCCGTCCTTGGCGAAGACCGATCAGCGTATCGTGCCCGTGCGCAAGGCCCAGGTCATGGATCTGCGCGCGCTCGGCCTTGCGCCTGACAACATCGAGGGCATCACCTTCGGCAAGGCGAAAGACGGTACGG